>CAJQOT010000067.1 GCA_905480015.1 uncultured Rickettsiales bacterium | reverse complement strand
CATCAACAAGTTTTCTTTCTTTACCAAAGCTTACAGTTTTTATTCTGTTTGCAGGTATGCCTTGTTCTACAAGTAATTGTTTTGTAGCGTTTGCTCTTCTATTTCCAAGGGCTATGTTGTACTCAACTGCGCCTCTTTCATCACAATTTCCTTCAACGACAATCATAGCATTAGGGTTTTTTGCAAGAGTTAACTTAAGATACTCTGTTTGCATTTTCAAATGTTGTACATATTTGTCTTGAACGGTGTCATCGTTAAAATTAAAGAATACTCTATCAGGAATAAAACCCTTTGTAGACAATGATTTTACTGAAGGCAAAGGTTTGCTTTGCATAGCAGATACAACCTTTTGAGTTACATTAGATTCTGATTGTTCATCATTTGTAGACTTGTCTTTATTACAAGCAAATACAAGTGTGGACAATACCAACACAGGAAGTAGTTTTAGTTTCATTTGACTGGGAAATAAATTTATTAAAAATATGTGTATCTGCTGAAATGCAATGTCAAGTTTTTTTTGCATTGCTATAAATATTTTCAATTGCACTGTGAAATTTTACAACAATATTTTCTCGACGAATTTTCATCGATGGTGTAATAATATTATTTGCAACGCTTGGTAATTCATTGGAAATGTGGAAGTACTGAATTTGCTCGTGGTGGTCAAGGTGTTTATTTACCTCATCAATTTCTCTTTGTATAACATTTACGTCGTTAATTTGAGTAAAAAGTATTGCAATTGTGAATGGTCTTCCTTCGGCAACAATGCAAGCATTTTGAATGCTATCAATTTCGTTTAATAGTGACTCAATTTTAATAGGATTAATATATTTTCCATTGGCATTTTTAAATTGCTCTTTTAAACGCCCCGCGACCGTAAGAAAGTTTTTTTCATCAAGAGATCCAATGTCTCCTGTGTGGAAAAAGGAAGATGTATCCCGATTTTCTTGCCCATAATATCCTATAAATACACTACCTCCACGTATACAAATTTCGCCATTTTGTGCAATTTGCACTTCAACGCTTGGTAGTGGCTTTCCGACAGTAAAAATTTTATGATGTACACTTGTATTGCTCGCAATTACTGGTGAGCACTCTGTCATACCATAGCCTTGTAACACTGGAATGTTTGCATTATAAAAAAATATCTCCTCATTGGGATTCAGCTTTGCACCACCACACACAAGTAGCTTTATTTCTTTGCCAAATATTTGCTTAACTTTTTTAAATAAAAGGATATCAAAAATTTTATTAAGCAGTGTATTTGTGATTATTTTATTGGAAGAGTATTCTAGCATTGGTAAAAAGAGTTTTTTAATAATGCTAGGCTTACTAGAAATTTGAGATTTAATACGAGCGTATATTTTTTCAAGGACTCTTGGGACGATGGTAATTAGGTGGGGCTGTATACTTTTAATATTACTGAGGATATTTGAGACATCGTTTACAATATGAATATTCACGCCACGAGATAGATAAAAATAAATTATTGTGCGTTGGAATATATGTGCAAATGGTAAAATTGAAATGGCTCTATGTTTGTTTGTAATATCAGGATATAAAGATGAAATATCACTTAATTGATGAGCAAGATTCGAATAGCTTAACATTACACCTTTAGGGTTGCCGCTAGTACCAGATGTATAAATAATTGTAGAAATAGAAGATTGCTCAATAGAAGTATTCATTGTGCAACTTTCATTGTTTTTAGTGTTGTTAATCAAGTTCCAAATAGAATTCACCACACCTTCTTCCATTGATAGGATTTTTTTAAATTTATATTGTGTAGCAGACTGAATATGTTGCAGAGTATCCTCGTTTTCAACAATTAAATAGTCAGGCTGGCAATCTTCTATTTGAAATCGAATTGTATCGTGTGATAAGTCAGCAAAAGTTGGTATGGTAATGAAGCCCGCCTTAATAGATGCAATATCGCACAATATCCATTCAATTGAAGATTGAGATACCACCATTATTTTACTTTGAAATGTGATACCAATATTGTGCATTGCGGTACGCAGTCTATCTGCATATTGGTATAAGTCTATATATAAAATATTATTTTTACCATTGGAAATAATGGAATGTGGATAATTATTATTAAATAATGCTTGAAATTCCTTCATGGTTACCGAATTTTTAATTAAAGAGCTTTTTCTTTGCCTTGCCACCACATTGCGAACGTCCACAAGTCAGCTATAAACGCCGTCAATAGTAAATTCAAAATGTGACGGCATTTGTTACGCCTACCTCTTGCTATTTTCAATAATAATTGATATAAATCTAAATGTCCATTATTAAATATCCATTCTGCTTCTTTGGTGCATAGAATGCACATAAACAAAGCAGGCTCAAGCATTCAAAGCAAGAATATGAGAATCTGATAGAGTGTGAAAAAGCATAGATGGAGAAAAGAGATAGAATAAAGATGCTTGCAATGTGGGTAAAAATATGATTTAGTATTATAAATTATATTATTATGAGGAGAGTGGAGGATAGTGGTTATTACGAGGGCGAAGACAATTATGACGCTGATGATGATAGTACACTAGGAAGGTATGAGCGAGTATTCGTGAGCGAGCGAAAAAAAGACGGAAAGGGAAACAATAATCCAGCAGCGTTGACTACAGAAAAAATAAAATTAACTATACAAAATAGTTTACCGAAACATAATGCAGCTTGGGCAGAATATTCATTGGAAAGCACAAAAAGAGCAGACATTAGAGTGGATTTTGATGAAAATATATTATACACCGAGGCAAAAGAATACACCGAGGCAGAAGAAATTGGTATAAAGATAGAGCAATTAAAGGAGAGTAAAGAAGAATTAGAAAGGAATCAAGTAAACTTAAAAGAGAATAAAGAAAAATTAAAAAAGAATCAAGACGAATTAGAGATGCATAAAACAATGCATGGTATGCTTCAAGGAAGTTGTAATAATATCGCCAATATTATTACAGATAAAAAAAATAATGTTAAGAGAGAAGAAGATTGCACTGGGTATGGTGTGCGATATAGTGCCCCAATGTATAAGTGGGAAAACTGCCTGCTTTTTAATCAAAGCATATTGAACAATTCAGCGGGTAGGAAAAAAATTTCAGAGAACAAAGTAAGAATATTAGAGAGAAGGATAGAAAGATTAGAGACCAAGATAGAAGATAACCAACATCTACTCAGTGATTACATTACAGATGACGATGAAGAATTCTACTTTGTATCAGAAGAAGATAAGCAACAATCCTCAACTTCAGTGCAGGAACGAGGTTATATTAGCAGTGTAAACAGTGATATAAGTAGCGATGAAGAAAGCGATGAAGAATTCCACGATGCATTGGAATATATTGGCAACGCAGAAGAAGATATGCAACAAACCTCAACTTCAGTGCAGGAACGAGGTTATATTAGCAGTGTAAACAGTGATATAAATTCACCATTACAAATAAACATATTGAACGTGGGCGAGGGTGATTTAAACCTTTCTATGCATGATGAGACTATGAGCGTGGGAAAAAATGACTATGGCTATAATCGTCAAAGTACAAAAAGTGAATTAGGTTCAAAAATATCGTATAAATATAAAAACACAGAAGAAGTTGAGATGAGTATTTAAAATAATGTAGTTATAAAGTGGGTTAACATTGTATATAATTACCCTACTTTTTAAAAATATCTTGACAATAGGTATTTCACTACTTCTTTTTTACAAAAGAAATTTGCGTTTGGTTTTATGTCAGTAAATAAAGTTATACTTCTTGGAAATGTAGGTCAAGAACCCACCATTCGTGCAACTCAAGATGGAAAAAAAATTGCAAGCTTTTCTCTTGCAACATCGGAGAAGTGGAAGGATAAATCAACTGGTGAGCCTCGCGATAAAACAGAATGGCATCGTATTGTGATTTTCTCCGAAGGTCTTTCTAATATTGTAGAAAGGTTTGTAAAAAAAGGGACGAAGCTTTTTATAGAAGGTTCATTGCAAACACGCAAATGGACTGACAATGCCGGTGTTGAAAAATATACAACAGAAGTTGTTTTGCAAGGCTTTAATAATAAGCTTGAAATTGTTGATAGCCGTAAGGATGGTAATACATCATCATCAAGCTCATACGAAGAACCTGTTGATAATTCTTCAGGCATTGAAGATGACATACCATTTTAATCATATTTTTATGTATAATAAAAGAGACATACCCAGCTTTCTTTCAATGCAAATTTTGTTTAGAAATAGATCTTCTAATATGAATTTTTTGAAAGCCATATCAGGTGTTGACGAAATGTATAATCATATATCAGACGATATCATAGAGTCTGAATCTGATTATATCGAGTTAATTGAAGATATTTGTGAAGATTTACCATCTTTAGGTATATTTGGGAAATATAAAAATTGAACTATGGAAAGTTTTATTGCAGGGATATCTCATTATATAGTTAGCCTTGTAGAGCAATTTGGATATTTTGGTATTGTACTGGCAATGGCAATGGAAAGTAGCTTATTTCCACTACCAAGTGAAATTGTTATGATACCCGCTGGCATTCTTGTTCACCAAGGAAAGCTAAACTTCTTCCTTGTTACCTTTTCTGGGGTATTAGGAAGTTATCTTGGGTCTCTTGCAAATTACCTTCTTGCAGACTTTCTCGGTCGTCCACTAATTATACGTTATGGTCAATATATAATGCTCCCAAAAGAAAAGTTGTACAAAATTGAAGTATTTTTTACTAAATATGGTAGTATTTCAATATTCATTGGTAGACTGCTTCCCATTGTGCGACACTTTATATCAATACCTGCGGGTTTTGCTAAAATGAATATATGGCTTTTTACATTGTATACAATTCTTGGAAGTGCACTATGGATGTTTATTCTTACCACCATAGGTTACTATCTTGGTGACAACATGGACAAAATACACATAGCAATGCCAATTATAAAATTAGCAATTTTACTATTTATAGTTGCATTTTTATTTTATTTCTTTTGTCATATTTATCGAAAGAAAAAAAGACTTAACTCCTAACTAATTCTTGGTATTTGTCAAGAAGATGAATTGATACTTTATTATCTTTAAAATCATACTTTGTACCATCTGCATCAGTAATGGACGATACTCTACAAACTTCCGCAGCTGTACCAGTAAGAAATGCATCTTGCACATTTATAAGCTCTGACATAGATATTTTTCTTTCTACAACTTTGTACCCAAGTTCTTGTGCAAGGGAAATAACAGTTTGACGAGTAATACCATTTAAAAAACAGTCTGGCGTTGGAGTATGAACTTCACCATCAAAGACTGCAAAGAAATTTGCACCAGTCGCTTCTGCGATGTTACCTGCATAGTCAAGCATTAGGGCATCTTGAAAACCTTTACTTTCCGCTTCGTGCTTAGAAATTGTTACAATCATATACAAACCTGCTGCTTTTGCAAAAACTGGAGCACAATTTTTTGGAGGACGACGATAACTTGACACAACCATATTAATCCCCGTGCGTTTTAATTCAGAATGTAAAGCAGGCCATTGCCACGCAGCAACAGCAAGATGTACTTTGTTTTTATTTCCAGCAATTTGCATTTGCTCACTTCCACGCCAAGCAAAAGGACGAAGGTACGCATTTTGTAAATCATTACGCTTGCACACCTCAATGCAAAGCCTATCAAGCTCTTCAGCGGAATAAGGAAGGGTAAAATCGAGTATTTTAGCAGAGTTTACTAGACGTTGATTATGCATAGTATTTTTAAAAATTTTCCCATCATACATTCTCACGCCTTCAAAAATAGACGAAGCGTAATGCAATCCATGATTTAACACGTGCACTTTAGCATCTTGCCATTGCAAAAAATTTCCATTATAGAAAATTTCACCAGATCGCTTATCAAAGGGAATAGATTCCATCTATATTCAAAAATTTACTAAAAAAATATGTAATACGACCGAAAGTCAAGTATTTTTTACCGATCAATTAGCAATGTTTACTTTATTGGCTGACAAACAGAATTTATGGTTTACGAATAAAGGCTTGGAAGGTTGGAGTTCCAACACTTTTTAAGGCGGTTGTGTCGTGAGTTACAAATGCTTGTATAAATCTAACGCCAATTTTCTTGAAAACGACAAATCAATCATTTTCTTATGATATCCAGCAATATCATCTGTTGCATGTATTTCTTTTATAGAAAGGTTTTTTATCTCAGGAATCCACTTCTTAATATACTCTGCATTTTTATCAAATTTTTGTGCCTGCGTAATAGGGTTAAAAATTCTAAAATATGGTGCACCATCGCATCCGCACCCTGCAACCCACTGCCATGCAAATGAATTAGATGCTAAATCTGCATCTGCAAGGTAATCATTAAACCAATCCGCACCCAACCTCCAATCTATTAATAGGTTTTTTGTTAAAAAAGATGCAACAATCATTCTAACTCTATTATGCATATATCCTGTTTGTCGCAGCTCTCTCATGCCAGCGTCAACAATTGGAAACCCAGTTTCTCCTTTTTGCCATTTTACTAAATCTTCATTATTGTTTTGCCATAAAAATTGATTAAACTTAGTTAAAAAGTTTTTGTGTGGCAAACTTGGAAAGTGATATAAAATATAGTATGCAAATTCACGCCAGCAAATTTCCATCAAGAAATGTTCTGCTGATTTATTATCTAAAAATGGTAATAATTTATAGTATATTTGCCTTGGAGAGATTAATCCAAAATGTAAATTTGGAGAAACATGGCTTGTTGAATCTAGTGATGGAATATTTCGTTTATCTGTATATGTTACAATTTTATGTTGAATAAAGTTATCAAGTATCTGATGCGTTTGCTCTTCACTTGTGGTATAGCACTTATTCCAATCACTTGCCCAATTGGGCTTCATTGGTAACAAGTTTAAGTTCTGGACTGTTGTATTTGACTGCACATTGTCAGTATCAATATGGCTTGGTATGGATTGTATCTCTGGAATTTCTCCAAATTGACTTGCAAGTTTTTTCCAAAATGGTGTAAAAACTTTAAAAAACCCACCTTGTTTATTTTGAATGCAAGATGGCTCAAATAATAATGAACCATTGAATGATTCAATGTTACATTGCAAGTTCTGTAAAAGTGTTATATCAAGCAACATCTCCTTTGGCTCATAAACTTTATTGTATGTCAGAAGGTCTATGTTGCGTTCTGTTGTCAATTGTTGTAAAATTTCTTGCTCTTGACCAATTTTAATCATTAATTTGGTATTATAATACCTCAAAATATCATTCTCTAGGCTTGTTAATGCATGATATAAAAACCATTTTGAAGCAGATCCAATAGTATGTTCAGAGTTATGGATGTATAAAAAAATACAGCGATAACCGCCCGATGCAGCATAATGAAGTGCAGGATTGTCAGCTAGTCGTAAAGTACTATTTCGAAACCATACTATTGCTTTTTTCATTTGTATAATAAAAGTATTAGTATTTAGTAACGGGTAGTCTATTTTTTACAAGTATTTATGAGAATTGCAATTATTGGTGCTGGAATTTCTGGCCTAACTTTAGCAAGCAAACTATCAGAAAATCATGATGTTGAAATTTTTGAGAAAGCAAGAGGTGTTGGCGGTCGAATGTCTACAAGGAGGGTGGACGATCTTCGTTTTAACCATGGGTGTCAGTTATTTACAGCACATTCAGATCAATTTCAAGACTTCTGTACACAAATGATAAATCAAGGTGTGATAAAGAAATTTTCAGGCAAGGTTATTAATATGCATAACTCGCAAGCAAAGGAAATGAAGAGCAATAAAGTATATTATTTGTCATATCCATACATGAATAGCTTATGTAAGTATCTTGTAAAAAATTTACAAATACATCTTAATACAAGAATCACAAACATTGCAAGATCACATCATAAGTGGGTGTTAAAATCTGAAGACCAAACTTTTAGAGACTTTGACATATTATTAATTACCATTCCATCGCCTCAAGTATCTGACCTTCTCCCTAAAACTTTTCAATATTTACCACAAATAAAACAAATCCATATGTCACCATGTTTCGCACTCATGCTAAGATTTAACAAAAATGTAGCAATGAATTATAGTGTAGCAAACATTATGGACTCTCCAATTAAGGCAATCTTTGTGAATAACTTGCAATCAAATTCTGTAGAAAGCCCTACAACCATTGTTTCTCACGCCACATCTACATGGAGTACCCAAAGCATTGATTGCAATCAGGCAGAAATTGCCAATACTTTGCAACAGGAATTAAAACGCTTTATTCACTTCAAAACAACAGATATTCAGTATTTTGCAGTCCATTTATGGAGATACGCAAGGGCAACGGAGCATCGCAGGTGTGCCAGTTTTTTTGACAATACTTTGCAGATAGGTATTTGCGGAGATTGGCTTGCATCTGGAGATATTGAAGGTGGGTATTTGAGTGCATTGGATTTGTACGAAAAAACACATACAATATAAAACCCTTTCCCAATTACAACAAAAGGATTTGCTAAAGCTAAAGTTTTTTCTTGCACTATTAAATATATTGTGTGTTATTGATATAACTAATATTTACTATAATGTCAAGATTAACACCTGAAGAGGTTATACAGTGTTGTGAAACTATAAAAGTTGAGCCACCTCGCTCCAATGAAAATATTACAGAGTTTAAAAAGAGAGCTAACAAAGCTTACAAAGAAATGGCAAGAAACATTCATCCAGATAAAAATTTGCAAAAAAGTATGACAGGTTATACTCAACTTATGCAACAATTAAATGCCGATCATGACAAGTTGCAAGACGGTGATTTTAGCTGTGAAGATGTAGCACGAATGGAAAGGATGAGAAAGGATGAAATAAATAGAAGGGAAAACGAGGCAAGAGCAAAGGCAAGAGCGGAGGCAGAGGAAAAGGCAAGAGTAGAGGCAGAGGCAAAGGCAAGAGCAGAAGCAGATGCAAGAGCAGAGGCAGAATTAGGTGATGATTTTGTAATAGTTCCAAAGCCAGATTCTAACCTAATGTCAGACCTCGAACAGACAATTCGCCCTGGCACGGGAAGACAGAGAAAAGTACAAGAAGAAATAGATAAAGACAAACCATAGCGAAGATAAAGGTCGGAGCGTGTAGAGTAATAAGGTGTTGACTAGGCTAAATTATTATTATGTGTGTTGGAAAAGTAGATAAAAAATGGCTTTGAATACGGCAAGCAAGGGTATAAGTATAAAAATTTTCTTGACTTGCAAGTGAAGGCAATTACTTTTGTAAAAATTTATTTGTAATATGTCACTGTATCAGTCAAGTTTAGTAGAAGATGGAAGCCTTATAAAAGTTCACGAGTGCATAATTTCAGGGTATGAAATTGGTCAGCAAACAGAAGCTAAATTGAAAGAAATTCAACAAAACGCACATTTGAAGGGCTTTAGAAAAGGTAAAACACCAATGAATGTTATTCAAGAAACATACTTTGGGCAAACTTTTTATGAAATCATAAACAAACAGGCAAATGCCTGCATTGCAGAGATTGCAGAAAAAAATAACTACAAACTTGCAACTTCACCCAATATTGATATCGACAGTGAGTCTAGCCTGCCGGCAGACCGTAGCACCGCCAATATTAAAGATGTATCTATGAAAGTCACATATGAACTTTTGCCAAATGTTCCTGAAATAGACTTTTCAAAGGTTGATATTGCAAAATATTCTCTCGATGTAAAAGACGAAGATATTGCTAATGAATTACAACGCATCGCAAAAAGTAGATCATCGAAAGAAGAGAAAGATGGTCCTATTGAAAATAGCGATATTACAGTAATTGATTTTGTAGGGTATCAAGATGGTGTTGAATTTGAGGGTGGCAAGTCTGAAAATCATGAGCTAGAAATTGGATCAAAATCTTTAATCAACGGCTTTGAAGATGGTCTTATAGGTTTAACAAAAGGAGAAGAAAAAACACTTTCTTTGGTATTTCCAGAAGAATACCACGCTAAAGACCTCGCGGGCAAGCCTGTTGAATTCAAAGTAACAATTAAAAAGGTATTAAAGCAAATTCCAGCAGAATTAGATGATGAGTTTGCAAAACAACTTGGATTTGAAACACTAGACGCACTTAAGACGGATATTAAAAAATCTTTGATTGATAATTATGTAGGGTCTTATAAAAACACCCAAAAAAATATTATTTTTGAAAAAATTAAGGCATTGTTAGATTTTGAAGTTCCACCTTCTATGGTTCCTGTTGAAAAAGAAACACAATCAGAGGGTGAAGATGTGAAGCCACAGACATTGGAAGATATTAGACTGAGCATATTTTTGATGAACCATGCGAGCGATAAAAAAATAGAAGTTTCACAGCAAGATTTTATGATGTATATAGAATCAATGGCTAGCATGTATGGGCAAAATCCTAAAATGATTTTTGATATATATCAGAAAAATGAACAAATGAAGGCATCGGTGCAAAATTTACTTTTTGAAAATAAAATATATGATAGCATCTTCGAAGCAATACCATCAAAAGAGCAGGTAAAGTCTAAGGAGGAGTTTGAAGTAATTATTAAGTCGGAAAAAGAAAAAGTTGAGCAAAATACACAAAAATGATACAAAACAATTTCCCTTTCCTTTCTATGTGGAAAGGTGAGGGTCG
Organism: uncultured Rickettsiales bacterium; assembly: GCA_905480015.1. Lineage (GTDB taxonomy): Bacteria > Pseudomonadota > Alphaproteobacteria > Rickettsiales > Deianiraeaceae > CAJQOT01. The sequence goes on along the minus strand of CAJQOT010000067.1, from coordinate 23,846 downwards.
TCATCATTGTTATTTATTGCCCAGTTTGTACGCACTATGTGAATGTAAATTGTTAATTGAGCTATTTACATTCCGCTATAACCTTGAAAAAGACAGTATACTTGCTTCACCTGATTTTCTATTTTATACAAATCATATCAAAGATAGAGTTCCGCTAAAAGTTGAGCATGCACGATCAATTTCTTCGTATGCACAAAATACATCATTTGGTAGCAATAAAATTATTGTCATCGAGGGCATTGAGAATGCTTCAGTTTCAGCACTAAATGCTTTGTTAAAAATTACTGAAGAGCCACCAAGAGGCACTGTATTTTATTTACTTTATTCTAGTATAAATGCTATTCCTGCAACAATAAAATCTCGTAGCTTAGTAATTTCTGAAAATATTACGACACAAAATGAGTTTTCAGTGCTTGTAAAATTCTTTAAAATTGAGGAAAACTTTGAGTTATTTCAAGATGCAGGTTATGATTTTGAAATATATCAAGAATTGCTTAGTGTACAAATAATGAAGTTTGATGATGTCTTCCAGATGTTAAATACTAAAATTGATAAAACGATAGAAAAAAAATTATTTTTATTTTTGGAATATCAACTGTGTAAAATTGCACGAAAAGAAAGTGATAGCTTTGCATTTGAAAGAATTTCAAGCGTTACTCAAAAAATATCTTACTTGCGTCAAGCTGTGCGTGTTCTTAACATTGGTAAGCAATCAGTATTTATACAATTAATTGAAGAAGTCTATGCCTTGGCTTCTTAGTATCGTTGCAATATTTGTATTTCATAATGTAAAAGCTTTAGATGTTCCTTCGAAGTTATCTGGTCAGGTGGATTTGGAAACAATTTTGGAGCGTATAGCAGAAATTGATGCCTCTTCAAAAATTAACAATTTGATCGATAAAATAATGATTAAAGATAATTATTACGTGCAAAAAAGAAGAGGTAAGGTTATTATTATTGACGCTGGACATGGTGGAAAAGACCCTGGGACAACAGGCAGTATGAAGACAGTGGAAAAGCATATCACTTTGCAATACAGTTTATTGCTTGGGAAAATTTTACGAGACGCTGGGTACACTGTTTTTTTAACGAGAAATAGTGACAATTACCTTACACTTGTTGATAGAAGAAAGTTTGCACAGAATTACAATGGTTCTTTGATGATATCTATTCATGCAGATTCTGCCACAAATATTAGTGCGAGAGGTCTTTCGGCTTATACATTATCTGATGAATCTACGGATAAAGTAGCTAAAATGCTAGCGGAAAGCAATAACAAAAGCAATGATATTACTTTTAAAAGCTCAGTAAAAGATGACATTGCCAAGATGACATTGATTAATGTTGCACAGAATGCTACGATTTCTAAATCTGAATATTTTGTTAAGATTTTATTAAATTATGCACAAAATGATAAGCTTTTCATTATCCCAAACCCACATAGGAAGGCAGGATTTGCAGTTTTAAAAATGCCAGATGTACCATCCGTTCTGCTTGAGTTGGGATTTTTATCCAACCCAGAGGAAGAGATATTATTAAAGTCGCCAGTTTACCGTAACCAAATAATACATACAATGTTTAAATCAATTGATAAATTCTTTAGAGTTGAAGGTGATGAATAATATAATACTTGAATTTGTACTTTTATGTAAGGCGTCTCTTCATTTCTTTTATAGTGTGTATTAAATCTTCAATTGATGATGGGTTGGTATAATTTAATTGATCGATTGCACTCTCAATGGATGGAAGGATGTCTGTATATTTTATTTTATGACAACAAAATTTTTCGACTGCAACTTCATTTGCGACATTGAAGGCGGTGAATTTCATAGCGTCGTTAGTTTTAGCAATATCCTTCCCAAGGAAGAATATAGGGAATTCTTCTTTTTTGATAGTGTGAAAATCTAATTGAATATTTTCAAATGGGTTTTCAAATTCTGCAGAATAGTCTGGGAACATTACTGAATGTGCAATATGTAGTTTCATATCGGGCTTGGAGGAGAGTGATAACACACCACCGCTTTTGAGCCATACATTTGCATGAACGATTGATTGTCGATTGATTGTGACATCAATACCTGATTCTTCACATGAGAACAACTGCATAGCTTCGATTAGTTCAAGAACTTTGTTTGCCATCGTGGCGGAATCTATACTGTTTTTAATGCCCATTTTCCATACTGGATGATTATTTATTACATATTCTGGAGATACATTATGCAGTGTGTGAAATTTTTGTCCAAAAAATGCACCACCAGATGCTGTTATGCCAATTTTTAGTACAGAGTTAGGGTCAATAATTTCTAAAATTCTATAAAGAGAATTATGCTCAGAATCAACGGGTATAATTTGCGTGCCGTGCTCTATTGATGACTCTTGAATGAAGTTCCACGCTGATACAATAGATTCTTTGTTGGCAAGTGCTAGAATATTAGTACCGGCAATGGAGTCTAATACACATTCAATGCCAGCTATACCTGATATAGCGTGTAGTGTGACATCTGTATTGTGTTCGGCGAGCATATCGTGGTGTGATTCGTATACTATTATATTAGGAAATGCTTCTTTGGTTTTTTTGAAAATAACATCTGAAACACAAACTGCTTTAGGCTGTAATGTATGTATTTGTAGTGAGAGTTCTTCAAAATTTGAATGACAAGAAAGAAATTCAACGGAAAAATTATCCTTGAGTGTTGTCGTTAGAAGTTGGCAGGCACTTTTACCTATTGATCCGGTAGATCCTAAAATGCCTATTGTTCTTTTATTTTGCATAAATATCTTCAAGGCTTACCATGTGAGACATAATAAATCTAAGTTCTTCAATATCTGTATAATTGATTGAAATTTTACCTCCTTCTGAGTTACCTTTATGTTCTATATGTATTATAGGGGAAAACTTTGCGTTAAATGCATCTTCTATTGCTAGGATTTCACTTGGAATCGAGTCAATAGAGAATGTTTGCTCCTGTGTAGTGTGTGAGGCATTAATGTGATGTACATTATTTTGCAAAGATTCAATGTTATTATGGTTGATTTCTTTTTGTTGTTTATGTGTGGTGATTAGTGTATCTATATGTTGTTCCAATGCGCGAACGGACATTGATTCTTTTTTAATTTTTTGTGCAACAATTGAAGTTTCTTTTGTATTGGATAGTTTTTTAAGAACTTTTGCATGCCCAATTGATAACTCGCCATTAGATAGCATTTCTTGAATATCTGATGGCATTGAAAGCACGCCGATCATATTTGTGATATGACTTCTACTTTTTCCAAGCATTTTTGCAATCTCTGCATGAGATATACCATGTTTTTCACATATTGTTTTGTATCCAAATGCTTCTTCAAGGGGGTTAAGATTGGAGCGTTGAATGTTTTCAATCATTGCAACGACAAATGTTTGCTCCTCTGTAAAGTTACGCACAACACATGGGATTGTTTTAATGCCTGCCATTTTTGAAGCACGGTACCTTCTTTCACCGACAATAATATTGAATTTATTACCATTTTTTTGCACTATTATTGGTTGCAACACTCCACTTTCTTTGATTGACTCGGAAAGCTCTATTATTGATTCTTCATTAAAGTATTTTCTAGGTTGATGTGGATTGCCTATGATATCTTCAATTGGTACATCAAAAATGGCAGAAGCACTATTGTATTGATTTGAATCTTGAGGTGTGTTAGAAGCTTGTCCTTCAATTTCAGAAAATGTGATGTCCCCAAGTAAAGATGATAACCCTCTACCAATTTTACGTTTTTTTACATTCATCTATGCAGTTTTAAGTGTTTCCTTTTTTTTATTATCATTTGTAAAGCAAGATAATTGCATTTTTTGCATTATTTCTTTGGCAAGTGCAATATAAGCAGCAGTACCACTGCATGATAAGTCGTACATAATGCCTGGAACGCCATAAGATGGTGCTTCGGAGAGCTTTACATTGCGTGGAATGACATTTTTATATACTTTATCCCCAAGAAATGAGCGTAGCTCTCCCTCAATGTTGTGAGTTTGATCGCACCTTTTGTCGTACATTGTAAGTATTGCACCTTCAATTTCAAGATTTTTATTGAAGTTTCTCTTCATTGCTTGATATGTTTTTAAAAGGTGAGTTAAACCTTCGAGTGCATAGAATTCACATTGAATTGGAATTAATATAGAATGTGCACATGCAAGAGCGTTTATTGTTAAAAGACCAAGGGCAGGCGGGCAATCAATAAATATGTAGTCGTATTTGTCTTGTATAGAATTTAAATGCTGTTTCAGAACAAATTCACGACTATCAATGTCATCAAGTTCAATTTCTGCGGCTGAAAGATCTACATTAGATGGCAGTACATCGAGTTTTCCAATGTTAGTTTTAACTTTTATACTTTCAATAGAAATGCCTTCTATAAGGGCACTATAAATATTTTGTTGGCATTTGTTTTTGTCAATACCAAAGGCAGTTGTTGCATTTCCCTGTGGGTCGAAGTCAACGATTAGGACTCTTGCACCTATTGCAGCAAAAGCTGTAGCAATATTAACTACAGTAGTTGTTTTACCTACGCCACCTTTTTGGTTCACACAGGCAATAATTTTTGCAGGCGTTGTTTTATGCAATGGAGATTTCGCTATACTTTCTAGCTTTTCTCTTCTTTTGCTAAAAAAACTTTCATTGGTAAAATTGTTAATGCTCGACATAAAAGGCAATATAATACATATTAAAAGCAATCTTTGAGGAGGGAAAAATTTTTTTCAAGTAAAAAAGTAATATTTTCTCTAAATAAATTTGAAATTGTATGTACTTGTTCTAAATTTTCACTTTGAAACTTGGAAAGAACAAAATTACTAACATCATCTTTGTGCTGAGGTCGTCCAATGCCTATTCTAATTCTATGGTAATTACATCCTATGTGTGCATCAAGGGACTTTAAGCCATTGTGCCCGCCGTTTCCTCCTCCTGTTTTAATCTTCACTTGTCCAACTTTAAGGTCGATATCGTCATGAAAAACAAATATTTCGTCGCTTTGTATTTTAAAGAAGTTTTTGTATTGTGCTACACAAATGCCCGAATTATTCATATATGTTGTTGGCTTTAAAAACATTATTTTTTTATTATTGTGTTCATACACAGAATATTCACCTGAAAACTTTTTTGCCCAAGTGTTTTTAGGTTGTATATATTTGACGATGTGGTCAACTATAATAAACCCCATATTGTGTAGAGTGTATTCGTATCGAGAACCTGTATTTCCAAGGCCAACTATCAGCATCATAAATTATTTATTTTTACTTGACTTTAAAAAAAACACTTATATTAAATGCAAGCTTTTATTTATAACTAATAATATGACAATACAAAAAAATTCTCGCAGTCGAGGTGTTACACTGATTGAGCTTTCAATAGTTCTAGCCATTTTAGGCGTTTTAATTGTTGCCACTATTAGTGGAAAATCATTAATCGATATATCTCGTGCTACTGCAACAATGCAACAAGTAAGAGATCGTACCCTTGCATTTCAAATTTTTAGCAGTACTTATAATTGTATTCCAGGTGACTGCGCAGCATCAACATTAATTACTGGTGCCGCTAATGGTAACGCTAATGGTAAGATTGGTACATTCATTGGTGCAAACCCTGGTGAAATTGCAATTGTAGAAGATCATTTTCAAAAATCAAAATTATTTAACAGGACTGTTGTCGCAACTGGTGCCTCTGCAGAAGATTTATCACTGATATTGCCAAAATCAAAAGTTTCTGGTGGGTATATATCAAGTGTACATATGGGTAATCAACCATATAGTATGATAGGAGGTCTTGCAAATCCAGGTGATTTAATGAATGTAACTGTCATTGTTCCTGGTGTTTTGCAAATTATTGACTCCAAACTTGATGATGGTAAAGCTAATGCTGGTTCTGTTCAATGTCATACTGTTGCTCCTGCTGTAGATGTTAATGGATTGTTAACAATTGCAACTTCAGTTACAGATTATAGTGCTAATTGTTACCTTACTTTGTCTTTAAACTATTAATAAATTCTATTGCTATAAATGATGAATACCAAAAATATTCATCATTATGCAACAGTTATATAAAACTCTTGATATGTGTGGAGGTTTTTATACTCCACACTATCAATTCAACACACCTTTACATTATAAATCTCTTTTTGTAGGCGGATTAGTAAGGGACTACATAAAATATCTTTCTTCTATACGCGTAACACAGATAACTCGAATTTCATCGTTTATCTACCATATACCCATGTATGACTTTTCTCAATTTATTGGGCAAGTTAAAGATATTGATATATCAACCACTTTAATGCCAAAACAGGTTGCAAAGTTGCTTGATACGAATTTTCCAAACCTCATAAGAAAGCGAATGTTTGTAACGAATGCTATTGGCATTCACAACGCTAATGTAGAAATTACATCAACAAGGATGGATATGGAGTGTGATGGTCGGCATGCAAAAATGAAATGTGGTGTGAGTTTTTTCCATGACTCGCTACGCAGAGATTTTTCGTTTAATGCACTATATCTTTCTACCAATGGTATACTTTTTGATTTTCACTCAGGTGTGGAACATCTTTTAAATAATAAAATTTACTTTATTGGAGATTCAGAGCAAAAAATCAAAGAAGATTATACGCGAATTAAAAGATATTGGGATTTTTCTAAACGCTTAGGTGTGAATAACGAAGAAATTGAAAATACCATTGATTATATAATGAAAAATAGTGCAGATCCAATTATAATGCGATAAAATCCAAATATTTCAAAATCACGATTATATTTTACCATCCATTTGAGACACACAATTCCAATGCAGGAAAAAATAAAAGCTATAGTGATGTTGACTGTTAACAATGTTAACTCTAGAGATGTCCCTCTTGAGTACCCTGAATATATTTCTAAAAATGATGCGGCAGTAATAATTGGGAGACCCGAAAGAAATGAGACTTCAATAGCACATTGTTTTGAAAGTCCTGAGAATATTCCGCCAAATATTATAGATGCAGAGCGAGACACTCCCGGTATTAGGGCAATAATTTGAAATAATCCAATTTTTAATGCAGATGAATGTGAGATGTTCATAATATTGTTATTTTCCCCAGATGATTTGCGAAATATTAGCATTAAAACTCCACCTAAAATTAAATTGATTTGCATTAACTTTATAGGAATAAAATGTAGAAAATCTATAATATGCAATATTGACCCTACAATTATTGCTGGAATGGTAATGATGATTAATGTTGTGATTAATTGTGGTTTGATGGTTCGTATTTCATGAATAATAATTTTAATACGATGATTATATAGGAAAAAGACGGCTAATATTGCACCAAGTTGAATACCTACGATATATTCCATTTGAAGTTGAATATCAAAAATATGCCCAAGAAATAGTATGTGTGCGGTTGATGATATTGGCAAAAATTCTGTTAAACCTTCTATTGCTGAAATGATCAGTATTGGAAGATATTCTAAAAACACTTGAAAAGTCAAAAGTTATCATACCTCATATATTAAATCTTTCTACCAAAATGCAAGAATATTCGAATCACACTCAAAACAGTATTACTTTTACTGGCGAAGGTGTACATTATGGTAAAAATGTCACGATGCAAGTTATTCCACAAGTCAGCGGTGGTATTGTTTTTAAACGAACAGATATTAGTGGCGACAATGAAATTAGGGCTCATTATACAAATGTTGTACCGGCAAAGTTAAATACTACCATTACAAATGGTTTTACTAGCGTTGCAACTGTTGAACATTTAATGGCAGGTTTGTTTGGTATGCAAATTAAACATGCTATGATTTTAATCGATGGTCCAGAAGTTCCATTGATGGACGGGGGCAGTAGTGACTTTATTTTTGGCTTGGAATGTCTTACTATTGCAAAGCAAGAAACAACTGTTTTTGAATTAAAAGATGAAGTGAAGGTTTCTTTAGGTGATGCATATATTATTGCAAAACCTTGTCATACTTTGAAAATTTCTTCCACCGTGGACTTCCCTTGTCTATCTATTGGTAAGCAGACATATTTGTATGATAAAACAAAAAATAATTTTAAAGAAGAAATTGCCTACGCTAAAACATTTGGACATATTACTCAGATTGAAGAAATGCAAAAAAATGGCTTATGTTTGGGAGGAGATATGTATAGTGCAATAATTTTTAATGATGAAAAAATTCTTAGCCCAGAATTTGTCTACAATAATAATGATTTTGTTCAACATAAGTTGCTAGATTTCATAGGAGATCTATATTTGGCAGGTTGTGATATTCATGCAGAATTTGAGTGCTATAAAACTAGCCATCATCTAAATAATTTATTGCTTTCTAAAATATTTGATTGCACTGATAATAGTTAGAATTATTTTTTATTTTTATGGCGGTTACTTCAGTGGGTGAAAAAAATTTTCAAAATGATATTTTGGATTACAATGGGTATGTTCTTGTAGATTTTTGGGCAGAGTGGTGTATGCCATGTAAAAGGTTATCTCCTATATTGGATGCTGTTTCCGATCAAACTCCCAATGTTAAATTTGCAAAAGTCAATATCGATGAAAACCCTGACCTTGCCTCAAGCTATAGTATTCGTACTATCCCAACATTAGTTTTAATTAAGGATGGTAAAGTTGTGCAAACAAAAAATGGTGGTGCACCATTGGCAGAGCTGAAAGAATGGCTTGCAACCAATACGGTAGATGGTGCTTAAAGTTAACAAAAATATTCAAAGTTTTTCAAACCCTCTTAACGCATTTAGTATCAAGGCAATCTTTAATGCCATTGTAGGTGTTGAGCGTGCATTTTTAAAACAGTTTAATTTGAGTAAAATCACCGCTGGGTTTGAATTGGAATTTTATTTTTTTTCAAAGCCAACGCAATTATTGCTTGATGAAATTTCACGCATACCATTTTTGTATGAAGTAAAATCAGAGCTTGGTGATAACCAGTATGAAGTTACAACGGTTCCATGTACATCATTGCTTGAATTGTGCGATATGATATATATAATTCGCCATCAAATTGATGTAATATCGAATCAACATAATAACAGAGCGTGTTTTAGTGCGGTTTTTAACGAAAATCAACCTCCATCTGGAATGCAGTTCAATGTGTCCGTTAATGCAATTCATACTTCATTGCCACTGTCGCATAGTAGTATAGTATTAATGCGTATATTACAAAACATGATGTCATCCATTGGTAGTATGGTATATATTGCATGCCCTACAGTTGAGTGTATACAGCGTGTTGCTAACCATAATTTTGTAAAGAAATTTAAAAATTCTCCAACCCATATAACATGGGGCATGGAAAATCGTACAGTTGCAGTACGCTTAACATCAATTCCTAATTCTACATTTGGTAGCAGGATAGAACATAGATTGGCGTCACCACTTGCAAACCCATATCACCTTGCATTGGCCATTATGTCATCATCATTGTGTCCGTCTAATGTATATTTCCCACAAACATTTATAGACTCTATTCATTCTACAGCTAGTTCGCTGGCTATTACACACTTGCAAGCAATTGAAGAATTTACGGGGAGTGATCTCTTAAAAAAAATGAAGAATTTTTGTAAAAAAAATGCCTTATAGAAAAATAATACAAACATTTCCACATAAACCTGTCGATTTATACAGTATGATTGTTGACGTTGAAAGTTACCCGCTTTTTGTTCCTCATTGTGCAGGTGTTATTGTGCATGGGAAAACAGATGAGGAAATACTGGCAACAATGTGTATAGAGTATATTACACCTATAAAATGCTTTAAAAAATCTTATATATCATCTATTAAATTGTTTCCAATAGAACTATCTATTAACATTACAAATGCTGACTCATCTGTATTCAAAAATCTAAATAGCACATGGAATTTTAAACCTTGTATTGGTGGAACGTCAGTAACTTATGAAATATCATTTGACATGCACAACCCTATTTTAAATGTTATAACATCTTCATTATTTATGAAATATTCAGAGAATATGGTGGAGGTATTTGCAAGACATGCAAGAAGAACATTGAGCGTGATATGAAAACAGATGTAAGGTATATTTGTCTAGATACAGAAACCACGGGAACGCTTGTAAGGCAAGGTCATAGGGTTATTGAAATTGGCTGTGTTGAGATAATCAATGGAAGTGTTACAGGGAAGGAGTACCGTACCCTACTAAACCCAGAAAGAGCAATAGATAAAGAGGCGGAGGCAGTGCATGGCATAACATTGGCAAGCGTGAAGAGTGCACCAAAATTTTCTGCGGTTGCAGAAGAATTTCTCTCATTTATTAACAATGCGGTGCTTGTAATTCATAATGCTCCGTTTGATACATCGTTTATTAACAATGAATTGCAAATTGCAGGTTTATCAAATATTGAAAATGAAGTAATAGACACCCTTGTTCTTGCAAGAAAAAACTACATTGGTGAGAGGGCATCACTTGATGCACTTTGCAATAAATTTGCGATTGATAAAACCTCAAGGACATTGCACGGTGCATTGCTTGATGCTCAGCTTTTGAGCCATGTATTTCTACACATTGACAAAGAAATGGATATTCACCTTAGGAAATTAAAATATATTTCTGAAAATACAGCAATACGAGAAGACTACTCTAGTATGAATTTTATTACACTTTAAGATAAATCAAGCATTGCATCAAGGGATTTTTTGGCTTTTAATCTCAATTTTTCTGGAATGATAACTTCATTTTTTTCATTCTTTAGAATATCATAAATTTTTTCTACAGTGTTAAGTTTCATAAATTCACACGAGTTACAATTAATACATGTTACACCGTCTCTTTCTAGGTATGGTACTGTTAAAAATTCCGCCTGTGTATTCAATTTCTTCATTTGATGAATAATGCCGTGCTCTGTCAGTACAATGAATTTTCCACCGTTACCTTGTGTGAATTTTAAAAGCTTTGAAGTAGACCCGATGAAGTCTGCGTATTTTAAAAGCGTCTCTGGGCATTCAGGGTGAGCGATGATTTGTGCGTCAGGGTTTTGAGTTTTCAATTTGACAAGGTTTTTTTCCGAGAAGCGTTCGTGAACTATACATGAACCATTCCACAAAGTCATTTCCCTTCCAAGTGTTTTTATTAGATACCCTCCGAGGTGTCTATCTGGTGCAAATAAAATAGGCTTTTCCTTTGGGATAGATTTTATAATTTTTTCTGCATTTGTTGATGTGCAGATGATATCAGAAAGTGCTTTGACATGCGTTGAGCAATTAATATAGCTAATTACGGTATGGTCTGGATATTTTTGTTTAAAGATTGCAAGATCCTCTGCTTTACATGAATCTTCAAGGGAACATCCAGCGTTAAGGTCTGGAATAAAAACTTTTGCCTTTGGATTGAGAATTTTTGCAACCTCTGCCATAAATCTAACACCTGCAAAAATAATGATATCAGCCTGTGATGCTTGTGCTTTTTTTGATAAATCAAGAGAGTCGCCAATGAAATCTGCGATGTCTTGTATTTCAGAATCTTGATAGTAATGAGCCAAGATGATTGCATTCTTTTCTTGCTTGAGCCTCGCTATTTCATTTTCAATATTTAAACCTGACATTCTACCTATAAATGATTATTGCTTTTTAAAAAAAATGTCAAGTTTGTCAAGTAAAATAGCTTGATATTTTATTACAAATAGCTAGCATTTCCTTTGTTAAGGAAAAAAATATGAAATTACTTGCGATTGAATCGTGTTTTCAAAGTACATCGGTGTGTTTGTATGTGGACGGCAAAATGACTGAAGAGGTTCATAGTACACCAAGAATGCAAGCAGAACAGTTGCCAATAATTGTGCAAAAACTTTTAGATGGAAATTGTTTAAAAGTAAAAGACTTAAGTGGTATAATTATAAACCATGGCCCAGGTGCGTTTACAGGTTTGCGTATTGGGATTGCGTTTGCACAAGGTCTTGTTGCTCCATTTCAAATTCCTTTGTATGGTATTTCAAGCCTTGAATGTTATATTGTTAAAAACCCAGAGCAAAATATTGCAATAGCAATAAAGGCATTAAAAGGGCATGTGTATTATCAGGAATTTAATGCAAATGGTATTTTTATTGAAGATGTTAAGCATATACCAATAGCAAGCATTCCCACAAATGTTTGTATAATTAGCGTTGGTATTTCTATTTCTGGTGAAATGCAACATTTTGAAGAAATGCCGATTGCATCTCAATTAATTCAAAGGTTTTTCTTTAAAAAGCCTCCGGTATTTTGTGAACCATTGTATGTTCGCCCTATTAATGCAGTAATACCAAAAAATATGAAAAAGATTAAATGAAGACAATTAAATGCGATATAAACAGCCTTCCGTCCATCAATGTTGAAGCACTATGTATTGGAAAGTTTGACGGTATCCACTTGGGTCATGAAGCATTGCTGGGGAAATCAAAAGAATTTATGTCGTGTGGTGTTCTGACATTCTCCCCATTGCCGTTTATTTATTTTAAAAGAGGAAATAATACAATTTACACAGAGGAAGAGAGGGCAAAAACCATTCAAACTTTTGGCATGAATGTACTTATTGTTTTACAATTTGACAATACAATTGCAAAAATGACCGGTGAAGAGTTTTTAAGTAAAATTTCACAAGTTACCAACAATATTATTGTGGGTGAAGATTTTCGCTTTGGTGTGTGTCAGTCGTGTGGTGTGGAAGATTTAATCGCAATGCAAAATAAATTTAAATATACAGCCCATGTTGTGGAGAGGGTAGGGGGTATTGAAGAAAAGGTTAGCTCTTCTCAACTGAAAAAATGTATTCAAAGTGGAAATTTTAAACAATATAGCGATGTGTCAAATATTCCATATTTTGTGAATGGTATGGTAGAAAAAGGTATGCAAATGGCAGGTAAAGTTTTAGGCTTTCCAACGGCAAACATACAAATTGATAATACCAAAGTTGTTCCACCATATGGAGTATATTTAACGCGAACAACCATTGACGGAGAAATATTTCAAAGTATTAGCAATTATGGTGTCAAACCTACTATAACAGAGGAAAAGATTCCAATTCTTGAAACGCATATTTTTGATTTTACACAAGAAATATATGGCAAGGAAATTCATGTTGCACTCTTAAGTAAAATACGAGATGAAGTCAAATTTTCAGATATAAAAAAATTGCAATTTCAAATTATGGAAGATATTAAAGTAGCTAAAAATTTACATTATGCAAATCATCAAATCTGAAATAACCTCTTTGTTAAAAGAGGATAAAGCATTCCAAGATATTACAACGAATAGTATTATTGTACAAAATACAATGCATACTTTTAAAGTGACATCTAAACAGGCTTTGCCCTTTGTTTTGTGTGGTGTTGAGGCAATGTCGCAAGCGTTGGCGGTTGTTTTGGCAAAAAATGAAATTACATATTCCGCTTCCAATGGACAGGTTATTCACCATGGAGATGTGGTTATTAGTGGTAAGGCGTCAATTAAAGAGCTCCTTCAAGTGGAGCGTTGTGTTTTGAATTTAATTCAGCATTTAAGTGGTATAGCGACAAAAACACAAGAGTTTATAAATACACTTGATGATAAAAGAATTAAAATACTTGATACAAGAAAAACTATGCCGTATTTGCGTCGTTTGCAAAAGTATGCGGTTAAAGTTGGTGGTGGTTTTAACCACAGGATGAACCTCGCTGAAATGGCAATGATTAAAGATAATCACATTGTTGCTGCAAATGGTAGCATTTACGACGCGGTGCGTCTTGTAAGAAAAAATACACCTAATGTTAAAATTGAAGTTGAGTGTGATAATATTACTCAAGTTGAAGAGACTTCAACTTGTGGCGTTGATTTTATTTTGCTTGATAATATGACGATTGATAAAATCAAAGTGGCAAGTAAAATTATTCGCAATAATTCTTCATCGTATATTGAAGTTTCTGGTGGAATCACGCTGAAAACAATTGCCCAATACAAGGGGCTTGATATTGACTATATTTCTATTGGTAATTTAACCCACTCGGTAGATGCGGTTGATATTTCTCTAGAGGTTCTCTAATTGTTTATCAAAAATATTTTTTTTGAAATACCCTATGAATAGTGAGGAAAAACTATAAAAAATCGACTAAAAAACAACAATATTTCATGCTATTACTTCTTACACACAATATAAACGATGAAAAAATGTAATAATTAAGTATGGTTATAATTTTACTTTTTTGTCCCCTAAAATAGGGACAAATTTTTGATCTCAATTCTAAACGCAGTGATAGAGGCGATCTTTTTGTCCCATAAAACAATGACCAAATTTATGGGACGGCGTTGTGCTTCCATAATCAATTTATTGTATTACTAGTAATGTATTAATTTATAATAAGTTGATGCAAAAAGGTACCCACGAAGTTAGTCTTTGGAGGGCAGTGATTTTACAGGCAACTCTTGACTGTATAACTCAGTCTAAAAGAGGAGAAAACATCAAGGCGAGAGGTGAGGCTCTTGTATGGTTCAATATTGAAAATCTAGATTTTCTCTCCGTGTGTCAATATGCAGAGTTAAATCCATATTTTGTTCTTAAGAGAATAAAATACGCCTTAAACAACCAAGAACAATGGAGGCGTAGATGTGATGTTGGCAAAGGAAAACAATTTATACAGTCTTCAAAGCTTTCATGTGGCAAATAGCTTGACTTATACCCACCATACATTTGTCTTTTAAAAACCATTAACATACAAATGAAAATTGCCGTTGTAGGAAAAACAAATGTAGGTAAGTCTACAATAATTAACATTCTTGCAGGAAAGAAATTTAATTTAACAAAAGATACCCCCGGCGTCACAAGGAACCGTAAAGAAGTAATGACGGAAATTTTAGGTATTCACACAATACTTATTGACACCGCCGGACTTGAAAGAGTTTCAGGTAGAATTGACCCTTTGTTGATAAAAAATCAGGATATTAACAATGAGAAATTTGAAATTGAAATGCACAAGCAAATGCTTGAGCAAGCAATGATTGCCATCAAGCAAAGTGATATGATATTATTTGTTATCGATGCAAAAACAGGGCTTTCAGAGCAAGACTTCCATTTCGCAAACTTTGTTCAAAAACAACGAAAAAAAACAATACTACTGGTTAACAAGGCAGAGAGAAAACACGACATGAGTATATCGGAAAAACAAGCAATGAGCTTGGGCTTTGGTGAAGGAATATTGGTATCGGCAGAACATAATATTGGCATTGTTGATGTCAAATCAGAAATACTGCAATTTTATAAAGAAAACGAAGAGGAATTTCAGGAATATCAAGAGCTATGTAAAAATTCAGATTTATCACAGTTTATGCATATTTGCATATTAGGCAGACCCAATGTAGGGAAATCTACATTATTCAATAAAATTCTTGGAGAAGATAGGTCTATTGTTGGGGATAAATCCGGCATTACCCGTGATGCCATTGCAACATATACAAAATTTAATGGTAGGGATGTCAAACTTATTGATACTGCTGGCTTACAAAGGCACACCAAAGCAGACGCACTAGAAAGGTCTTCCAACCTTGAAACAAGGCGTGCTTTACGCTTAACACATATTGCGATTGTAATTGTTGATGCCACCATTGGGATTATTGGTCAAGATTTACAAATTATTACACAAGTTGCACAAGAAGGACGACCATTGATTATTGCTCTAAACAAAATTGATTTACTTAAGGATGACAAAAAAGATGTGATTGAAAAAATTAACCAAAAAATTGAGAATGCCTGCATTGAAGTTACCAACCCTTCTATTGTGGAAATTTCCGCTAAAAGTGGGCAAAATATCAATATGATTTTCACACAGGTAATTAAACTTTATGATTCTTGGAACTCAAAAATTCAAACTGCACCAATAAACCAATGGCTTTCACAAAGGGTTGCAATGCACTCGCCTCCAAAATTTAAAGGAAAGGATACAAAGCTAAAGTACATTACACAAACAAAAATTCGCCCACCGACTTTTGTAATTTTCTCCAACACGCGGGACATCCACCAAAGCTATATGAGATACCTTCGCAACTGCCTTGCAAAAGATTTCAACCTTAACTCAATTCCATTACGCTTTAAAGTTGAAACTTCTAAAAACCCATTCGCAGGGAAGAAGCCCGCAATCAAGAAAAGATAAATCTTGACTTTCACGCTATATAATTTCAATAACCACCAACTTTTGTATGTATATGGGTGTGTCATTTGGTGAAATTATTATTGTTTGCCTTGTGGCAATTTTGTTCTTTAAGCCAAATGAAATTAAAGCATTTTTAAAGTCAGTTTTTTCCGCTAAACGAAATTTAGAAAAAGAAGTTCATGCACTTACAAGCGGAATAGAGGAGTTAGAAAGTGAGACAAAATATGAATTTTTTGATGTTAAATGTCACCAAAAGCAACGGTAATTGTTTTCCCAGGTTCAAATTGTAATGAGGAAGCTCACGCAATAATGCAACGCCTTGGCTTCGATGTTTCATACACATGGTACAAAGACTCACTGCCAAAAAATTTAGATTTCATTTTTATACCAGGGGGATTTTCCTACGGAGACCGCCTACGCTCTGGTGCAATTGCATCATTTAGCAATATTATGCAAGAAGTTAAAGCATTTGCAGAAAAAGGAGGGTATGTAATGGGTGTATGCAATGGCTTTCAAGTTCTTACGGAAAGCCTCATTCTTGAAGGTGCCTTACTTCGCAATGCATCATCTTCCTTCATATGCAAAGTCATTGAAATTCATACAACATCACAATCTTCATATTTTACCAAAAATACACCACAAACAATGACAATGCAAATCGCTCATGCAGATGGACGGTACTTTTGCCATAACGACACCCTTAAAAAACTACAAGACAACAACCAAATTGCTTTTACATACAAAGAAGATATTAATGGATCTATTGAAAATATCGCAGGTATTTTTGGAGGAAAAAACAACAATATTCTTGGTATGATGCCTCACCCAGAGAGAGACATCATTGCCCATACAAACGGATCTGAAATTTTCAAATCATTATTTAAAAACCTATAATGCAATTAAAAGTTCATAATATTTCAAAAAATTTTGGAAGTAACACTGTTTTATCACATATTTCTTTTAATTTAGAAAGTGGAGATTCCTTAGCAATTATTGGTGAAAGTGGGTGCGGTAAAACAACTCTTATGAAAATTATCGCAGGAATTATTATGCAAACAAATGGTACAACAACAATGTATAATGAAAAATCTCAAGAAATTAACCATACAATTGGATATGCCTTTCAACTAAATGCACTATTTGATTCACACACCGTTTGGCAAAACATCGCCTTTAAAGAATACATAGAAGGCACTCGCTCAAAAAGAGCAATTCTTCGCCAAGTATATAATATTATGAAATCTATTAATTTGAATCCAGATGTTGCAAGGCTGTATCCAAAAGATTTATCTGGTGGTATGCAAAAAAGGGTTGCAATTGCAAGGGCAATTTTTAATAAACCAAATATTCTCTTTCTAGATGAGCCAACATCAGGGCTTGACCCATACACTTCAGCAAAAATTGTAGACACAATAAACAATATTAGAACATCTTCTGAGCAACATCCAATAAAAATATCCATTGTTCACGATATGAAAGTAATGAAAGCAATGGCAAATAAAGTTTTATTCATAAAAAACGGCACCATCGGGTGGTTTGGAGATGTTACTCAAATTGATGACGAATGCCAAAGAAATGACGCATTAAATAAATTTATTAGCCATATATAGTAGGTTGATTATATTTTCATTTAAAGAAAATATTTAATTTGATTGCAATGTTTTACCTACAATAATATTGTAATATACCCAAGAATGGAAGATATTACGACTACAATGGAATAAATTATTAATGCAATTTTTAATGAAAATGTTTGCGTTACAATTAAAAATGAATATATACTGTATGAACCAAGAGCAAAAACAAATACTGCAATTATTTCAAGTGGAACGCCGGCAATCCATAAACTTTGCGCGAGCATTAAGTCTATAACAATTGGCATTGGCAATAGTGTTGCAAAAAGTGCCGAAAGTGGAATTAATATTATGTATGACAGCGTGCTATTAGCAAAAAATTCAGCAGGAGAAACTAAGTGAATTAAAACAGCGCCAATAAATCCAGCAACAATCATCAATGGTACAACTCTAATAAATAAATATAATAAATCTTTTGCGTACTCCATCGTTACTAGCATGAAAGATTTACCCCACGATTGTTTTATTTGTATCGCACATGCACTGTTAATATTGCAAGCTTCTTCATGTGGTTTTGCGGTATAATGGGCAAGAATTGGTGTGACAACAAGAATTAAAATTAACACAGCAATAGTGTTTGCAATTGCAATTCCTATTGGAAAAATTGAAAATAATATTGTTAAAACTATAATATTCAACATTGGCGAGGCAAACATTTTGGCTAAAGAGTACTCCATTTTACCATTGCCCTTAAATGTACTTTGCATTATTGGTGCAACGCAGTTAGAACACACGCCAAGTGGTACGCCCGTTATCATTCCATATAGAGCATTCAAGAAACGATTTTTACCCATATTGAGCGAAAGATTTCTTAAAAGCGTTAAAAACCCAGCACCAATTACTAGCCCAAAACTCATTCCACGCCAATTTGCGAAAATCCAATTAAGAGTTGTATTGTATATTCTCTTTGCAAGTGTAATATCAGTGGATTCATCACGGTTGATTGTATGTGTAATTTTACCTTGTATCATGCCAGTTTCACTTATAGCACCGCGATGCATTACATTGGACTTCATACTTAATTGTGGATACCTTGATATTGACCAAAAGCCAATACTAACGCATACAATAAATACTATTAAAATAGTAGCTTTGCGATTTTGAAATAACTTACTCATACAATAATTTTTATTAATTAACAATTAATTTTGCATAGAATGCCGTTCGTTAAGAAGACACTTTGTTACATTATTTTTCACCAACTAAAGAGCCGTTGACAAGTCTCTTGCAAATGCCTTTTGGAAGAATTACCCATTCAGATTTATCACCATCAATTTTTGCTGCACCAGCACAAGAATGACCTCCTTTTTTAGAAGAAGCACAATCGTTTTTACTGGCCTTAACGACACCATAGCATTTTTCCATTTTTGGTGATTTCGCAGCCAAAGCAATTTGTGAAGTTATAGCGATAGATAGCCCACTTACTGCAAGAGTTAAAAACCGAGACTTTTTAGCCATAAAAGATATTAACATTAGCATTTAGCATAAAGAGAGTAAAATTTATATTCAAGGAAAAAATATTTATTTATTCGCTATCTTTTTCTGTAACAATTTTGACATGCTTTACAGTAGTGTGTTCGTTCTGAAAATTTGATGAAGCATGAAACATCCTATTATATTTCTTCCCTTTAATTTTTGCTATAATATAAGAAATAATAATAACAGATACACACAAAGCCAGCAAGAACATGATTGCAATTGACAGAATATAAAATATTCCAACCGCAAGTATAATAATGGCAATGGCAATAATTATTCTAAAAAAAGTATTCTCAACACTTTGCACATAAGAAAGAATATGCCTAATTTTGTGTAAAATCTTAGCTTTATTTAACATTCATCATATAAATATATTACACTATATTTATTAAATACTATTATGCAAGAAAATTTATCACTTAAAAGTCGGAAAAAACTCTAAATTTAAAAAACTTTATGTGTCTTTTGGTAAAGCATTAATGAACTCTTTCATTTTTATGAGAGATTTTCGCCCTTTTATATTCTCAATACCGGAGGATAAATCAATGTAGTTTGTATATTTTAAGGGCTCTTGAACATTTGTGATATTTATGCCTCCCGCAAGAAAAAATGGCTTTGATTTTTGAAGGTTTTGTGCAAATGAAAAGTCTCTTGCATCGCCACTTCCAGCATTTTGGGAATCAAAAAGTAGGTAATCGTAAAAATTGTACTGATTAATTTCTTCTGCTGTGAAGTCCGTTACTGTTAATGGTTTAATTAGTTTATACTTTCCAATAAATTGTATGGCAAGGTCATCAATATTTATGCCATGTATTTGAAGGAAATCAACACGATTGCACGAAACTACACTTTGGATATATTCTAATGTTGGGTTTAAGAAAACTGCGACAACTGGTGGAGCATTTTGCAATTTTAACAAGGAGAATTCCCTTGCAGATATATTCCTTGGCGATTTATCATAAAATACAAAGCCGATGTAACTAACACCGTAGTCTGTGCAAAAATCTACTTCCGCCTGCTGTTTGAGCCCACAAAATTTTATTTTGATACATTTCCCCATAAATTTTCTCTTTCTATCCATCCCGTTTGTTTGTTAATTTGCACTTGGCACCATGCACCAAAGCATTCAAGGTCGTTAATAATTAAGCCTCTCTCTAGTGACATTATCACCTTTGATGTTCTTGCTGGTTGTATATACATAAATGCAAGTCCGGAAGCCTTAACAATAACACCACATGATTTTTTAATGTTAATTTGTGAAACCCATACCACCTCTCCATCAACATCTTCTACGGCGTACCATGTGTCAACATATTTAATAACTTTAAGTGGATACCCGCGTACAAGAATTTCAAATTTAATAGGGAAACTTGTTCCTGGGCCTTTGCGAAAATTAGAATGAAATGATTTTGTGCATACAACTTCCATATTTTTATTACGAGGTATATCTGGCTTGCTTTCTGCATCTTGTGTGTTGATGTCTCTGTTAATTGATGATATAACATCTTCTAGTGATGGAGAGTCAAATTCTACAGCGTAAGTGTTACAAAAAAATACTTGCGTTATGAAAATTATCAATAACAATATTTTCATATAGTAATTTCATTATTTAAATGATGTATAGTTTTGAAAAATCTAAAATACAAGAACGATTTCACCAGTGTATTGATAGTTTTAAAAAATCTATTTCTGGAATATCTGTAAAAGTGTCCCCATCCCTTTTAGATGCAATCAAGTGTGAAGTATATGGGTCCATGATGCCCATTTCCAGTGCTGCAAATATTACAGTAACTGATTCCCGCACTCTTTCGGTAAAAATTTGGGATGAAAGCACGGTGCAGTCTGTATACAAGGCAATTCAATCTTCCAACCTTGGAACAAACCCCGTTCTTGAAGGGTCAACAATTCTTCTACCGTTGCCACCTATGTCGCAAGAAAGAAGGGAGCAAATGATGGAAATTGTTAAGCAGAATGTTGAAAGTGCAAAAATTGCAATAAGAAGTGTCCGTAGAGATGAAAACGATACAATTAAAAATGCTCAAAAGAATAAAGATATTTCTGAAGATGACCAAAAACGCTTTGAAGTTGAAGTTCAAAAAATTGTAGACAATGCAATAAAATCTGTTGATGAAATTCTTAAACATAAACAACAGGAGCTTTTACAGATATAATGTCGTCAAGCTTTAAGGTTACAAAAGGTGGAATTGCTGATCTCCTAAAAAAGAAATATCATCTTTCAGTGAAAGATGCAAAACAAATTACCGAAGCTTTTTTTTATACCATTATATCTCTTTCAAAAGAAGATGGTGGTGTGTTACTCAAAAATTTTGGCAGGTTTGAATTCCGTAAAAAAATACTTGCAAAAAATATATATGATTTCAAGGCTAAAACTTCTAGTGTTAAAAGGATTGAATCTGCAAAAATGCATTTTATCCCTTCAAGAAATTTAAAGGGCAAGGTTTTTTAGTTTTATGTCTAAGTACGGTTTTTCAGTAGGAGAGGTTGCAAAAGCCATTGGAGTTGAAACCCATACCGTAAGATTTTGGTTTGGCGAACTGCAATGTTATTTTTCCCCATACATTGGTGCTGGTGGGCGAAGATATTTTTCAGAACAAGACCTTGCAACATTTAAAAAAATTCAAGAATTAACACATACAAAAGGCTATCGCCTCAATGTTATTAAGAGTAATAAATTGCTTATTACCCAAAGCACGCAGGAATCTCAAGCGTTAAACATTATTACCGATATTGAAAAGCAAATAAATTCTATAATTAACATACTATGAGAAAATTCGCAGAGATAATATCAACATTATTTTATTGTGGTCGCTCACCAATAGCACCCGGAACCGTTGGAACGATTTCTTCCTTAATTATCATTTCACCGCTTGCATTCACGCCGTCTATTTTATGGTGTGCATTTATGACAGCAACCTCAATTATTCTTGGTTTTATTTTTATTCCATTGTATTTAAACGGCAAGGTAGACGATTTACAAGAAATTGTTATTGACGAAATGGCAGGTCTTTACTTAACAATTCTTACCTCAATGATAGCAGTAAAATTCTTTCAAATTGAAGTCAATTGGTTTATTATATTTATATCTTCTTTTATATTATTTCGTTTTTTTGATATAACAAAGGTCTCATTAATAGGTCACCTTGACCGCAACATGAAAGGGGCAACAGGTATTATGTTAGATGACATTATGGCCGGAATTTTTGCCGGCGGAACAATTACATTCTGTATTTTTATATATAAACTCATACAATGATTTCCTACATAAAAGGCACAATAATTTTAACAAATTCAACTGACGGATCTATTTCCGTGTTTACCAATGGCATTGGTTATTGTGTGCATATTGGGCAAAGAACATCACAATCTTTGCATGTTGGAAATGAAATTATCCTTTTCATTGAAACAATAGTAAAGGAAACATCTATCACACTTTACGGTTTTGATGCATACGCAAAGCAAGCATGGTTTAATTCACTTTTAAAGGTAAGTGGGGTAGGTCCAAAAGTAGCAATGAATGCACTTGATTCTATTTCTATAGAAGATTTAACGCAGTCAATTGTGAGTGAAAAACCTGAAATGCTTCAGCAAGTTGGCGGACTTGGTGAGAAGGTATCAAAACGTATTACTTCCGACCTCAAAAAAGAACCTGCAAAAAATGCTAAAATATTAGCATCGGTCAATACGACATACCCACCACACACTGTAACAACAAATGTGGAAACCGCAATAAAAGATGACAAAATTGAGGATCAATCTACAGAATCTAATATTAACCAAAATGATGTTATATCTGCCTTAATTAACCTTGGATTTGATTATAATCATTCCTTTACTGTTGCACAGGAAGCAATTAAACGGAGTGAGACTCTTGAAGAAGCAATAACAATTGCATTACGACACATTAATGACTAACTCATTATTTCCTACAAAACATTTCTATTTTATGCTAATGCCTAACATATTACACTAACATATTAGGCATTGTATATATTACGAGTTTAGAAGGTCAACAAGTGTTTTTCCCATAAGAGCAGGTGATTCACTTACTGTAACTCCAGCTGAACGCATAGCTTTAATTTTACTTTCAGCGTCTCCAGTTCCACCAGATACAATTGCACCGGCATGTCCCATTCTTTTGCCTTCTGGCGCAGTTCTACCAGCAATAAAGCCCACCGTTGGTTTTTTAATTTTATGATTCTTTAAAAATTCACAAGCTTGCTCTTCTGCGTCACCACCAATTTCACCAATCATAATAATTGATTGAGTTTCAGGGTCGTTTAAAAAGAGTTCGAGAGCATCAATAAATGATGTTCCAGAGATTGGATCTCCACCAATACCAATGCATGTTGATTGACCAAGGCCTGCCTGCGTTGTCTGGTGTACAGCTTCATATGTTAAAGTTCCAGATTTTGAAACAATTCCGACGGAACCTCTTTTGTGAATGTGTCCTGGCATGATACCAATTTTACATTCATTTGGTGTAATAACGCCAGGGCAGTTTGGCCCGACAAGACGCGACTTCGAGCGTTCAAGAACGGCTTTTACCCTTACCATATCAATAACAGGAATTCCTTCTGTA
>CAJQOT010000066.1 GCA_905480015.1 uncultured Rickettsiales bacterium | reverse complement strand
TAGTAGAAAGGTCTTTTGCATGGCTTGAAAAATGCAGAAGGTTATGGAAGAACTGTGAAAAGAAACTGAGCTCTTCTTTAGCTATGGTTCAACTTGCTTTTATTAGATTGTTATTAGTGAGGAAGATTTAGGATGGGTTCTTACCATTTAATGAAGCCTTGCCAACCTCGTAACCTTCTTTATAAATTAATGTTACAGATGCTGTTCCTTGTGCCGTTGCCAATGGTTGTGCATACACAAAGCAAGGGGTACTACAACACATTAGCAACAAACCTATGTCTTTCATGAGTATGTAACAGTCACTGTATAATTACCTATATACACACCTGGTGTTTGGTTTGCATTCACTGCAAGTTGCCCACCAACATTAAATGTTGCAACGCCATTTGCAATGGTTGTTGGTATATTATATCCCTGCAAACTTACAGGCATTTCGTCCACTCCATTGGAATGTTTTATAGAAAACCCCGATGTTGGCAAGGCAACAGATACATTCTGCCCCTCGCTACCAAGAACATTGAAAGATCCTAAGCTCTGCGTTCCATCAATAACTTGATGTCCACCCGTCACAGTTACATTACCACCATCATCAACGGTAATTGTACCAGCCGACGCACTAGGTATAATTTCCCCAAATCCTAGCCTTTCTTGTTCATTAACTTGTGCTGACTGAATAACCTGAGCTTCCGCAGTACCAATGCCTTCTGCGGCGTTTGCAGCATTATGATGAATAATTGATATTCCACCTACTGTAGAAACGGACATAATAAGACGCATTAGCACATCTCTTGTTTTATGAATAGACATAATAAAATAAAAAAAATTAATTAAATTTATTATGACACCGTTACATTGTAGGTGCCATTATAATTTCCAGATTGTTGATTTTTGTCAATTGCAACCTCACCGCCAACGTTATATGAAGACTTACCTGAATTGCCCAAAAGTTTAGAAGGTGTGTCTCCATCTGTGCTCATTACCAATACATCTCCTTGTTCGTTACGCAATGAGACTTCTTTATCAATGCTAACATTAACCTGACGATTTTTCTCACCTATAATTTCAAATCTACCAGCATTGACATTAGAGTTATCCTCTAGCACAACATTATTTCCCGTTCTCACACCATCTTTTGTGATTTTTACAGTTCCATATTCGTTATTTAAACGAATTACCTCGCCAAAATTTAAAGCTGTGTCTTGTGAAATTTGTATTGGCACTGCAATTTGAATAGATGCATCGCCAGATACATTACCAGATGAATTGGCAGGTGATGAATTTGGTATACCACCTTTTTTAGCATACGATGGCATAATAATAGATGACATCACGCAAGATACGATTACTACTAAAACAATTTTATATCTTTTTTCTGTATAAATTTTTAACATGACCAACCTCAATTAATTTAATATTAAGGGAAGGTAGATAGTGAATTTTCAAAAGTCAAGTAATTTTTCTATTTGAAATATATTTTTATAAATTTTTAATTTGATTTATATCCAACAAGCCTTCTTTTGCAAATTTACGAAGCCAAATAATTTGTCGTTTTGCATAGTTTCTTGTTTCTTGTTGACATTTGTTTATCATGTCGTCTTTTGTCATATTTCCAGAAATATAATTGGCAATATTTACAAACCCTGTGGCTCGTTTAATAGGCAAGTGTCGCATATTCATAACGCTATCCACTTCTTCAATTAATCCATTTTGTATCATATCAATAAACCTGTTGTTACAAGCTTGATACACCTCAGCTCGTGTTTTTTGTGGGATAATAATCTCTACATCGCCTTTATTAAAGAATTTTGTTTGCGGGAGTGTTTTATAGTAATTTAGTCCAAACCCTGTGTGTTCCAATAGACAATAATTATAAATAATCCTTTGTTTATCTTGTGGAGTTTGATCGTCCTTTTCTTTTACTATTTGTAAAAAACTATCATGATCTACCTCGTTATAAAGATCCTCTGCACTCTTACGGACACTGTCTGGAATTTCAGGAATATTGCTATACCCATTTAATAAAAGGTAGGCGTACATCATTGTTCCTCCAACAATTATAATATTCCTGTCTTTAATTTGTAACAATGTATTTTGTAACATTTTGAGCCACTTACCAAATGATAAATTATAATCATTTTTTGCAAAGTTATATAAAAAATGTGGAACGG
This sequence comes from uncultured Rickettsiales bacterium, assembly GCA_905480015.1. GTDB lineage: Bacteria > Pseudomonadota > Alphaproteobacteria > Rickettsiales > Deianiraeaceae > CAJQOT01. Next base: position 30,434 of record CAJQOT010000066.1, on the reverse strand, counting down.
CGTTGAGGTCATCTTTTGTTGGCTGTGCAGTGATAATTGGAATATGTTTATATATTTGCATTGAATCAATATTGACAATGCAGCTGTTTTTTTTACTTGCAATTTCAATTGCAAGGTGAGACTTTCCAGATGCTGTTGGACCAATTATTAGCTTAATCATGCAAGAAATTATCTACTCAAAAAATGAAATTAATAAAGTTATATCATTTCTTTTAAGGAAAGCAAGCAATTCTGTTGTCGTTTTTCTAAATGGTGAAATTGGCACAGGTAAAACATTTCTTGTATCACATTTACTAAAAAATCTTGGAGTTACAGAAACAATCACAAGCCCAACATATAGTATATTTAACGAATATCAAACTGAAGAAATGAATATATATCATTACGATTTATATCGTATCAAAAAAGCAGAAGAATTAATGTTTATAGACATTGACGAAAACCGTGATAATGGCATGCTAATAATTGAATGGCCACAACTTGCCAAAGAGTATGGTATTCAACCCGATATAGAAGTAATATTGTCGTGCACTGAAAACTTCAAAAGCCGTAAAGCTCAAATTATACTGTATAATGAAAATTAGGCTATATCACGAATCAATCACGGAACTTACAAAGCTAAATACATGGCAAACTCACTACATTTTTAAGGTAATGAGGCAAACCTCTGGCAATAAAATATACCTGTTTAATCAAAATGATGGTGAATTTGATGCAGAAATTATTGAAATTTCACGCAATTCGTGTGTGTGTAAAATATTAAAACAAGTACAATCTTTTGTTCCGCCGGCAGTTTATACAACATGTATTTTTAGCATCATTAAACCAAAAAATATTGAACTCATACTTCAAAAATGTACAGAAATAGGGGTAAGGAAATTTATTCCTTTGTACACATCTCGTTCAATTTCTAGTTCTATCAACTATAAAAGGTTAAATAGCATTGCCGTAGAGGCAGCAGAGCAATGTGGTAGAATTGATATTCCTGTTATTGCAGAAGTAACAACATTAAAATATTTACCACAAAAACTTGAAGGTACAGAAACGGTGTTATTGCATCAAAATGGAAGTAATACAGTATCATTTCAAAATACCAACCGTGCAATTATTGTCGGACCAGAAGGCGGATTTACCAATGATGAGCTTGATTTTATGACAGATTTCACAAAGAGTATAAAAATTTCACAAAATATTTTGCGCGCAGAAACCGCTTGCATTGTAGGGTGTGGTCTATCGGTTATTTAATAATGGCTTATAGCCTCGCTTTTGGCAAGGTTGTCAAACTTTGTGGTTTCCTTGTCAAATCTAAGAAGTGCCGTCCCTATTGGTCCATTTCTATGTTTTCCAATAATAACCTCCGCAGTGTTTTCAATTTTAAGATACTTCTCGCCATTTTCCTCCATCCATTTGTTATATGCTTCAACATTTTCCTTTGAAGGCATTGATCGTTCAAGATAGTACGACTCCCTATATAAAAACATTACAATATCCGCATCTTGCTCAATGGAGCCAGAATCTCGTAAATCTTGTAATTGAGGGCGTTTATCTTCACGAGACTCAACATTTCTTGAGAGCTGTGAAAGTGCAACAATTGGAATTTTAAATTCACGTGCAATCGCCTTTAAATTTTGTGTAATCTCTGAAATTTCTTGCACACGGTTATCTTTTGCATTTCGTGAAGAACGCATAAGTTGGAGGTAATCCACAATGGCAAATGAAATGTTATGCTTTCTTTTCATTCTACGAATTTTTGTGCGTAAATCTGGAATTGTCAGGGCGGGCGTGTCGTCAATGATAATGGGAATTTGTGTAAATTCGTCCATTGCATTTACTACCACTTGAAATTCCCCGTCATTTACTGTTCCACTTGCAATTTTGTGCCCACCAACTCCCGTTTGAACGGCGATCATTCTGTTAACAAGTTGTTCGGCGGACATTTCCAGTGAAAACACTGCCACTGATTGACTATCTTTTTTTACATATTGTGCAGCCTTTAAAGCCATGCCAATTGCAAGAGCAGTTTTACCCATTGATGGCCTCCCAGCAAGAATAATTAAATCTCCCTTACTCCATCCAGAAATTTTTGCGTTAATATCGTAATATCCAGTGTCAATTGATGGTCTTGTGCCGTGGTCTTTAATATACTGAATTTTATTAACAATACCGGAAAAGATCTCTCCAAGGCTAGAAAAGCTTTCACTGGATCCGGTATCCATAATGTGGTAGAGCTTATCTTCAAGAGTTTGAATGGTAGCTTGTGTATCTTCACTTTTATTTTGAATTGATGGAACAAAATCTTGAATTGCCTTGATTGATTCTCGCTTTTGGTATAAATTTCTTAATAATTGAGCCTTTTGCGATATATTATACAATGCCAAGGAGTTTAGATACTTTCCTACGGCATCTAGCAAAACACTTTCAACGGTGCTATCAAAATTTGGATTTGCATTTTGGGTGTACATTGCAACGGTTTGTGGATCTGCAGTTTTAGATGTTGATATCAATATTTGACACACACGGTAAGCTTCTCGAAATAAAGAATTATGAAATGTATCAACAGTTAAGAATTCTGATATGGTGTCATAATATTCATTATTAATAAGAATAGCAGCAATGACAATTTCCTCGGAATGGTAATCATATAGCTGTTCAGCTTGATTTTGCATGTTATGCGGAAAGTTTAGATTTTATATCTTTAATATTTGGAATGTGTTTGTAAATGATTATCATAGCAATAAATACAAAAAATGCACCTGATGTAATGCGTTGTGCATCAATAAACATTGGGACTGAAGACAGTAAAAGTAAGGTTGCGGTAACAACAGAAGACAGGCCAACGGTGTTAAAAATTGCAAAAGTGATAAGCCAAAAGATTGCCAGACCAATTGCCAACAGTGGATAAAGCACTACAATACATGCAAAAGAAATTGCTACCGCTTTCCCACCTTTAAATTTGAGGAATATTGAATATGAGTGCCCTAGTATTGCACCAACGCAGATTAGAAATTGCACTCCCTGTGAAAGAAAAATATTATTTCCACCAAAGTGGTGAGTTGCAAAGTATATTTTTGCAATAAGTAAAACAACAATGCCCTTGTAGAAGTCTAAAAAGAAAGTAACAATACCAGCAACCTTACCACATGTGCGTGTAACATTTGTTGCACCTATGTTTTTAGATCCAGAGTTATATAAGTTAACTTTATAAAATACTTTTGCAATAATAAGACCAAATGGTATAGACCCTATTATGTAGGATAATAATACCAATGGTATATAATATAACAACATATGTTATTTTTTAGGTTCAAATTTCTCTTTAATACGAGATTGTTTAGCTGAGCGATTGCGTAGGTAGTAAAGCCTTGCACGACGCACGACACCTCTTTTAATTACCTTGACGGAATCAATAGATGAAAGAAATATTTTAAAGTTTTTTTCAATTGCATCGCCACTTGTTGTTAATTTACGAACAATAAAAGATGATGATATACCTCTGCTCCTTTTTGCGATACATATTCCTTGAAAGTTTTGAACTCTAATGTTGGACCCTTCTTTAATGCTTACACCAACGTTTACAGTGTCACCAACATTAAATGAATTAAAATCACACTCTATACTTGTATATTCTGTAATTTTTTTCTTGGTGAACTTTTCTAGAAGATTAGACATTTTGCATCGCTTATATTATACTATATAAGTAGGCAATTAGTGTTTTAATTGTCAAGCTTTTTTGCATTCATTTTGCCATTTTTTGTTATAATGGTAAATAATCTTGGTAGAAGAGAAAAGTCATCATAGTACTTTCCATTACTTTCAAGCATTGCAAAGCCTTGATTTATAACTTTTTTAGGGTTTATTTGTTCATTTTTTGTCTCAAGCAGTTCGATTTTTTGCCTCACTTTAATAACCTCCGTAATAAATACTTTGGAGGAAAGCCTTTGAGAAAGTGCCTGTATGTTGTGATGCAATGTGTAAAAAAACATTTTTATATAATTTACGATATTCTTTTGCAATACATCAATTTTGTATCTTACTTGCTGAAGTTCAAACTTCATTCTCCCTTCAATTGTTTTGCGATGTGTTTGTATTTTAAACAGAACATCACTTTTTTGCGGTGATACAATTTTTGCAGAAGCGGTAGGTGTTATAGCTCTAACATCGGCAACGAAATCTAAAATTGTAAAATCTACTTCGTGGCCAATAGCTGAAATTATAGGAATATTACAAGCGAAGACCTCTCTTGTTAAGGGCTCATTGTTAAATTCATTCAAATCTTCAAACGACCCCCCACCCCTTGCAATGATAATTGCATCAATTGGTAAAGTTTGAGCTTTTTTAATGGCAGAAATAACAGACAATGCACACCCTTTACCCTGCATGGTAGCAGGTAAAAAATATGTCTTTTGTACTATTGTACTTTTAAGGCTAACAAGCACATCTTCTAAGGCAGCAGAATTGTTAGCAGAAATTAGTGCAATATTTTGCGTGAACGGTGCAATTTCCCTCTTATGAATTTGGTCAAAAATACCTTCTTTTTGTAGACGATCTTTTAATTCTTGAAATATTTTAGCAAGGTTTCCAATGCCTTGTTTATCTACTCGGTATATTGTTAATTGGTAGCTCGAGCCACCTTTGTATGTTGTAATTTTACCAGTTGCAACAATGGAGTCTCCATTTTCGATATTTAGCTTTGCGGGAGTCCAGCATGCACATCGCAAAATAGCCGTACTATCTTTAATTGAAAAGAAAGCATATTTACTATTAATTGAAAGGTTTGATACCTCCCCCATCACATTTACAACTGGGAATGTTTGTTCAAGTGTATTTTTAATTATGTCGGAAATTCTTGATACGGTAAAATGCGGAAGGCTTTCTTGGTTCATTAAAAATTAAACGAAAGAATTTTTTTTACGAAAGACATATCCTCCATTGATTGGTATGCACTTTTTGTCAAACAATGTACTGTAAGTGTTTTGTCTTGAATTTCAATGATAGTTGTGCCTGGTGTGATGATAATTGAAAGTGTAATTAAAAGTGCCTTATCAACTGTAGTTCTACGTGGCAGTGTAATATGAATTACCTTACTTCTGTATGTTCTAGAAAAATTGAAGGCATCTTTAAGGGCATCAAATGTTGACTTCATCACCTCGACAAACATAAACATTAAGTACCTATAGAATCCTATTCGGGAAAAATACCCAAAGAAATTTAAAATATGTTTGTAAAAGATGACATCAATGAATAAACTTAAAATGATAGCAGAAAGAATGGCAGTGCTTAAACCCAACATAACATTAATGTGTGATACACTCGGTGACAATGTAAACCATGCAACACATGATATAACAAAAAATTTCGCAAAACGAATACACGCTTTTTTCATCTAAATAAAAAACATTGACACTTCATACTTATTCTATCATTTTCTTATGAAGTAAGTATTGGTCAATTTTAATTGGGTATGAATTTTCAGAATGCAAGAATTTTTTTCCTATCATGGGTCATTTTCTTTCACGGACTAGTTTATAATTTTCTTGCGACAGCAGACACTATAAATTCAGATTCAAACTTTACCTATAAGGAGACCCTCGCCATTGAAACAAACAATGAATACACAGATAAACATAAAGAGTTTGAAGAAACATTCCAATGGCTTTTCAATAAAGTTCCATACATTAAAGCACAAAAAGCTGATATTAAAACCATTGAAAATAAAAATAACGATCATGGTATTGAAAAGTTTCAACCAAACTTTGACACTATGGATCAGAAGTCATATAGCTACTTATTATATTACGATCTTGAAGAAAGTAAATATTCTTATACGATCTCCTACGTGTTGTTTGACAGCCTATACCAAGATGGCATACTCTCAAATTCATATACATTCGCAAAGAAAGACTTCATGAAGGCAATTAAAAATATTGCAACAGATGTGTATTTAGAAATTACAGGAGAATTTGGTTTTTTTATTGGTAAGTTATTTTATACACAACGCTCACAGATTACTGGCAAGCAAGTGTTATTTTCAGAAGACATTGACCACAATAAAGTACAATACACAAGTGCAAACACTCTTTTAACATCGCCAACTTACTGTATGGGTGGAAGAAGGATATTTATTTCAGAAAAACAAAAATACACAATGAACATTCAAGAAATCAACACAATTGCATTATTTCAAACAAAAGTAAAAGTGCCTCAAGAAATCAATGAACATAATTTATCATCTCCAGAGGTATCAAAGGATTGTAAAGATTTATTATTTTCCACATCCGATGGTACGCAGTCTAGTATTTACAAGCACTCACTTATAAATGGTACAACAGACGTTGTGATTAACAATAAAAATATTAACACTCGTCCAATATTTGGTTCAAATGGAATACTTTACTATATTTCAAATAAATTTGGCACACCAAAGATATTTTCAACACACAATGGGGCAACACAAATTATTTCACGGGGTATGGGTTCGTATATTTATATCTCAATATCTCCAAATTTACAAAAAATTGCGTTCGTAAAAATTTTTAGCGGGTCTTTTTATGTTGGAACAATGAATATTGATGGATCCAATGAAATTCTTCTAAAAAAAGGATATATTGTTGAAGCACCTTCATGGCCTCCTATAGGCAATAATATTATTGTCACCATTCAAGATAGAAAAAAACCCTCAACAAGAAAGGTTTATTCTATATCTACGCTAACAGGTCTTGCATATCAACTGCGTATTTCCCACCCAGATATTGTGCAAGCTAATTGGGTTGTGGACAACAATGACACCATTAACAATCAATACCATTTTTAATATTTTTATGACAGAAGGCTTTCTACCTATTATAGCATATATCTTTGCTTTCTTCATTAGCCTTTGGTTTGGCAACTTTATTACATCGTTTTATTTTAGAATACCAAGAGGCATATCCCTTAATGGCAAGGAAAACCCTCCAATGTGCAGTACATGTGGTATAAGGTTAAAATACCCAGACTATGGCCCTTTATATTACTATATTTTTCGTGGAAAGTCTTGCAAGGCATGTGGTGCACCAATACCTCCAGAATACTTCTTCATTGAATTATTTACCGCCCTTACGTGTTTAGCCGCCTTTGCTGTTCACGGTGTCAGTGAGAAATCGTGTTTAATGGTATTTGTTATATTATCTTATATACTCGCACTTTTAATTAATGCGTCACATGGCAAAGTTCCAGAAAAATCACTTTGGATCGCCTTCGTCGCAACAATAGCATACACATTTTACAGTCTCAAGTTTGAACAAAGTGTAATTTATATCATTGTTACAAATTCAGCATTTGGCTTTGCATTTGCCATGGTACTCCAAAAACTCATTATTAAAAAGCCACTGCCACAAGGGTACATGCCAATTCTTGCATTGATTTCCATAATACAAACAAAAGGTCTATCGGTGCTAATGTTTACCATTGCATTTATATTGATTGCAATATTTCATAAAAAAATTGCATTAAAGCACTTTATGAATGGAGTTATAGTCGTTGCATTGGTGCCTTTAATACTTGACGTATCTTATCCTTATCTTGAATTAACATGAGATTAGACATCGCAACTGCACAAAAATTTGAAATTTCTCGCGAAAAAGCAAAAAAGCTTATTCTTGCGGGAAAAATTCTTGTAGATGGTAATAATATTACACTTCCAAAGTTTAACATTGTAGAGCAGGAAATTATATGTAATGGAGAAATACCACACAAAAATACTACAATGCAGGCAAATCATAACATTACACTTGATGTTATTTTTGAGGACGATGATATTTTGGTAATAAACAAACAAAAAGATTTAATGGTACACGAAGGTAATTCAGAGAACTTTCATACACTGGCAAATGCACTTCTTGCACGGTATGGAGAGGACTTTTTATCTGTTGGTTCAAGTTTTCGACCAGGCATAGTTCATCGTTTAGACAAAAACACCACGGGGTTAATGGTTGTTGCGAAAAATCACAAATCCTACGAAATACTTTCTCAATCATTTCAAAACCGCACAGTTGTAAAAAAATATCTTGCATTATGTTATGGTACTCCTCGCCTTCTTGCTGGAACAATTAACGCCAATATTGGGCCTGACCCACAAGATCGTATCAAAAGAAAGGTTTTACAAATTGGCGGAAAGGAGGCAATAACTCGGTATAAAACGCTCAAAGTAAATAATGGGTTTTGCCTTTTGGAATGCACAATAGAAACTGGACGCACGCATCAAATTAGGGTTCATCTTGCACACATTGGTCACCCAGTAGTTGGCGATGCAACATACACAAAACGCAAACACAATGAATTTGCATCTCAAGCACTGCACGCACACATATTAGAATTTATACATCCAAACACAGAAAAATTAATAAGATTTGAAAACTCTAATATTTTTTCAGAACATATTAAGTGTGTGGTATAAGGAGTGTAAAAATTTGATTCAAGATAATTTAAGCAGATTATTGCTTATCAATTTTATCCTTATAATTTCATCTAAACCTCTTAACAAGAAATTAACCTCTGATGAGATTGTGTTTTATATGTCCAAATTGAGCTTCAACTTTTGATTTACGAAGTTTATACATCTTCACTTTCTGAGTAGTATCCATATGAAGTCCGCCTATCAATATCAGAAATGTACGTGACGCACTTTATTATTGCCGTTGCTTTCACGATGTGATAACGCACGACCTTGAGTTATGTTACCATGCAATTGAGAAGGTGCCCGTGTACTCTTTAGAGTAGTCAATAATGATTGTAAGTTACCTCCCTTTACATCCCGAGCAACTGTAATATTATTCTTTGCAACATTTACTATTGTATTATTTACACCATGTGAAATAGTGGTGTGTTGTTTGTTTATCAATTGGCATTGTTCATTTGTTAAGCTTGCTAAGCATTGTAATACGTCTTTATTATGGAAACCACAGCGACTTAATAAAGTAATTTTTTCTGTATTAGAAAAAATATTACTCATCTCTTCCGTGGTAATAACACATTTATTTTTCTCATAAAAGTGCGAGATGCATTGCACGATGACATTGCGACTGTCTAACATACCCGTCACTGCCTGAGGAGTCAGCTGATTTAGGAAGTCTATCATTATACACAGATTAGCACTATTTTTACACTCAGCACATCCCTCTATCATGGCATTCAAAAGGGTTAATTTTGTACTATCTGTATCAAATAAAAGTGGTATTATTGCATTCATATGCTTTTCTTGCTTTTCTTGACTTACTTTTGCATTTTCTTTTTGTTTTGCAGTCACATCATTCATAAAATCTAACGCACTGCTTATGTATGGTAATTGTTTAACATTTTTTACAATATCTGTTAACGAAACATTTGGCTTTCTAGTATCATCAATATATTCACTACGCTGTAATTTTTCTAAATACTTTCCTATGTGCTTATTTGATAAAATACGTAAAGTATATGCATATTCTAGCTTATTGCTTGATATTAATTTTTGTAGACTTTCTAGCTGTTCAACAAAAAACTTCGATGAACGTGCCTTATAATCAAATATTTTATCATCAGCATATAATGCTTCTTTAAATGGATTGTGATATGATTTTACTCTAGTTACTTCAAGTGCGGTTATTGGTGCAGAGCTTTGAAGTGAACGTGCACGACCAATTCCTTGTTCATATAAATATTGATTGTCTAGAACCACATTATTAAAAGTAATTATTGATTTGACACAAGAATCATCGATGCCTGTTTGCAACCTATCACTTGCATAAGATAGATACAAGCCTAACTCTCTACAACGATTCATATCTTTATATTCTGCGTCCGATTGCTCATCGTAATACAAAGGATACATAAGTGGCATATCTTTTAAAGATTCAGCAATGGCACGATGTATCTTTTCACATTGGTCTTTAGATGATGTATTTGTATCTAAATCATTCAGAATTTTTGTCAACATTGTGGTAATGATCTCTTTGTCATTTTCATCAACAATGTCACTTGTAACGCTAGATATTAATTTGCCAATTTCCTCTTTCTTAATAGTAGGGTTAATTTTCCCTTGCTGTATTTTATTGTAAAGGTCGGAACCATTGTCATAAAAGTGTGGGTCATCATTTATTATTTTTTTATCGTCTTCAGTAAATGAACATATACTGTGCATTATTTTATGAAAACATAAATTAGCTCTTGCATCCAGCATATTGCCCCAAATAACACTTTGTTTCACATTCATATTTTTTACACTATGTGAGTCTTGTTTGAACTGATTACTGTAAGTGTCCTGTTCTTTTATTAAAGTGTCCCGTTTTTTTATTAAAGTGTCCCGTTTTTCTACTAAAGGACTTTTAGCCTTGTCAATTGTTTGTATATGTTCTTCTATTGCCTTAGCTGCTTTATGCAAACTAACATTGCGTTTATCTACCTCTTTTGACTTCTTTTCAAGAAATTGAACATAGCGTGCATCTGCCTCGCCAAGCTTCTCTTTTAACAATTGATCATAGCGTGTATTTGCCTCTTTAAGCTTCTCGTCTAACTCCTCTTTCTTGTCTTCAAGGCTCTTAATATGTCCTGGAAGATTTGTAATATGCGAGATTTTTTGTAAATCAGGTATTACATTATATGTTGATAATACTTCCTGAAACTGAGCACCAACTAATTGATTTGGTTTTTCTGAAGCAATATGATTTGCAAAAGTCTTCTTATCATCGGATTGTAGTAGACTATATGCCGTCTGAAAATTATTATAGTACTGCAAATCATGTTGTGTAACTATGAATTCACTTTTTAGAGTATGGATCTTGTGTCCTTCACTAGATGAGCGAATGTTTCTAATATCCTCTTTCAGACTTCTCTTATAATTAGTAATGTAATCTTTATATTGCTTAATACTTTGCTTAATACTTGATTTAAACGTTTCCAGATTTGCATTATAAGTTTCCAGAATTATATTATAATTAGCAATGTCATTGTCATATCGATCAATACTTTGATCAATATTTTCTATTCCTTCCGCTGCTTCCTGTATTTCCCGTGTATATTCTTGGTTTTTTTCATTATAATAGTAATTATTAGCACCATTTAATATTAGTGGATCGCTTAACTGTGCTATCCAATCTTTTTTCTCATGCTCTTTGCTCGTTTGTATCTTATCATACATCGTTAATGCATCACCATTGCAAAATTTTTCTATATATTTCCTTTTAAGAAACCCATCACTGCCAATATACCTATTACGATACCGTTGATCAATATTAGTTGCATCTACAGCTTTAAGCCCAAAGATAATTTCCAATGCTTTGATACGATTAATGCGTGCTTTTTTTGCTATCTCGTCTTTATTAGCAAGGAGTGCCTCATCAAAAGATTCTTTGTCTTTAAAATTATCTTTTAAATAGGCAATAATATTAGTTGCATTATGATTGGTTGGTAAAAAAGTTAATGGATAGCTATCGCCACACATATTTTTTAGCAACTCACTGAAAGACATTTTATTATTTTGATCGGCACCTTCATAGTTAGTGCGCGTATGAATGTATGGAATAAAATCTTTGTAAGGTCTAACAACCATATTGACAAACACATTGTCTGCATTTTCTTTGTCCGTGTTAAGCAAAAGTGTTTGTTTTGTTTGCGTTGTAGAGGATCGTCCCGCCTTCACCACATCAGACCTTTCTTCTTTTATTGTATTGCCATCCCATTTATGACTTATTGGGTGACTATTATTACCAATATTTGTCCCACGCTCATTTGGTGTTGCAGTGTAATGAAATGCAAGAAAGTTTGCTTCACTAGCAGCTTCTATACGGTCACTTGATATTCTATTATTGTGTGTTAAAATTGAGATTTCTTGCTCCAGAACATATATTGTAAGGCCATCACTAAAATTATCGCCATGCTTTTTTTTATCTGCATTCAAAGATTCTAAATCTTGTTCTTTCTTGCATAATGCTGCTGTGCAGTCTGACAGCCGGCCCTCGATTACACGAAGATACTGTTCTTTCAGGGCCTCATATGCTTTTTGAATTGCGTCAACAGTTTTATGATCAACATCGTGTGCTTCATCAAAATGAAAACATCCCTCTACAATAACTCTTACTTGCTCTAAATATTGTGGCATAGTAGTATTGTCTGATAGTGCAGTGTTTAATTCTTGTATATATTGCAATAAAGTTTTTGGGCTAAATGAAGGTATGATATGTATAGAACCTTGTTGATAAAACCATTTTTTTAACTGATTTGCGCTAATAACCCCACTCTGTATTGCAGCAGATATTTTGTCTAGGGTATCATTTTCTGCCGTTATAAATGCTTTCCACTCTTCTTGAGTTCGGTGATACTCTGGCAAAGCAGTAAGACATACTTCGGCTAAGAATTCTTCCATATAGTCTTCTCCGAGGCATACTTGTTGATTATTGAGTAAGGCCTCAATAGTCTTTGATGTGCGAAGTGAAAGGAGTAATTTACCATTCATATCACTTAAAAATTTTGGAGTCCCCTCGCTCATATCAGCACCATGCATTCCATTCTGATTTAATAGCGTATCGCTAGCGACTTTACTGGCAAGTGTATTATCTGGCGATACTAGTGTCGCTGGTCTATTTGTATATCCAGTTTTATAAAGCATATCCTGTACACACATCATAAATGTTTTACCACCACCAGTTTGTAATTGTACCAATGTAGACTTTGCACCTTTCGCAGTAGATTGCCTTACTATCTCCTGTTGTTTGTCTGAAAGAGAGTGTATCTGAAATGATACTTTATTGTTCGAAAATCCATCACATTCTTTTGACTGATTGCTACAGCCTTATTATTTAACAGTATACATCCTGTAGACCTTTCCATGATATCACGGCGCATATTGTTAGCATACAAACCTTGCATCATTAATATAATACTATCCGATAAATGCCAGCTCTTAATCTTTACATACTTTCCATCCCAATCTTTACTATGATGTTTATAACCCTTCTTTACTTCCACTAGTAGGGCAGTTATACTATCACGAATACTATCGTCAATATTACTCGTCTTACAGTATTCGCATATTTTATTTTTTATGTTTGATAATTCGCCTGTTTGCGTGCTATCGTCTTTGTATGATGTAAAGCAAAGTTTTAAAGCGTAAGAAAAGAGTTTAATCTGTTGATTAAATTTTGACAATGATATATAATCATCAATTGAATGATATTGTGTCGTTTCTTTTAACTTACCATCTTGTTCTTCATATGAAAAAATACTATTATATATATTTACCCTTTCTTCACCTTTCTGTGCCATAAACAATATTATTTTATAAAAATATATGTCTCAATATATTGCTTATATACTAAAAAGCAAGAAAAGAGGAAGAATTTTGTTTTTATAAGGCACAAATTGTATTTTAATTAGTTAGAGTTTTCTATATTATAGTATAACAATTGATATTTATTAATGTTGTGCGTAGCTTAATTTCTTGACAAAGTCTATTTTAAGCAATATATTTTTTTGTAAAATTAAACATAAATAATGAAGTGTATTTGTATTTACGATTCTCGCAGCATTCAAGCCGAAGAGTTTGCAACATTACTTCGTGAGGTATACCAATGGGATGTTTATGATAACACGTCGTTTGAAGTTCCAGACAAACCTGAAAATTTTGCATTTGTTGTACTTGGCGGAGACGGTATGCTGCTTTATATTATACACCTTTTAAGTAAGTCCTGTAATTTTCCAACAATATATCCAATTAATTATGGTACCATTGGTTTTTTAACAAATAATAGAACGCAAGCGGTTAACCTTGAGAATAAAATACAAACAGCAGTTTCAACAAAACTACACTTTTTGGAGGTAGAGTTATTTTTAACAAATGGCGAACATCATAAACATTATGCATTAAATGATGCTTCAGTTTTAAGGCAAACGGGTCAAGCTGCTCATATGAAAATATCTATCAATAATATTGTACGCATTGATGAGTTAGTGGCGGATGGTATCATTGTTGCAACGCCAGCAGGCTCAACTGCGTATAACTTTTCTGTTGGTGGACCAATATTTGATTTACGGTCAAGGTTGCTATGTATTCAGCCCGTTTCAGCATTTCGCCCAAGGTATTGGCGTGGTGCATTGTTAAGCGATACCTCTTTAATTACAATAGAGATATTACAAACATACAAGCGTCCAGTTTCTGTGAATATAGATTCTATGCATTTTTGCGATGTGGAAAAGGTTATTATTTCATCTTCAAAAGAATGTGGTGTAGAATTATTGTTTGACAAAAATTTTACTATGGAAGATAAGATATTATCTGAACAGTTTTCAATTTGATTAATGAGTTATATAGTCGTTTCATCGCCATCGGGGGGAGGAAAAACAACAATATGCAATATGCTATTGCAAGATACAAGGTCTCCGATCTTTCAAAATGTTAGCTTTTCAATTTCTGCTACAACTCGTCCAAAAAGAGAGCATGAAACCGATGGATTTGAGTATTTCTTTCTTTCAAGCGACGAATTTAATGATATGATCGGGCGTGGAGAATTTTTGGAATATGCCACTGTGTGTGGAAATTTATATGGCACACCATTACGCGGAATTGCAAAAAATAAGCATACATTGTTCGATGTTGACTACCAAGGCTTTGAACAAATTAATAGAAATGTTGCGGAAAAACCTATAAATATCTTCCTCCTTCCTCCATCAATGATGGATCTTCAGCAACGCCTTGAAAATAGAGGGGATATTAAAAGCAATATTATTCGTGCAAGAATGCAAAATGCACTGGAAGAAATTTCTCATTCACAAAAATATGATTATATTTTAACGAATTACGATGTTGAATATACATTTCAAATGGTTGTGAATATTGTATACAATAATATAAATTGTGATACCACGCAAAAAATGTCTGACATGACAAGCACTATTAAAATGCTTGATTGCAACAATGTTGATGAATATTTAAAATCTGCACTAAAGATAACGCAAAATGCCTCACACAGTAGTTGTTAATTTAGACAGTATCTCAATTGAAACGCATGGATTAATTTCATCAATACCATTGTGTGGAGTGGAGGTAGATAGCATTGTTAATAAAGATGCCATTAGAATTGGCATAAGTAAACTGATTATAAAGCACGAATCTTTGATTAGCGATGAAATTGACGATGTACACCTTGTGTGTAATATTTTTTCTTTAGCATTTGTGCGTGCTTCAAAAATAAAGCAATTTACCCCAGAGGACGGTTGTATTTTGACAAATACATTTGTTATGAAAGCATGCAAAGTTTATGAGACTTACGGCGAAGAGTCGCTGAGAATTTTTATTGATTGCTTGGTAAATATTGGCATCAATGTAGTGAAGGTTTGTTCAAGCGTTGGCTTAATGCTGATGAACTCTAAAGAAGAATTTTTACTGACAAAATCAGCTCTTATTTTTATTGGAAGGAAGGATGTTTTTATGTTTTATAGCGATGGTGCCGGCAGTGTTATGAGTATAAAACATGCTGCCCGTGGACTTGTAGATATTAGGGTGTATATACAGTCAATTGCAGTTGCACAATTTCCTCATATTACACAAAGGGCAGTATCATTAATTTTACAAAAATTCATCTACTTTAGTGAGCTTGAAATGATTGAAAAAATACATAACACTCATTACGATAAAAATATAATGTCTTTCATTAATTATAATGTAGTACGGTTTATATCGAGTGCTTTGCAGAAGTATCTTATGCATTTATTGGTAGATTTTCATATTCACCATGATTATAAAAAACTTTTTTTATACACACAAGACCATTACACTGATAGCTTTCAAAAGTCTTTGCAAATGATATTGAGCCAAGAAGTTATTCCAGCGTCACAGAAGTTAATGCAAGAACCATATTCACTATCTACAAAAAAAAGTTTGTATGATAAGATTTTCGGAGTTTTTAGATTCTATAACCAATCAAACTAACCTTACATACTCACAATTTAAAATATACTTATTGCATTCTTGAGGTGGAACACCGAAGGTGCACTTTCCTAAAATTCAACAAAGTCAAGGTGTACATCGAAGAAGAAACTTCTTGCTTTAGTGAAAATTATATATTATATAACTAAATGTTTTATATGCAAGAGCTATACAGTGCTATTGAGAATTTGTCTTCAAGGCAAATTGATAGCTTAATAGAAGATATTGCTCGCAAAGCATTAAATTCCCCTAGTGACTCCTCCAAACCAAGGTTATCGACGAATCCAGAAGGGAAGTTTCAGGTAAGAGGTATAGGGGAAATTAGTAGTAATAAAATACTGGATACAGTCAAAGATGTTTTGAGTCAGTCTAGCGATATTTTGCGTCGTCAGAGTTTGATAGACCTGAGGACAGCGTTGACGATTATAACCGGCAATGGCACAACATTTAACTATACAGCCCCTAAAAAGCAAGATGGGGAAATTGTTAAAGATAGAAATGGCGATACTGTACTTGAGCAGTTAAAGTTGACTCCCACACAAGCGATGTTGCGTATATATGGCAAATATAATAAGTTTAATCGTACATATTCCAGTCCCACACATAACGATACTGCGCATCCTCCACAAACGCCACCACAGATTAGGAGAAGACAAAGCACATTCTTGCCATCTACTCCTCAAGGAGTTGCTTCACTCATAAAAAAATTTACAGGCAACTGCAAAGAGGGCACTACGAAAGAGCCGTTTTCAAAGGGTAGTTTTGTCTTAAAATCTTCCCTGCTGAAGGCATTGGGTAAAATAATAGCAAGACAATCTTACAGATCAACATCATGTGCTGCTGAGACCTATCGACCGAAAAACTATATTGCACCTACTGAGCTATTGAAGGATCTTCATACAGTGTTAAAAGCACATTTAGCTACGGGTGCTAAGAATATGGAAGATAAAGATATCGAAAAGCTCAACAAAGATATGGCGAAGAAATACGATAAATATAAGAGTCCTAACAGCAGCGTTCTTCACAGTGCAATACAAAGTGAATGGAGAAAAACATCGGGATTCGCAAGACCCAAATCGGTAATAACTTCTCACTCCAACGTCAACACAGTTAGGCAAAGGGAAAGGGAAAGGGCACAAACTGCCAACGCAACGCCAAAGCAACGCTAGACCCATAGCAAATATATGGAACAATATGCCAAGAAAAATTCTTGGCGATAAAACTCCCAATCAAGTATGTAATGAGGAGTTATAAGCATGCGTGGGTTTGCTCAACTAGTCGCAATCCCTGATGTTATTATAAACTTCTTTAAAAGCTACATAAAAAAGCCTATTACAAAAAGTTAGTTAGCTTTCAGGCATAACAAATAGGTAGTTACCATTGATAGAGTAGAAAAAGCTTGATATTTACAATGTGATATTTGTATGTAGTAAAGCATTATTGTCATAATATGATATCCAAAATTATAGAAATTATTCAAGACGCCAAAGCAGGAAAACCGTTTATTTTAATGGATGACGAAGGGCGTGAAAATGAAGGAGATGTTATCATTCCAGCAGAATTTGCAACACCAGAAGTGATTAATTTTATGATAACACACGCAAAAGGTCTTGTTTGCCTTGCCTTGCAAAAGCAACGCATCAACGAATTGGATTTAAGTTTAATGTCCACAAATAATCAGTCTCGTTTTGAAACTGCCTTTACCACCTCAATTGAAGCAAAAAATGGCATTACAACTGGCATTTCAGCATTTGATCGCTCTCATACAATATTAACTGCAATTAATAGCACAAAAGAAGACCTTGTTACCCCTGGGCATATTTTTCCATTAATGGCAAAAGATGGCGGTGTATTGGTGCGTGCAGGGCATACAGAAGCATCAGTTGATATTTCCATACTTGCAGGTTTAAAGCCTTCTGCGGTAATATGTGAAATTATCAACGAAGATGGAACGATGGCACGAATGGATGATATTGTAGAATTTGCCAAAAAACATAATTTAAAAATTGGTTTAATTAAAGATTTAATCGAATACCGTGTGCAAAAAGAAAACATTGTGCAAAAAATATCAGAAAAACAAGATGATAAATTTAGTAATAGAAAAATTATTACATATATGGATACAGTTGCAAATGCAATACATTATGTAATACAATTTGGCAATATTAATACGGAAAAATCTGTAAATACAAAATTTCATGTTATGGACTATATCAACGATATACATAGCAGTGATAATATTCGCAAAACAATGGAATATCTTGAACAACACACTGGAGTGTTAGTGTTAATTGAAAATAAAGCACATAACAAGGGTAAAGAAAGTGGCGTTATTCGCCAGCATGGCATTGGCGTAAGTATTATAAAAAACCTTGGAATTAATAAAATCACTATTCTTTCTAAAACAAAGCAAAATCCTGTTGCAATTAGTGGTTTTGGGGTAGAGATTTCTGGTTTTAAAAATATTGAGTAATTTTGGTTATTTATGGCAAGTAAAAATTTAGCACCTTCACCATTTACACCAAAAGAAATACAAACACCATATGAGGTAAAAGGTGCAGTATGTAGTTCGATACAATGTGGGCTTTATAAACACAAGGAAGACCTTTGTTTGTTTCAGTTTAACAATGGAACATCAGTGGCAGGTGTTTTTACTCAATCTCAAATGGCATCCCCACCTGTTTTAAAGTGCAAACAAAACCTGCCAAACCAGAAGGCATCCGCATTAATTGTGAACTCTGGAAATTCTTTTACAACAACAGGCAAGGCAGGTGAAGAGGCCACAGACACAATTATCAAAGCAGTTGCAGTTGAACTAAAAATTCCTGAAGAAGAAATATTTATTTGTTCAACAGGTATAATTGGTGAAATGCCAGATATTGAAAAAATTATTAATGCACTTCCACAGTTGCATAGCAAACTCAGCCCAAATCACATTTTACATTGTGCAAAGGCAATAATGACAACAGACACATTTCCAAAAGTTTGTTCAAAAACCATTAAAATTGGGGATGAGGAAATTATAATTACCGGCATTGCAAAGGGTTCTGGAATGATTGAACCCAACATGGCAACAATGTTAAGCTTTATATTTACCGATGCAAATATTTCAAGTAATGCATTGCAAACATTGCTTAACCAACATGTAGAGACAACATTCAATGCAATAACAGTAGACTCTGACACTTCAACATCTGATTCACTCATAGCTTTTGCAACAAAAGAATCTAAAATTGACCTTGAAATAAACCCAAAGGCACTTGAAATTTTCTCCATTGCATTGGCAGAGGTAATGCGTGACCTTGCACATCAAATTATTAAAGACGGCGAAGGTGCGAGTAAATTTATTACTATCAATGTCATAGGTGCAAAAAATGATAAATCGGCAAAAGTCATTGCAAAAGCAGTTGCAAACTCACCACTTGTAAAAACTGCAATAGCAGGAAGTGACCCAAACTGGGGAAGAATTGCTATGGCAATTGGAAAAACAAGCGAAGATATTTCACTCACAAATCTTTCCATTGCCATTGGAAAGCATACAATTTATGCAAACGAAGCCTTACATCCACAATACAGCGAGGACGCAGTTTATTATTATATGCGTGGTGCATTTGTGGAAATTAATATTGATGTTGGCGTTGCAAGTGGCACTTCAACAGTATGGACGTGCGACCTTACCCACGGATATATTGATATTAACACAGATTACCGCAGTTAATTTTACTTTAAAGAAGCAATTTGACCCTTTAAATCTATCATTTTAAGCAATGTAGACATCCCTTTACTTCCAAGGTTTTTACCATTTGCAGTAACTCTTGCAATGGCATCGTCTTTATTAAGTGCCGTTACTACAGAGTTAGCTATGGGGATTCCTGTTTTTAATGCAAGCTTTGAAATTCCATGCATTACTTCATTGCAAACATGTTCAAAATGAGTTGTTGCCCCTTTAATAACACACCCAAGTGCTAAAATACCATCATATTTATTTGTTTGTGCTAGCCAATTTATTGCCTGTGGAATTTCCAACGCCCCCGAAACTATTATAAGGGAGATTTGGTATTTATATTTAAGTCCATAATAAGTATCAAAATCCTTTATAACATCTTCCGATATTTGTTTTTCAAAGAATTTTATGATATTGGGATTAACATCTTTTCCTTCATTTACTTGAAAATGAAAATCCTCAATTGCATCATCATCAAAACAGCAGTTAATTGCATTTTGAACGAGTGCCTGCTCTAAAAAGCCATTGAAGGACGAGCTAACAATTGCAATTTTTATAGGAGGATCTTCAGCCATCAATGGTGAGATAGTGCGTCGTTAATGTATATACATACAAGCATTGAAAATATATAAGCTTGTAAACCTGCAACAAAAAATTCAAATCCAGTTAAAAGGCTGTTGAATAAAATTGGAACAACACCAAACAAACCCATAGATACAACAAATCCAGCAATTACCTTCATCATTGTGTGTCCGGCAACCATATTAACGGCAAGCCTTACAGCGAGTGTAATAGGGCGAGCAATGTACGTAAATAATTCAATAATTAGCATAAATGGCATAAAAGCCTTAGGAACTCCACTTGGTACAAGTGAAAGAAAGAATCCTATTGGTCCATTTCTAAAAACTCCAATTATAATATTCATTATAAATACTATCCCTGCTAATGTTGCAGTTATTGCAATGTGGCTTGTAATTGTAAATGCGTATGGCATAAGACCAAATGCATTAGAGAAAAAAATAAAAAAGAAAAGAGAGAATATCAAAGGAGTGAATTTGTTTGCACTATTTGAAGAAATACTATTTGAAATTAGATTTCTAATAAAACGATACATTATTTCCGCTGTTGACTGTTTTTTATTTGGAATAACCTCAAGATTTTTAACTAAAATAGAAAGTAGCACAATAGAAAGTATGGTAATGCAAAACACTGATAACGTTGCATTGGTTATACTTAAATCTATTCCAAAAATTTGAAATTCAAATCCATCATATGGGTGAATTTCAAACTGATGCATTGGTCCATGATTTTCCGCACCCTGTGAAGACTGTGTATGATTGGACATAGGGTTATTCTACTATTTTATAGCTAATAAGATGTGCAACTTTTAATATTAGTCCATCGGTGGAAGGAGTTTTTTCAACAACATTGGTAGACCCAACTGTTCGCAAGCCAAGGGACTTAAGGTTTTCTCTAACTTTTTTATTAATGCCTATATTGCTTCTTACTTGCTTTATTGAATACTGTGCCATTGTAACATAATGATTAATTACATATTAATTGTAAATATTTTATGTATGTCAAGTATTATTTTTAACGAAGTGCTTATTTTGCGATGTATGAACATTATTCATTACAATGTCAATTGTGCGTTGGTTATTGCGGAAGTATTCCCTCACGCTTTCCAAGGTTGGTTTTTTTTTATAAAACACAAAAAGATTTGCAGCATCTAAAAATGCAAATCCAGTTGGGCAAGCAATGTTTGTTTCTGTTAATTTAAATTGTAGCTGACCATTGCACTCTGTAAGAAGAAGGTCGTAACCGCATATAAACTCATTCATTAGAAATCTAGACTCCGTGTTAAGCGATATGAGCATTTTTATTGCCTCTATTAATGGCTGATGATACTTATGTGGAAATTCACTGTCAAAAAGAAAATCTGACTTACATATTGGAATAATTGACCCGCCATACATTGTGTTATGAATTTGAGCATTTGGTTCAAAGCGTTTAAATGCGCCAATAAATTTCCCATAAGAAAACAATACACGAATATCTCCAAATTCTGGGAATTGTACCACCTCTTGAAGTAAAACAAGCTTTTCTTCTACAATGTTATATTGTGCAAAAAATTTCCTAATATTACCTAAATGCTGTATTATAGTCTCTTTGTTGCTTTTAATAAAAACTTTCACTCCAATTCCACCAAATAGATTAAACGGTTTAATACATATTTTTTCATCTATATTTACAATATCACTGTCAGAAATTTGATCAATATTTATTATATCCGTTGCAAGTGCAAGTGACGAATAGTCGTTGGTTATATCTGTTTTAAACTTTACAACATTAGTAGAGTATATTGTTTGAATGTTATGAATATTATTTTTTTGTAAAAGGTATGGTATAACCTTATCTTTATAAAGGCAAATGTCTTCCATATTTTGTATAGAAGTTTTAGCGATCTTCTTTAAAATATTAAAGTTGTATAAAAATTGCTGTGTTAGGCTTTGTGGCATTACACGGCTAATAAGAAGAAAGTTTTGCACATTGAATAAGCTAACTTCATGTAATTCTAAATTTACCTTTAACCTTTCACAACTGTACGAAGGAGTTTTCTTATTTAAAATATTTTCCCACTCTTGAACCATTGCTTCGTAGAATGTGTCGTTATATGAGGCAACTTTATAAACACTCTGTGGTATACTTTCCCCTTTCATAAAATTTGCATTGAGCAAAAACACTTGCCAACCTTGACGAATAAAGTAATCAACTATGGATAAATCTCCTGACTTGCCAAAGTGGTGGGAGCTTTTAATAAACTCTTCCTCAACAATAACTACAACTTCATTCATTTCATATATAACACCCTATTGGGCATTATATTGTATATAGGGTTGATGTCAATGCAAAAATATTATGGTTATTTTTTTGCAATTGCTTTTACAAGCCCAATAATAAACTTCCTTCTAGACTCCTCCGCAATAGAAGAAAAGTGCCAAACTAATTCTTGAAGTTGTTTTATATAAATTTCATTTTCTGTTTCCATTTGTGATAAATAAATTACAAATGGCGTCAGGAGTTTAGTTACACAGAAATAATATAGTGCTCACCCTATTGGATATCAAAAGACATCTTATTCAGATGAACTCCTGACATAACAGGAGTCCTTTTCTGATTGCAATTGGACTACATATTGATTACTTCGGTGTAACTAGCACCATCAACCAAAACAAAAGTAATTTGTTGAAAAGGAATGTCAAGCAAGAATTTTAACGAACAATCGTTGGTTTAAGTGTGGTAAAGTCAACAATTGTTGATGGTTTTTGACTCGGTATTTGAGAATTACCATCAAATAAATATTCAATATTTTGTGCAATTTCTTTAGGTATTGCATTTGTTGCAAAGCTTTCCCCTGAAATATTAACACTTGTGCCACACACAATAATATCTTTTACAATGTTTAATATATCATTATGCATTGGAATACGAATTCCCACCTCTCCTTTAGACGATATTAACAGCGGTGATAGTGTGTGTTTTGCAAAATCTGTTGCCCTGAGTATTACTGTAAAGGCACCAGGTAATTTTGTTTGCACAAATTTTTTTGAATTATCCGTTTCGATGCCATATTTATTTATTTCCTTAATGCTTGGAAGAAAAATTGCCAATGGTTTGGTGTCACTCCTTTTTTTAGTAGAAAAGATTTTGTGTGTTGCAATATGATTGGTGGCATCTGCAAAAATACCGAGGATAGTATCCGTTGGTAAAATGCATAAATTGCCATTTTTTAATGATTGCTTGATTTTTACCAATTCCAAGGTTTTCTTCATTAGAAAGTAATAATGCATTATGACGGCTATATTATCAATATTTTTTGTGATTGCAATATTTTTATGCATTATGTCAACGGCAATGTTTCTTGGGTCTGTTATTTCAAGAAAGCATGTCGGATATGAACCACTTGACGATGTAATGAAATCACAATATTACGATTTCGTATTTATAAAAAAAAATGATGATATCTTTAAAGAACATGGAGACGATATTTGCACCGATAAACAATCATAGAAATTCCGCAGTTTGCACGGTACGAATTTCTGGTGACCATTCTATGGCATTAAAAAAATTCATTCCGTCGCTTGTAAAATTAACACACCGCAATGTTACACGAGTGCAGATTATGGACGATAATGCATTACAACTGGACGACGCACTAGCAGTATACTTTAAAGCTCCACATAGTTTTACTGGAGAAGATGTTATTGAGGTATCACTACATTCGTCCCCTTTTATTGTTTCACAGTTTCTTTCACTTCTTTCATCGCTGAATGGATTTCGCTTTGCAAAGGCAGGGGAATTTTGTCTTCGTGCTGTTCAAAATAATAAGATGTCTCTAGATGAAGCTGAAGCAATTAATAAATTGGTAACAAGTGAGAGCATGGTTCAACACCGTCTTGCAATCAATGAATTTACTGGATCGTATAAAGATTACTATCTTCAAATTCGCCAAAGTATTATTGGGGCAATGTCATTGTTAGAAGCATACATAGATTTTTCTGAAGATGAAGAAATTCCTGATAATTTATTTACACAAATACAAAGCACAAGCAATGAATTGGTCAAAAGCATTCAAAAAACTTTAAAAATTTCACAAACAAGGCAAGACTGCGATATTCAAATTGCAATTTTAGGCAAACCAAATGTCGGGAAGTCATCATTATTTAATGCAATAACTACAACGGAAGATGCAATTGTATCCGATATTTCAGGCACAACAAGGGACGCAATTAGGAAGTTTATTAGCATTAATGGTTTTAAGGTTGAATTAATTGACACAGCTGGATTGAGAGACGACGCAGAACAAATTGAAAAAATAGGCATTGAAAGAGCAAAATCCATCGCTTTACAGGCTGATATCATTCTGTTTCTACAAGAGAGTATAAGTGAAAATATATTTGATATGGCAAATTTTCAAGGACATATAATTAACGTTTTTACAAAAACAGATATACATGGTATACGAGAAGGGGGAATCAATATTTCGCAAGAAGATATATCAAACCTTGAATACAAAATAGCACAACTTTTAAACGAAAGGTTTTCTGCAATGCAATCAGTTGGATTTGTATGCAATACAAGGCAGAGAGTGATTCTGGAAAAAAGCCTATCAACTCTTCAGGTTATTGACTATACTCAAAGTCCTGAAATTATTTCTGAAGAATTTCGTCACATACTGCACACAGTTTCCGAGCTAGTTGGGGGAATTGACACCGAAGAAATTTTAGGAGAGATATTTTCAAGCTTTTGTATAGGCAAATAATTTTTATATAATTTTTGTGAATATACAGAGTGTTACCGTGTATAGGAACCATATTGCTAGATAATTCAATAATATATTAGGGTTTTTTTGTAAAGATAACGCAATAAACTTATGGAAATAATATGCAACAATTCCCATAAAAATTACCGTTTGCATAACATGTGCAAGAAGTATATTTCTGTAAACAAAGTATATCAAAAGAGTAATGACAGGAATAAAGAAGGTTTTTTTACAAATAATAAAGGTCATTTTTTTACAGGAGAATACTTCACAATAAATTGTTGATTAATCACTGTATGTTCCGGGTTTTTTGAATGGTCAAGAAAGTCTTCACGGAAGTGAGACCCAATGGAATGTTTTCTAAAAATTGAAGCCTCTAAAACGCATTTTGCCATCAACACAAGGCTTTGTGCTTCTTGTAATAAAATGAAGTTAGTGTCAAATTTCACTCCAGTAAAATTGTTGAGAGGCGTTATATGTTCATAAATATTATTAATATTTTCTATTGCACACATAAGACTTGATTCATTTTTTACAATTGATGCATTTTTTTGCATCTCCATTTTAATGTCCTCAATTATATTAAGTATTTTATCTGTTGATATATCTGCATTTTTTTCTTTGTAAGGGTGATATTTCACTGCTTGTGTGGTTTCTTTAAAGTTGTTTGCAATATTTTGCGATGCTACTTTTGCACTAGTAAAGAGTTCCAATAGAGAATTGCAACCTAAACGATTAGCCCCATGAACAGAAGCACAGGCAGACTCTCCAATAGAATATATATTATTACCAACATGGTAGTTTTCGTCAACCATTACACCGCCCATGTTGTAATGAGCAGTTGGGCTAATGGGTAACAACTCTTTGGATATATCTACTTTGGCGAAATGTTTTGCAACAGTATGTGAGCTAATTAAAGTGTTTTTAATGATATCTTCATTTATATGTGTGAGATCTAAAAAAACATCCCCGTGTTGTAATTCAGTGTGTATTGCCATGGCGACTATATCTCGCGGTGCAAGTTCCTCAAGGTGGTGGTACTTCTCCATAAATTTTTCGCCTTTAGCGTTTCGTAAAAATGCCCCATAACTACGACACGCTTCAGAAATTAACATTCCGCTATTTTTTAAACCAGTTGGGTGAAATTGCACTAGCTCAATGTCTTTAAACGAAAAGCCCGCTTGAAATAACATTTTATGACCACACCCTGTACACAAATGTGATGATGAATTAGTTTTATAGATTTGTGAAAATCCACCCGTTCCAACAATCACATAATTGGAATGAAATGCCTCAATTGTTCCAGTATCCATTTTATAGGCAAGAATAGTATTTGGAACACCTTTCTGTAATTCCAATGCTTGTGTGTAATTAAAAATTGTAATGTTTTTATTTTTTTGCACATTAGAAAACAATACATCCATAACCGCATGACCGGTGTGATCCTTAACAAAGCAAACACGATTTGCTAGCTCGCCCTTACCAAAATGGGTTGTTTGCCCTCCGTATACTCTTTGGTCAATCAATCCGTTTGCTGTTTTATCAAACTCTACGCCAATATTTTGTAAAAAATCTATAATTGACGGTGCCTCACTACACATTGTTCGTGCCGATGGTACATCACACAAACCCTTGCCAGATGATAGCGTATCGTGTATATGCCAGCTTATGTTATCTGGTTTAATATTTCCCAATGTGGCATTAATTCCACCTTTTGCAGAGGTTGTATGACTGCCCATTGCGTATGTTTTGCATAAAATAGCAATTTTAATATGTGGAAGAAGTTTTGATAAAAACAACGCAGACGAAAGCCCAGACCCACCTGCACCAATGATAGTTATATCATAAAAATATTGCTTGCTTGCCATTTTTGAATGTTAACAGTGTAAAGCAGTAAAGAAGATTTAATAGGTCTATTACAAGGCAATAAGTGTTCAAAAGTAAGAATTGTACTTTAGAGTTATAACACTTAGTCTTGGTCTAGAGCGGAAAATTTTCTCTTAACAAAAGAACATGATACTGGCATTTTATGAATAATTTTTTCAAACAATTCTTTTGCCTCCCCTTCTGTTATACCATCCATCTCAAACATCACAGTTCCAGCGGGCACAGATGCAACATAAAATTCAACTGGACCTTTACCGCCACCCATACGCACACCAATTGGTTTAGCGGTTACAGGCAAATGTGGAAAGATTCGAATAATAATTCTACCAGTTTTTTTAATACGCCTTGCCAATATACGGCGAACAGTTTCAATTTGTTTTCCAGTGATACGACCAGAAGTTGTAGCTTTAATTCCAAACTGACCAAATGAAACAGATGTACCAGATGTTGCGATTCTTGCAGGAATCACTTTGCGGAATTTTCTATATTTTGTTCTTGCGGGTTGCATACTTACTTAAAAATAATTATTTATTACAAATCCAAACTTTAATTCCTATTACTCCGTATGTTGTGTGAGCTTCTACGAGAGCATAATCAATTTTTGCGCGAATTGTGTGAAGTGGAACTGTTCCTTCTTTGTATGTTTCTGTTCTCGCTATTTCAGCACCAGATAACCTCCCAGAGCATGAAATTTTAATACCAACTGCTCCATAATGCATAACATCTGTGAGTGTTTTTTTTGCAACACGAACATGTGATGCACGGCGTTCAATTTGGGTAGCAATCGATATTCCAACTAACTGTGCAGATAGCATTGGTGATTTTACATCTACAACATTGAGTGAAACTTTACTACCTACAATTTTTTGAAGTTTGGCAACAATATTTTCAATGCCACCAAGTGCTTTTTTCACAAAAAAACCTGGCTTACTTGTGTGGACTGTAACGAATGTTTTGTTGATTACTCTATCTATTGTAACTTTTTGTATAAAATATTGCTTTTGCAAAGCAAGAAAGAACCTTTGAATTTCTAGGTCTTGCTGTACATTGATGGCGTAATTTTTTTCAGAAAACCACTTAGAAGACCAGTTATTAGTTGTTTGTATTCTAAAAGATAGTGGATTAACCTTTTGACCCATATTTGCTTAATTAGTTTGAGATTTTAAGATGACTGTGATATTTGAATAGTGTTTTCTGATGGGTGCGGATCTTCCACGACCTCTTGTGTCGAATCTTTTTAACCTTGTTGCTGGACCGACCTCTATTCTATCTATAATAAGAGAATCTGGATCTATATTGTGATTATTTTCTGCATTTGCAATGGCAG
Source organism: uncultured Rickettsiales bacterium (assembly GCA_905480015.1). Classification (GTDB taxonomy): domain Bacteria; phylum Pseudomonadota; class Alphaproteobacteria; order Rickettsiales; family Deianiraeaceae; genus CAJQOT01. The sequence continues at coordinate 2,245 of CAJQOT010000066.1, read as the reverse complement.
ACAGAAGAACTCTATAAAGAATTTGGCAAGATTTTTGCACCTGAAACATTAAGAGCGTAGTAGCCTGTGAAACACCAATTCCTCCACGAACCATATCGCATGCTAATGAAAGCTTTCGATGGCTAATTGGTGCTTTTTTAAGAGTTGCCGTTGTCATATTTATTTGTTATTAATTTTTGAATTAGTCTTAACTTTGTGTGTTGGAGCTTTGCGTGTTGGTGAAAATTCACCCAATTTATGACCAACCTTATCTTCCGTGACCCTTACAACAATAAATTGACGACCGTTGTGCACTCCTATTTCATAACCTACAAGCTGTGGATATATGTATGAAGCACGGGAGTATGTTTTGATAGGCTTGCCAGGGCGTGGCTCAGTATTTAAAACCTTCTTTAGAAGGTTTGAGCAAATAAACGGAGGCTTTTTCTGTGTTCTTGATGACATATTTTAATAATTATTTGTTCCTCTTTTTGACAATTGATTTATTCGTAATTTTATTTTTCTTTCGAGTATTATTTCCTTTTGTTGCCTTACCCCACGGAGTAACAGGCGTGCCACCGGTTCCAGTTTTACCTTCACCGCCACCATGCGGATGGTCAACCGGATTCATCACAACGCCTCTAACGGTGGGACGAACTCCAAGCCATCTTTTACGACCAGCCTTACCAAAGACTCTATTTTTATAATCAGGATTTGAAACCGTTCCAATAGTTGCGAAACAATGAACTGAAATATACCTTACCTCACCAGATGGCATACGCACCATAGCACGGTCATCGTCGCGGGATATAAGTGTTGCGGAATTACCAGCCGAACGAACAAGTTTCCCACCTGCCCTAGGTTTAAGCTCTATATTATGTATATTTAAACCCAATGGAATGAATTGCAATGGCATAGTATTACCATGCAGAAAATCACACTCTTGCAAAGAAGAAGTAATGGTTTGACCAACTTTCACGCCATGAAATGCTAGAACATACTCATATGTACCGTCGGCGTTTTCAACCAAAGAAATAAAACAGTTACGGTTGGGATCGTACTCAATTGTTTTTACTACAGAGTCTCCAAAAAAAATTCTTTTAAAGCTAATATGACGATATAACTTCTTATGACCACCAGACTTATGACGACATGATATATGTCCAAATGAATCACGACCATTGGAGGATTTTAGTGGAGATGTTAACTTTTTGTAAGGCTTACTTGTTGTAACATATTTTTTTGTATCAACTTGAACAAGGAATCTTGTTGATGGTGTTACTGGTTTGTACTGTTTTAACATTCTTGGTCAAATATTTAATTTTTAATAGGAGTAAGCTTTTTACCATCTGGAAGAGTAATAAAAAATTTCTTCATTTTTACCCTTCTTGTTGTCCTGTTTTTTCTATTATTAATAACTTTCATAAAAGTCAAGCTATTAATTTTATCAGGCTTATAACCAAATGATTTTACAAACGCCGATAGTATATCTTTCTTTTTAACGCTTGGCAGTGAAATAAAAGTTCTTTGATTAACTTCTAATCCTTTTTGAGACTTCTCTGTATTGATTTCTCGACTGGTTATTTTATAAAAAAGTTCCATATTTATGATAATATTTCAGATAGTTTTTTGAATGATTTTTCTGTAAAGACAACAGTGTCATATTTAATAATTTCGTAAATATAAAATGATTCGTTTGAATATACCCCGACGTTATGAAGGTTTGAAAAAGACTTTAAAGACCCATATTCAACTTCATTATCGTGTATTATGGCAACGCGTCCTTTTAAATCAAGGTTTGCAATAAATTTTTGTGCATCTTTAGTATTAAATGGAGAAACTTGAATTTCATTGATAATAATAACTTTTTCACTCTTGATAAGCTTAGAAATGAGAACTTTCTTAGCGTGTATTTTTTCCTTTTTATTAATTTTGTAACTTGCATTAACGGGCTGTGGTCCAAAAATAATTCCACCACCACGATATTGAGGTGAGCGAAGAGACCCCGACCTTGCATTACCAGTGCCTTTTTGTTTGAAAGGCTTTCTTGTTGTTCCAGAAACATCGGATATACCTTTAGAAGATGAAGTTTTTATAAATGATATTTTTTTAAGAACATAATGAACTTTTGCCAAAGACGCAGTATTAGCATCTTGATATTTTTCAACAAAACTTGGCAATGGAATTGTTCTAAGATCTGATTTTGTGTTTGAATCAATTACTGATATAGACATTATTAAAATACTAAATTGATATTATTTACCCT
>CAJQOT010000065.1 GCA_905480015.1 uncultured Rickettsiales bacterium | reverse complement strand
AAAAAGAGCAAACTCAACGGGCTTTCAAGAAAGTTATGAAGTGGAAGATTTACTTTCAACGAGTAGAAAAATGAAGTCAAATACCGTACTTGAAATGAGAAATAAGGCAATGTTTGCCGTGAATATTTTATGCACTCCAAGAATTTCTGCACTTCAAACATTAAGAATTGGTTGTGTAAAATATGATAAACCACAGGATGCGTGGTTTTTATTTCAAGACCCAAAAATTGTTAAAACAAAGCTTGCAAATACAATTAAATCTTTCTTTATTGGAAATGAGCAGGATATTTATAAATTTAGGCGAGACTATTTTTGACGCTTATGGCACCTACCCCGAGCATAAGAGAGGTGCGTTGTTGAAAGGGTTTATTACTCCATTAAAAACTCGTACTTATAAACATCAGAGGCAACTTCCATTGCAAGAATTCTTTGTGTTTTTAAAAATTCTTTGCGTAAGTCTCCGTAAATAATATTTTTGCTTTCTTTTAGTTCTTTCTGTACTTCATACCAAGATGCGTTGGTGTTGTTGAATTCCTTATGGTACAACACATAAATTGCACGAGCAACCTCAAGCACCGCCTCCGCTTCTGGTGTAAAAACCTTGCCTTTGAGTAACAAATTGTAAATTTTCATGTCCCGTTCAACGCCGTTTATACCAATTTGCGAGTTCGGGAAGATTTGCCAATTTGTGTTATTTTTCTCAAATAAAGCAAAAACCACGCAGTTATTTATAAAGTTCTCATCGGCTTCATATTCGTAATGTTGCTCCTGTGTGGTGTTATCTTTTGATTGCAATGCGAAGTTTTTCTCTGCTGTTGCTTTGCGGGGGGTGGTAAATTGGTCGCGGTCGTTCAACCAAGTGGCTGGTATGCACAAACGCACGGCGAAATATAGTAATGATTGTAATAAATTTGCTTGCGTTACTTTATTTGAATGATCGCATTTTTTAAGATATAGTGCAATGTCATTTTGATTTTGAAAATCGTTTCCATGCTTGGAAATATAGCATAGAGCCTCTTCCTCACTTTTATTGTTGCTTTTAAACCAGCCGTTAATTAAGCCTTTTGTGGGGAAATTATAAATCGTTTTAACCCCCACTTTTTGGGCTTTTAAAAGGTCTTCATCCGTGCCTTTTGGCATTTTAATAATCTCAAAAACATCAAATTTTAATTTTTTTGGGAATTTTTTCTTTTTTTCACAATTCCAAATTTGAAAGGAAATTGGAAATTGTCCTTTTACATTGTCAAAAGTATTCGCCCTGCAAACAAACCCACCAAGAAACTTCGCCTTAAACTTTCCCCGCCATTTTTCAAAATTTGCCCCACAGCAATTTTTGAGTGTTGAAAACGAACCAATTGTGCAAGTTGGAATTTCTTTGTAAATACGGTAATAAAACTGCATAAAAAGTTCATTACTTGCATTACCAAGCCCGCTTTCTTTCATTTCTTGTTTAATGTCCGTTGTAGTTGAATCTTTTCTTGCATTACTATCTTTCTTTTTCTTATTGTTAGAAGCCTCTAAATAAGGCGGGTTAATGTAAATTACCAATTTTTGCGGTGTTGTTTTGATTATTTTCCACAGTCCGTTTGGAATTTTCCCTCCTTTTTCAACTGGCTTCCATTCGTCATTTAGGAAATCAAATTGGAATTTTACCGCATCTGGCATTGTGTTAAGTTGCCTCATAATGTCAAGGTCGGCATTGTCAAGGGTAGACATATAAGCCCGCTCTTGGTTTATAAGTCCTCGTTCAAGGTTTCCCGTTCCGCAACAACAATCCCAAATGTAATATTCATCTTGCCAATCTTCCCCAAGAGTTTTTGCAAAATACTCCTTGCTAACATCACACCAAATTTTTGGCGTAAAAAATGCCCCTTTAACTTCACGAATGTTATCGGCCTGAAGGAGGTCTCTACGGTTTAGAATATATTCTTGATATTCCTCCGCTGGCGGGCGTTCGTATTTACTCCAAAAGTTAAGGTAGGATTTTTGGTTTTCAATTTTGACATCTTGGTATTGAGAGGTGTCAGTTATAGTGGAGCGAATAATTTGTTTATAATGCCAATCATCAAAATTCTTTGCAAGCACAACACGGAGCTTTTCCGCAATTGATTTCTTGCCGTCCGTCATTAAGTCTGCTAGGTAGCAGTCCGAAAGTGCAATGTCTTCGCTTCCAAAATACGCAGGGTTAATATCTCTCCCTACAAATTCAAGCCATTCTTGGTAGACAATCAAAAAGTTGTTTTTATTAACTGTTCTTTTAGTAAGCGAGCCTTTTTCTTCAATTTCTTTAAATTTCTTGCCTAAATCAGGCAGTGTGTATTCCTTTGCCTCTGTAATAAGGAATTTTATTCTTTCAATGGTTTTTCTATCAAGTTTTGAAGGGGTTTGAGTCCAGTCAATATCCGTGTGAGCAAATACATCTTGTGCTTGGTAGTTTTCAATCATTGCACCTTTTTCAGCGTTAAAACATCCAAAGTAAAGTGGCAACTCCCTATAACCCTTAACCTTATATGCAGTGAAAATAATTTGGGCAAGCATATCATAAATATCCTCGCTTTTCTGCTTTGTTTCAATCCAAGTATGGCGGAGTTTTATATCAACCCTATCTTCGTCAAGTGTATACTTCTTAATTCCCCACTCTGTTAATTGCTTAACTTTAAAATCCGTTTCGTTTATAATTTTTATGCTCATATTATTTTATAACTATCATTTATTTCCACCCAATCCACGCACATACTTTTCAATCAATACAATACATTCTTGTGTATTTGAATTTATAAGAGGCTCAAAATGAAATACTCTATTTCTTAACTTGCGAATAACATCAAGTTCTTTTTCAATGTGCTTGAGACTTCGTTCGTGTGCTTTAAATAGTGGAAATACAGAGGGAAGTAAGCCTCTATTTTTATACCATACCTTGTTATGATAATAAGGATGAAAAAGACTAGACCAAAAACCAAATGAAAGATTTGAAACTTTGTTGTCTTTTTTGCCAACTTCATTAAGTTTTATAAGGCTATTTTGTGAGAATGGAAATTTATTAGTGTTAATCAGCCAATCATTTCCAAAAACTTTTTGAAATTCATTATCAATTTTATTGCGTAGGAATATTTCTAGAAAATGGAGTTTTTCATAAAATAATTTTCCAAGCTTAATATCTTTTTTGTATTCATTGAACCAATTTTCTTGGTTAATCTTCTTATATACATCAATTCTTTTTTGTGAAAGTAAAATTTCCAAGCCTTTAATGTCTTCCATTCTTTATTAATGTTTAGTTAGTGGTTAAAATATTGCTTGACAAATTGCAAGTAAATATAGTATAATTTAAGTACTAAGCTCCGTGTGGTTCTCCTGTGAGAGGCGACTCAACATCAGTGCTCACCTGCGGAGGTATAATTGAGCCCCACCTCTTCTCCTGTGAACCAACGGTCGCCGTTAGGCAAAATCAGTGCTAGGCGTGGGGACATTTCTTTATTTCCCTCCCATTACAACCCCACCAACAAGCTCGCTTGCGTTTCGTAAGGTGTTGTTATGTAAATGTGAATATCTTTCTGTTGTGCGTGAATTAGAGTGCCCTAGAAGCTTGCCTGTTTGGTGTAAGTCAATACCATTGTTTGCAAGGATTGAAGCAAAGGTATGGCGTAAATCGTGCATATGAAGGTTTTCTATTTTTGCTTTTTTGCATATTGTTTTCCAAAAGCGTTTGATGTCTTGTAATGGTTTTTTAGTTTTTGTGTTGTAAAATAGATATTCATTCGTGCTTATAATATATTCATTGCTTTTGTTAATGTTCTCTTTCATTTCAAGCAGAATTTCAATTGCAAAGGTGTTGAGTGGAATGAGTGAAGGTCTTTTTTGTTTGGTAGAATTTGATGGTTTTAACCATATTCTTTCATCAAAATTGAACTGCTCCCACTTTGCTTGTAAAACCTCACTTTTACGAGAACCAGTCAATAACAAAAGCTTAATTGCATTCACTTCCATAATATAAGGGCTTGTATTCAAGGCACTTAAAATGCCTTCAATTTCTTGTTTTGCAAGATATCCTTACCGTTTTTCTTCCGCGTATTTTTTTATTCCAATACAAGGGTTTTTAGTTATAAACCCGTGGTTAATTGCATAACCAAAAATAACGGAAAGCATTGCAAGAACACGGTTGGCAATGTAAGGAGTTTCATTTAAAGTGTTGTGCAATACTTCAACTTCCTTTCGTTTTATGATATTCACTTTTTGTTTGCCAAGTTTATCAATGATGTGTTTTTTGTGAATTTTCTTATACATTAAAAGAGTGTTTTCACGCAACTTACCTTGCATTTTTTGTAAATACTCCTCAATCAATTCATTCAAAGTATATGCGTTATAGTCTGTTATTCGCTTTTCAAGAGGGTCAAAGCCTTTGGCAATTTCTCCCTTTAATTTAATTGCAGTTTCACGGGCAGAAAGTGCCGAATGTGTTGGGTAGTCCCCTATTGTATATTTGCGTTCCCTTCTATTTAAATGTAACGAAGTACAAATGAAACTTTACCACTTTTTGTAATACGCACA
>CAJQOT010000064.1 GCA_905480015.1 uncultured Rickettsiales bacterium | reverse complement strand
CAACAAATGAAACAGGTGGGTCATCAACAAGATGTGGTGAATGTATGTGTCATTGCGCCGTATGTGTTTGTTATTTGGGGGGAGCAGTGCCGGATATGTTCTACTCCGGAGTAAAAGAATGTAGTAGTACGGATCCCAGATGTAATTTCCATAACATTGCCACATTGGGCGGGTATATTGGTGACTGCGCTCGACACAACGGTGTAGCATTCTCTCGTGAGCCTAAGAATCATAATGCAGTAGGACCACAAGAAGAAAGGGTAGTAACAACACAACCAGGGGCAGGGGCATCACATTATTGATGTCCATTGTTGTGCTCCGCCACTGTCAAAGTGGTGGTCTTTTCTTATGTATTTTTATATAGTAAGAACGATATTTTATACTTGACAATTAAACGATTAATATATTTTTATTGTCTTGTATGCACCCGTAGCTCAATTGGATAGAGTACTTGACTACGAATCAAGCGGTTAGGGGTTCGACTCCCTTCGGGTGCACCACTCCTAAAACCTTGCACTACAAGGCTTTGCGATGTTTTCTAAAAATTTAGAAAGTGTGCAAAATTCCCTCTTGTCCGCTCCTTGTCCGTGTATGATATACTTACAAAGTGCAATATATGAGTGAAAAGCATTCAAGAGCAGTTTTTAGCGAGACTGTTAGAAATAAAAGGCTTGAAAAGAATATTAGCTTGAATAAATTTGCAAAAATGGTTGGGGTTTCTGCTCCGTTTATTAGTAAAATGGAAGTTGGAGACTGGAATGCACCAAAGGAAGAAAATATTATAAAAATGGCAGACATTCTTGAGATAAACAAATATGACCTTCTTGGTATGGCAAAAAAAGTTTCAAGCGATGTGCAAGAACGCATTTTAGAAAACCACGCAGAGACATTGAAACGCAAGACAATATGTTTTCCTCTGCTATTTTAATGCCAAAAGATGCTTTAATGTGCAAAGTGTAAGGCTATTTCAGAGCCTCAAAATGGAGCATAAAACATCACGCACAGCCTTACACACTAACATAAACCAAGTAACTCAACGAAGTTTATTTTAGTTTATGAAATGTAAGAAAAAGCCTCCGTCAATAAATCAATTTTTAAGCATATATTTGTTTCAAACAAACCAATTGATTGCCATACGGTTAATGGGCATACTTTTATTGCACCCCTATACATTTACCCAGCAAGCAACGAAGAACGGCAAGAAAGTATGAATTTTGGCGAGGAGGAAAGAAAGCACAATTTTACGAAAGATTTTGTAAAGTATTTTGAAAACCTTTACGGCAAAAAAATTGGCAAGGATATTACACCCGAACAAATTATGGGTTACATTTACGCCGTTTTACATAGTAACTCTTACCGTGAAACATACCTTGAGTTTTTAAAGTCAGGCTTCCCAAAAGTGCCTTTTACCACAAATTTTGAAACATTTGAAAAATATGCAACCCTTGGGCAAAAATTAACAGGACTTCACACAATGGAAAGTATTGAAGGCGACGGTTCAATAAAATGCAAAAATGCAAAGGAAAAATTTGTAATTAAGAGTATAACTTTTGAAGAGCCAAGACTTCTGATTGAAACAATAGAAAATGAAGTTATCGTATTTGAAGGTGTTACGCAAGAAGTTATGAGTTTTGAAGTTGGTGCATATAGCCCTGTTCAATCTTGGCTTGATGATAGAAAAATTGATGAGGTTGTTTTAGAGATTGAAGATTTGCAATATTTAAAAAATATGATAATTGCAATTAAGAATACTCTTATAACAATAGTGGAAATTGATGAGCTTGAGGAAGGTTATTTAGATTGAATATCATCGACGACACGCACAATCATTCTACAATATCAATGTACCCTGTGTATTGTGAGGAATTTAATACAAAAAGCAAATTGACTTGTTTTTGCTCTTCCTGAACTTGATAAAACATTAAATAACCTTTGTATTTAAAGCAGAAATGTTGTTTATGTTTTACTCCTGCATAAGGAAATGTTGAAACAAGATTAATAAATTTTTCAACCATTTCTTGTGTGAAGGAAATTGCTCTTTGTGGGCTTTCAAGTGCAATGTAGTCAATAATTACATCTAAATGTTCTTCCGCAGTTTGTAAAACCTCTACTTTATACATAGTCTTTTTTTTGCTTTTGTAATAAAATTCTCAACCCATTCTTCGTTCATTGTTTCACTTCTTCCTGCTTTTACATCTTCAAGACCTCTTGCAATTCCTTCATCAATATCTTGTTCTATCATATTGCGAATTATTTGCTTTCTTGCTTCTTCTTTGCTTGTAAAATTTCCATTATGAATTTGAGAATTTACAAAATTATTTACTTCCGTTGCAATGTTTGGCATAAAACAATCATCAATTGTACTGATTAATAATATATGCTTGGCAAATATCAAGTATTATTTCCCCATAACAACCCCTCCAACAAGCTCGCTTGCATTTCGTAAGGTGTTGTTATGTAAATGTGAATAACGCTCTGTTGTGCGTGAATTAGAGTGTCCAAGTAGTTCTCCAATACCATTGTTAGCAAGGATTGAAGCGAATGTGGGGTCAAAGCCTTTGGCAGCTTCTCCATTCAATTTGATTGCAGTTTCACGGGCAGAAAGTGCCGAATGTGTTGGGTAGTCCCCTATTGTATATTTGCGTTCCCTTCTATTTACAATGTAACGAAGTACAAATGAAACTTTACCACTTTTTGTAATACGCACACCAAAGCCAGTAGTTTTGCTATCCCAATAAATTTTATGCACTTCCAAAGTTTTTATAAATCTATCATTTATTGTATTTATAGAAATTTTAGGCATTTGTGTGCGTATAAATTAACTTTTATTACTAGAAGGTAAGTATTTACAAGGGTTTATAATAGTTTATATAAAAAGTATTGTATTGCTTTAATCTAAAAATTACTAGGTCAGTTGACTACGAATCAAGCGGTTAGGGGTTCGACTCCCTTCGGGTGCACCATTGAAGTTCCAAATCTATTACAATGCTATACTACTTCTGCAATCTTAAGTTAATATCATACATAACACCATATTCAAGGTGTTAAAAGTATAGGTGTATTACAGTAAGTTGTTGTCTGCAAAAGAATATATCTTATTTACTCCAACAATAAAGTGATCTTGTACTCTGACTGTAATTGTATTAAGTGCTTTAACAATATTTTGAGTAATTTCTATATCGCTGCGTGATGGTGTGACATCTCCAGATGGATGATTGTGAGCTAAAATCACTGATACACCAAAATTTTCAAGGGTAACTTTAACAATTTCACGCACATAAACACTAGCATGGTTAACCGTTCCTTGTGAAAGGAGGCAGTCTTTAATTAACTGATTATTGTTTCCCAACACTAACATTCTAAAGTGCTCCACGTTTAAGTGGCTCATATTAATTTTAATGTAACTTTTAACGCAATCCCAACTTGCAAATGTACTCTCAGTTTCTAATTCCTCATAAAATGAAGTGGACATTAACTCTCTCATAGTTCTAGTTAAACATAAAAAAGACTCACCAAGACCTTTGATGTTTTTTATATCATTTTCTTCAAAGAATAGTACTTTATGCACACTACCTTGTGTATATTTTAGGATATTATCCGCAATGGGCTTTGTGTCACTTCGGGCATTGCAATGGTATAGCATCACTTCGAGCAAGTCTCTTTTGGAAACTTTGCCAAATGGTGTTGTTAAAAGCCTTTTTCTTTCCCTTGCTCTATGGCCATGAAAAAACTCTTTATTGTCGTTTGTAAGCTCAGTAGTATATGAAAGATTTTTGGTTTTTTTATCTTTTGCATGACTTGCCATATCATTTTTCTCTGTGATAGTATTTTTCATGTCCATTGTTTGTGTAAAGTCAAGATTAAATTCCTAGGTATTATGAATTTAAAGCAGAGGTTTGTGATATAAAAAAGTTAGTCAAAGTATATATAATACTTTAGGAGGTGAATAATTTGTTAAGTGTTAGTGAATAAAGATGTTTATTGGGGTTGTCTGCTATTAACTTTAAAGTGCTATCTTTGCTATTTAGCAACTTTATAACATCGCTAATATCTTCAAATACCCTGCCATATACGGAGTTATTGGCAATTTGGCTGTGAATGTTACCACTCATATTGCTTGTAATAATTGGTATACAGCTTGCAATTGCTTCATACATTGTGAAAGAGTAAGATTCTGGTACCTGTGAAAACAAAAATGCAATATTGATGTTATTATTTTGTAAAATTGAAGGAATGTTATCTGTGCGATAATTTGTTATAATATTCGTGATAAACTGTTTGTCGTGATTCTTAATTTTTGAGCCAATAACATAAAATTCATAGTTATTTTTTAGTGAGGGGTTTTTAGCAAGTTCTAAAAAATGTTGGTACCCCTTATGTTGGCAAGCAACACCAATAAATGCAATTTTGATTTTCCCGCTAATATTGGTGCTATTTGACAAAACATCAGTTTTGTGTAAATGCTGTATTGGGTGTGTGATTGTTTTTTTTGCAAATTTGTTTGCAAAAAATTTATTGTAAAAATCCATTAAAAATTGTGATGGAATAACAATTTTATGAGACATTTCCATAAATTTTATAAAGCATTGATGGTGGGTTGTAAGTTTCCCACCTCCGTTTGGGCATGTAGCACATTGTGATTTATCAAACCCTTGATTCATTGCACCGCAGTATTTACCGTTAATATCGCAATGTGGGTGAGTGCAACGGAAGTGTAAATCGTGTAAAAAAAGTGTTTTTGGAGCTTTATGGTTTTGTACAAAGTGCGTGAGTGTTTCGATATTTTTATTCCAATTTAGAAGGTGTTCAATGTAAATATTGATCACTTTAAAGAATTTTACTAAATTAATTGCGAATTGTAGCGTAATTGGAAAGGGGAATGTTGTATGGTTAAGCGTGAAAGTGACAAGTCCAATTTTTGATTTTCTTCTTGGGGAAATTGTAATAACATTGTACCCTTGTTCAGCAAAGTGATTAATTTTCATTAGTGCATTGTATTCAACGCCTCCGCTTTGTTTTAAGGGGTTTGTGTGTGTTATTAAAATAATAGTAGGTTTTTTGATTTGCATTTTATTATTTGTATTTTTACTATAAATTAGCAAGCAAACAAAAATTATGCAAGTAGAATTTGTCAACTTAAAAGGTGTAAACCGTGAGTTACAACTCAAAACAAGAGAATGGCGTAATGCTTCACATGTTGCAAAGTACTTTCAAATACCTTACATTAGTTTGCAAACACATATAAAGTGGTTAAATGGCCTCCAAGAAGAAAGCCCAACAACTATCGCATTTCTTATCAAGTATGAAGGTAGAATTGCTGGTCTTGTTTATTTTTCAAAAATTAATCACATTGAACACACAACAGACTGGGGAATGTATATTTATGAAGAAAATATGCGTGGACGTGGCATTGGAAATAAAACACTGCAATGGAGTATTGAATTTGCAAAAAATAGTTTAAAAATGAAATTAGTAAGGCTTGAAGTTTTGCTGCACAATATTGGTGCAATGGAATTGTACAAAAAAAATGGATTTCAATTTATAAAAAGCACAAAGGACAATGTTGCAAGTATGTTACTGTTTCTATAATTTTTGCCTTGCATTTTAATAAATTAATACATTAATTTCACATAACTAGTACTAGACAATGAAGACAGTCTTCGCAATAGTTGGAACAAGGCCGGAAGCAATCAAAATGTATCCCGTTATTAAAGAGTTGAAAAATTCTAACTTAAATACGGTCGTTATTCACACTGGGCAACACAAAGATATGCTAGACATTCATATTAAAGAGCTTAATATTACCGTTGATGTATACCTTGATGCCGTTGGCAGTACAATGGTTGAAGTGATGAATAACATTGTTGCAAATCTTGAAATACAAGTACAAAAATACAATCCACATTGCATTATTGCACAAGGCGACACTAACTCCGTATATTCTGCTGCAATTGTAAGTTTTTATAATCAAATACCTTTTGCCCATATAGAGGCAGGTCTTCGTAGTGGGGATGTCAACTCTCCATTTCCAGAAGAAATGAACAGAATTCTTTCTGATAGACTATCATCTATGATGTTTTGCCCTACAAAAGAAGCAGTGCAAAACCTTCTTAACGAAGGTCTTGACGAAAAGCATATCTTTCTTGTAGGCAATACTGTGGTTGATACCATAATTGAAATGACGCAAGGCGTGCAAATAAACAATGATAATTCTTTTAATATTCTCGCAACAATGCACCGCAGGGAAAACCACGGTGAAAACCTTGTCAAATTTTGTAAAGCATTGAAGGAGTTAGCACAAAATGATAAAATAAAAATTCTTTTTCCAGTACATCAAAACCCTAATGTGTGGAATGTTGTGTATAGTGAACTTGCAAGCATTTCAAATATCACACTTACAAAGCCTATAGAATATAAACCATTCCTTCATGCAATGGTAAATGCGGATTTAATCTTAACAGATTCAGGCGGCGTGCAAGAAGAAGTGGCGACTCTTGGTAAAAAAGCATTCATTTTGCGGAAAAACACCGAAAGGAAGGAGACGTTAAATACAAACATACAAATGCTTGGCAATGAAACAAATAACATTGTTGATAAAGTGAAGACTTTTTATAATTCATATAAAAAATCATTGCTAAACACTATAGAATATCATTGTGTATTTGGATACGGCGAGTCTAGTAAAAAAATTGTAAATATTATTAAAGAAACAATATGAAAGCAGTACTGTTAGCAGGAGGCATGGGAACAAGGCTTCGTCCAATGACGCAAGTTTTTAATAAACACCTTCTTCCAATTTATAGTAAACCAATGATATACTACCCTATATCAACATTGATATTACTTGGAGCGAGAGAGATCTTACTTACAACGCACGCAAAAGATATGCCACTTTTTCAAGAGCTTCTCGGTGATGGATCTCAATGGGGTATAAAGATTGAATATGCAATTCAGGAAAAGGCAGGTGGTATTGCAGAAGTTTTAAAAATTTCAAAGAACTTTTTACGCAATACAGAGAGGTTCGTTGTTGCACTTGGGGACAATGTTTTCCACATTCCAAACATCAAAGAAACTTTGTCTGGTGTAAGTGATACTGGTGCAAGTGTAGTACTTTGCCATGTAAGAGACCCAAGCCGCTTTGGTGTAGCGGAAGTAAAAGATGGCAAGGTTATTTCCGTTGCAGAAAAGCCGAAAGATCCAAAATCTAAACTTGCAATTACAGGGTTGTATTTTTACGATAAAAAAGCCCTAGACTTTGTTGATGACTTAAAGCCATCAGGGCGTGGAGAACTTGAAATTACAGATATCAATGCAAAATATTTAGATCTTCAAGAACTGTCTTATGTTACATTATCACGCTCCGCATTATGGCTTGATACAGGAACACCTGAGGCAATGTTCGAGGCCGCAGAGTTTATTAAAGTGTCGGAAAGTAGAAATGATATTATGATAGGCTCACCAGAAGAAGTTGCATTTCGCGAAGGTTTAATTTCATCTAATGATTTAGAAACTCTTGCATTAAGCATTAATAATAACAAAGAGTCAAAATATAGAAAATACTTATTAAATCTTGCTAGCGGAGAAAAATGAAAATCATAGAAACAGGAATTGAAGGTTTAAAAGTAATAGAACTACAAAAGTTTGAAGATGACCGTGGTTTTTTTATGGAAAAGTTTAATAAGAAACACTTTGCAGACAATGGCTTGAACTCAAATCTTATGCAGGTTAATCATTCACTTTCACACAAAGGCATATTAAGAGGGTTACACTTTCAAACAGATCCATGGCAAGGGAAAATTGTGAGTTGCATTAGTGGTTCAATTAATGATGTTGCCGTAGATATTCGTAAGAACTCCCCAACATTTGGTAAGAATTTTGCCATTAAAATTGATTGCCCAGAAATAATGCTTTATATTCCGTATGGGTTTGCTCATGGGTTTGAGACACTATCTGAAACCGCAAATGTTCTATATTTTACCGATGCACTGTATAACTCACAATCAGACGGAGGTATTCATTACGATTCTTGTGGAATTCAGTGGGAAACAAAAAAACCTTTACTTTCACAAAAAGATACACAACTTCCTACTTTTCACAACTTTGCATCAAAATAGCTATGTCAACACCAGCATTTCTAAAAATACTTGAAAGGGAGGTATATCGTCCAATAATAAATATTATTTTCCCACGCAAATACCGTGTGAAGGTGATGCAATTAGCAATGAAGGTTTACCTGTTTTTTAAACCAATAAAATACAGCTATATAAATGGAAATACTCCACTTGGTCAAAAATTATGCGTGTTTGTTTCATATCAACCGCGGGGAATTTTACCAACAACATGGAAATACATTAAGCATTTACAAGAAAGGCTTGGGTATTCAATGGTATTTATTTCAAATTGTCCATTGCAAAAACAAGATATTCCGCCCTTGCAGGATATTTGCCACGAAATTATTGAAAGAGATAATGTTGGGTATGATTTTGGTGCATATAAGGATGGCATTTTGCGTTACATTGAAAAAATGGGCAATGAGTTTGACAACCTAGAAACTTTGCTAATTGCAAATGATTCTGTCATTGGCCCTATTTATGATATGTTACCAATTTATGAAAAAATGCAAGCAGAAGATTGTGACTTTTGGGGCATGAACGATTTCTTTGAAGATAGAGATGTTTATAAAATAAACGCAAAATCCATTCCGCATGTGTGTTCGTACTTTATATGTTTTAAAAATCATTTACTTAAAACGGATATTTTTAAGAATTTTTGGCAAAAAATGAGCTATCCATCAGGCAGAAAGATTGCAATTCGCAATGAGAAGAAAGTCGGACAGTATTTATTAAATAATAAATTTTCTTATTCTGTTTACATCAAAAAAGAGGAAATAATTGAATATATCCATAAAAATCGTGATATTTTTGATCAAAATTTATTTTTATGTGATAAAAAAAACTTTCTACACAATATAAATGATAGTGCTATTT
This sequence comes from uncultured Rickettsiales bacterium, assembly GCA_905480015.1. Taxonomy (GTDB): domain Bacteria; phylum Pseudomonadota; class Alphaproteobacteria; order Rickettsiales; family Deianiraeaceae; genus CAJQOT01. The sequence goes on along the minus strand of CAJQOT010000064.1, from coordinate 9,280 downwards.
ATACAAAAATTTCTCATAATCACACAAATGGGATATGCCCAATGTTAACTTTAACACATTTTGGAATGCCTTTAATGAAGAGAGATCTCATTAAGAATGATGTTGTTAATATGAGTATTTTTAAGGCAATTTTGAATATTTATGAAGAGCAAATGACTGGAATTATTACAAAAGAAGAAATTTTAGATGAAATGGGTTTAAACCCAAGAACACAAAATTCTATTTTCAAGTGGAAGAAGTATATTATATAGCATGGACATTAAAACATTTAATGTAGAAAAAAACAATGAAGTTAAAGTGGATATTTCACAATTATTTCATACCGAAGATCTTCAGATATGGAAGAATATTGCAGAAGAGATACAGAAAAATTTTACACACGTTTTTATATTTGGTGTTGGTGGTTCTTCTCTTGCTGGGCAAGTGTTGAATCGTTTCACTATGCCACATTCACCGGTAGTCAAGTTTATTGATATTCTTGACACAGAAGAAATGGAGCAAATTAAATTCACACCTTTTGCTAAAACATCATTCATTTTTATTGCAAAATCTGGCGAGACAATTGAAACAATTACTCAGCTAAATTACTGCTTGCATTATATTGATGAAAAAAAATCATTACCTAAAAAACATTGTTTTATTTTAACAATGAAAAACACTCCGCTTTGGAAATTTGCATTGCAAAATAATATTCCAACAATTATTCATCCAGATATTTCTGGTAGATTTTCATGTTTTACTGCAGTTGCAATTTTCCCCGCATTAGTTGCAGGTGTAAATGTAGACGAGTACATCGAAGGCGCGTTAGAACAGTCCAATCACACCATTGATTGCGTCTTTGCAAATGTTATGCTACGTTACCCAATTCATATACTAATGCCATATATTCATAAATTAAATGTTTTTACTGAATGGTATTCACAGTTAACGGCGGAAAGTCTATCAAAAGATGAAAAAGGTTATTGTGTGGTAAGGTCCATTGGAACAAAAGATCAGCATAACCAACTTCAAATGTTTCTTAATGGTCAAAACAATAAAACATACACCTTCATTGGGGAAGGTAAAGAGAGTGATATTGTAATATGTAACAAAGTAAATGAATTGAAAATTCCCAATGCTAAACTTTCATGTTTGATAAAGTCTGGTATGTACGGAGTAATCGAAGAGCTTTCAAAACAAGGGAAGTGCGTTAGAGTTATTGAGTTTGATCAAATCACACCAAGGGAAGTTGGCAAACTATTTGCATTGTTTATGCAAGAAGTTTTGCACCAAGCTCAACAGCTAGGTGTGGAGCCTTTTACACAGCCATATGTTTTGTCCGTTAAAAAGAAAATGCTTCAATTTCTGCAATCCAAGTGAATATTGTTTTTGGTAAAAATGGTCAGGTAGCAAGATGTTTAAGAGACTTTCTATTGCAAGATGGGAACCACAATCAATGGCATTTTGTTGACAGCAAGGAATGCAATTTTTCAAAACCCCAAAATGTATATGAATTCTTAAGCAACCTTTCTTTTGTTCCAAAAATTATTATTAACACCAGTGCTTACACAGCGGTGGATTTGGCGGAATCGGAACAAGATTTAGCAATGAATATTAACGCATATGCCGTTGGCAAAATTGCACAATATTGCAAAGAAAACAATACAATACTATTTCAGTACTCTACGGACTATGTATTTAATGGAGATGGTAGCAATCCTTTTGCACCGACAGATACAGCAATACCAATTAATTATTATGGAGTATCTAAATTAGAAGGGGAAAGGTTAATTATGCAATCAGGGTGTAATTATTATATAATGAGAACATCGTGGGTTTATAGCCAGTACGGAAAGAATTTTGTTAAAACAATGTTTAATCTTTCACAAAAAAAAGAGGAAATTTCTATTGTATGCGATCAAATTGGTTCACCAACAAATGCAAATGATATTGCAAAAATGACAATCACAATACTGAACAAAAATTTTAATTTTGGAATATATCACTTTACGGGCGATGGATTTTGTTCATGGTATGATTTTGCTTGTGAAATTATCAAAAATACTAGTCAATTTATGTTAGTAAAAACACAAATTATCCTCCCCATTCTTACTGCACAATTTCCAACACCTGCCATAAGACCATTAAATTCAAGGCTAAACAATGGAATTCTTCAGGAATTTTCTACACCATGGTTAATATCCCTTGAAAAGGTTATGAAACAATTGATATTTGATAATGAAAACAATTCTTGACTTTTTACAGTAGCGATATTTCTTGAAACACTTATTATTATTTATTCTAATGCAAATTGGAGTTCCTCATCGCCTTCGATCTTTTATTCCCCCACTGTCTAAACTTACAATAGTTACTTTTTGTATATTGTTGTTAAGAAATCATTATTCACAACTTTACGCTAGTATTTTTGACAGTTACAGTGCCGTTGGCATCTTTGTAGCTTCAACTTTATTGGTTGTTTATTTATTTGAACACTATACAGCCGACTCAATGATGCGTTTTCTTACAAAGCATGAAAATTTACAAGTGCCAGTATCAACATTTCTTGGGGTTTTACCAGGTTGTGGTGGAGCAATAATCGTTGTAACTCAATACTCAAAGGGCTGTGTAACATTTGGTTCTATGACGGCAACCCTCATTGCTACAATGGGAGACGCGGCAATTTTACTTATACAAAAAAAGCCTGAAATGGCATTGTTACTGTTTGTTATTGTCAGTATTTGTGCAATTATTATGGGATATACCGTAGATTTTCTTTCAAAAGAAAAGTTTGTACTGCCTGCTAATAAAACAAAATCAATTTTACCAACATCGCAACATAAACTTCCTCATGTTGTATCGTTTTTATGGTTTACTTGTTTAGCATTAAGTACTGTTATGTATTTAAAGCCCTCTCTATTCGCAACAAAATTTATTGAATCAGTTAACTGCTGTGGTATGATTTATTGCATAATACTGTGGATGTTTAAAAGTACCAATCATTCGTGTGAAGAAAGAGGGTGCTTTGCTTGTTGCGATGTTTTTGGAAAAGTTGCAATTGAAGCAAGCTTTATTATTTCTTGGGTATTCATTGGTATGGCAGGGTATCAAGCATTTATGGTTATTATGCATTTTGACCTTGAAGCATTCGTGGTTGGATACATATATTATGTTCCACTTGCCGCCGCACTTTTGGGTATTATTCCTGGTTGTGGGCCGCAAATTGTTCTAGCAACGCTATATATTGGTGGTGCAATTCCTTTTTCTGCACAAGTGACAAATGCCATTAGCAATGATGGCGACGCTCTTATGCCGGCAATAGCAATGCAACCAAAAAAAGCTTTACTTGCAACTGTATATAGTTTTATACCAGCGCTAATTGTTGGATATGGAATGCTTATTATTTTTAGAGTATGACTGTTTTGTAAATAACATTCCAAAAATATTCAAACCTAATGCAAGACCTATTACAAGATATATAATTCCAGCAACTGTAAAAAGTGCAATAATATATGTAAGTTTTGGCAATATTCCAAAATCATATACCATGGGCATGTAACCATATATATGATGCATAGAGATGTACTGCATTGCCGTAAAAGCAATAGAAGATGACAGTATGACTTTCATAAAAAACTTTATAAGGTCTACATGAACAATTAACATTCTTTTTTGTAAAAGTATTATAAAGCCTATAAAAAACGAGAGTATGTAAGAAAACGCAGTACCAATTGTTATTGCATAAACACCCCAGTATGGCATAAATGATATAGATATTGTAACATTTGTAATAACGCTGATGAATGTTATGAACATTGGAGTTTTTGTGTTGGAGTAGCTAAAAAATATTGTTGATGTAATTTTATTAAACACCGTAAATGGCAGTGCTACCGCAAGAATTTTTAACATTGTGGCAACAAAGTGAACGTCCGTCGCATTAAACGCACCTCGTTCAAAAACAATAGATGTAATCATTTCTGCGTTCAAAAATAAGGTAAATGCAGAAGGAAATACCAATATTGCGGACAGCTGAAGGGATTCATCTATATATTTATTGGCCTTGTCTATGCGTTGTGCTGCAATTTGCTTTGATATAAAAGGAAGAATAACAATGCTAATTGCAGTGCCAATAACAGATGTTGGCAAGAAAAATAGACGATCAACATAATATAGATAAGATACTCCAGAAATAATATAACTTCCTAAAATGAGATCAATCATTGTATTGATTTGTGTCAAACCACCGCCAATAATTGATGGAAGCATTTTTTTATACGCAGTTTTAGTGTTATCATCTACAAGGTCTCTTGTTGGCCTTTGAAGATTTATGGTAAATTTCTCATAAACACATGCTCCGTAAATAAACATAAATTGTACAATCCCACCTAACACCACTGCCCATGCAAGACAGTATGCAATGTTTTGAAATTTATCTTTTAAAAAGATAACAAAAAGTATAATTACAATGTTAAGTAATATTGGAACAATGGCATAATATGAAAATTTATGCAAACCATTTAGCACACCTGAGAGAATTGATATTATAGAAATGGCAACAAAATACCAAAATACTATATATGAGAGGGAGATCGTCATGGCGAGCTTTTCCCCTACAAACCCTGGTGCCATAAATTTTGTAATGTGTGGCATAAATATATTGGCAATCACAACTATACACAAAACGGTATAAAAAGTAATTGATAACATTTTTGAAGAAAATTTCTTAGCTTCCACCAAGCCATAATGTTCTTTTATTTTTGTAAATGACGGAACAAATGCAGCAAAAAAAGACCCTTCAAGTAAAATTTTTCTTAAAATGTTGGTCAGTTTAAAAGCGGCAAAAAATACATCTGCAAAAAAACCACTTCCCACAATTGTTGCAATTAGCACATCACGGATAAAGCCACTGATTCTTGAAACTACCGTAAAAAATGACACAAGGAAAGCGGATCGTAATATCTTCATAAAATGACCACCTTACAAAATTAATAAGCACTATAGTGCGGTGGTTTGTGCATTTTGTCAAGAGTTTTCTTTGTGCTTCAGTGTTATTAACATACATTACGGCGGGGTAAATTTTAAGTCTCTACTTTTGCCAGTTTGGTATGCGTCAATAGCGGTGGAAAGTAAAGTTTGCCTTAGAACTCATCTTTTGACATAAACGATATAAGATTAGCTTGGATTATTGATAAAATATAAGAGCGATATTACAATCGAACAATGCAAAGTCAAATAGTAATACTTAGAGTAAATTATATAAACGCTTATCTGAATATAGAAAAGTAAGAAAGATTTATATTCGTAATGAAGGTGAATATAGAAAGTTTGCTGAGGTAGAACTACAACTGATAACCGTTTGTTTGACCTTAAGATGGCACCTATGTTTTTGAGGTTAAAAACTTTACTCAATGCTTTACATTTGAAAATCCATTACATATTTTACACAAAAAAAAGATAGATGTACAATCATTTAAAAGTTAAAACAGAATACTCCATTTGTAGTAGTACAATAAAAATTCCAGAGGCAATATCCCTTGCTAAAGCAAACAATATGAAAAGCCTCGCTATTTGTGACGACGGCAACCTTTTTGGTTCTTTAGAGTTTTCAAACGCTTGCGTTAGTGCTGGTATTAAGCCTATTATTGGGGTTGAAATGAAATTGTGCACAGAAAATGTTCATATAATTGGACCTGTTATATTTTTTGCAAAAACACTAACTGGGTATCAAAATATTCTAAAAATAACAAATTCAGATGAAGCAATTAATAATTCTAGCAATATTCTACTTTCTACAATTAAACAATTTTCAGACGACATCATCGCCATTTCTTCCTCGGTAGAAGTTTTGAAATCTTTAACAAATATTTTCTCAAGTGGCAATATTTTTGCAGAAATATCACGCTTTACAAATGAACAAAATGAAGTAGATGAAGAAAAAGCCTTGGTAGAGTTTTCTTCAGATAACAAAATTCCACTCGTCGCAACAAATGCTTCATATTTTCCTAATTCAAGTCTTTTTGCATCACAAGATGCATTGTTTTGCGTGAAAAATGGAAGATTTACACTTGAAGATGAGCGTCCAATGATGACGCCAAATCATTATTTTCAAAATGATGTAGGAATGCAAAAGCTCTTTTCTGATATACCATCTGCTATTTTGCATACAGAGTATATTGCCAAGCAATGTAATTATTACCCAACGCCACACAACCCAATGTTTCCAAAATTTGCCGAAGATGAAGGGCGAGAGCTCCGTCAACAAGCAAGTGATGGACTAGATAACAGATTAAATGACTTTGGTATTGTTAAAGGATACACAAAAGAAGATTATACAAAACGCCTTGAATATGAGATTGACGTTATTTCAAACATGGGGTTTGAGGGATACTTCTTAATAGTCTCTGATTTCATTAAATGGAGTAAAAACAATGGTGTTGCAGTTGGGCCAGGTCGTGGTTCTGGGGCAGGATCTCTTGTTGCGTATTGTTTGTATATTACAGACCTTGACCCACTGCGTTATGGATTGCTGTTTGAAAGATTTCTTAACCCAGAGAGGGTATCAATGCCGGATTTCGATATAGACTTCTGCCAAGAAGAGAGGTATAAGGTAATTAATTATGTGCAAACAAAATATGGAAAAGATAAAGTTTCTTCCATTGCAACATTTGGAAGGTTACAGGCTCGGGCAGTTTTAAAGGATGTTGGGCGTGTGTTACAAATTCCATACATAGTGGTTGATAGAATTTGTAAAATGGTACCATTTAATCCTGTGGCACCCGTTACATTGGAGCAGGCAATTGCAATGGATAAAGACCTACAAGAACAAAAAGCAAACGATGAGATTATTGAAAACCTTATTGAAATTGGTACGAACCTTGAAGGGCTTGTGCGTCATCTTTCAACGCATGCAGCGGGAATTATTATTGCGAATGAGGATCTTGCAAAAATTGTACCTTTGTATAAAACGGATGATCAAGATTTGCCTGCCGTTGGGTATTCAATGAAAATGGCCGAAATGGCTGGGCTTGTGAAGTTTGATTTTCTTGGATTAAAAACTTTGACTATTATCAAAAGGACATGTTTACTTGTGAAGGAAAATTTTAATGTAGAAATAATTCCATCGCAAATCCCTTTGGATGATCAAGATACCTTTAAACTTTTGCAGTCTGGCTTAACAAAGGGCGTTTTTCAGCTAGATAGCTCAATTTGCCGAGATGCCATGAAGCAAATGCAGGTTGATATGATTGATGACATCATTGCTTTGACATCTCTTAATCGCCCAGGGCCAATGGAAAACATTCCATCATTTATTGCCCGAAAAACAGGCAAGGAGAAAGTTGAATATGTTCATCCGCTTTTAGAAGAGGTTCTGAAGGAAACTTATGGAATTATTATTTATCAAGAACAGGTTATTAAAATTGCACAAGTACTTGCGGGGTACTCTCTTGGAGAGGCGGATATTTTGCGTCGTGCAATGGGTAAGAAGGATAAAGAAGAAATGGATCAACAACAGGAGAGATTTATTTCTGGTGCCAAAGAAAATGGTTTGAGTGTAAAAAAAGCAGAGGAAATTTTTTCATTGGTGGGGAAATTTGCAGGATATGGATTCAATAAATCACATGCTGCGGCATATTCTGTGATATCATTTCATACGGCGTATCTCAAGGCACATTACAAATTAGAATTTTATGCGTCTATTTTAAATTTAGATATTCACAATACGGATAATCTTAATATTTTTATTGCTGAAGCAAGGCAGTCAGGAGTTGCATTTGTTACTCCCAATGTCAATACATCTTCAACAAGCTTTCAAGTTAAAGATGGAAAAATTGAATATGCACTTTCGGCAATTAAGGGCGTAGGTGAAATGGTAACGGTTGAAATAGAAAAAGAGCGTTCAAAAAAGAACTTTGATGATATTTTTGACTTTGTAGAACGTCTTGGTTCAAAGTATGCAAATAAGAAGGTACTTGAAGGGTTAATTAAGACGGGGGCGTTTAAAGAACTTCACACCAACAGCAATGAATTATTGCAAAATATCCAAATAATACTGTCAATTGCGGAGTCAAAGCAGGATAATAATAATTTTTCTCTTTTTGATGCAAGTGAAATGAAAGCAAAGCCAAAACTTCGGCCAGCAATAATGTTCACGGACAGTGACGCCCTTAAAGCAGAATTTGATGCTTTTGGTTTTTACTTATCATCACATCCATTACTTCATTACACAAGTACTTTGCAAGAACATAATGTTAAGACATTTGACGAGGTGAAAGAGACATTGCTACAAGATGGAAAAGAAATTTCTCTCAAGATGTCTGGCGTAATTGGCATGTTAAAGCAAAGGAGTGGCAGCCGTGGAAGGTTTGCGTTTTTACATATATCTGACCTTACGAGTGTATTTGAAGTGGCAATTTTTAAAGATGATATTATTGAGAAAAGCCGTGATAGCCTTGTAATTGGAAAGGTTGTGATTATGAATGTTTCTGCATCAATACATGAAAGTGGTAACCCAAGGCTGATTGTTAATGATATTGCTCTAATTGAAGATAAAGAAAAAATTGTACAATTTAAAGGTGCAAAGCCACGAAAAAATATCATCAAGCGTGAAGTAAAAAAGGTGACGCAACAAACTCAAGCCCAGAATGTTGAAAATTTTTATAGTAAGTTGCTTATTATTGAAACTAGTGATATTCTATCTATTTGTAAAATTAAAGAATTTCCATATGGGGAAACAGAGGTGTTATTGTACGTTGGGGAATATAAAGTGCGTCTTGGAATGTTTCAAATTCCAATGACTTTTATCAAAAATTTACAACAAGACGGAAGTATGAAGATTTAAAGTTAAAAAAGATATTTTAAACAAATTACTACCTCAAAGGCTGCATTTATAATTTTATTGCTTTAGATATACACAAATACATATTAAAAACAATGCTATAGTTGAATTTTGACTTCTTTTGACACCAGAATATTAGACACAAACAATAAGGATGAGTGCAATTAAAGGATTGTTAGATTGAGATTTGTGACTTTTCTACAATCATTAGTAACATAATGTTTCTGAGTCACATTAAAAAGTGGTGGCCAGAGAGGGAATCGAACCCACGACACAAGGATTTTCAGTCCTTTGCTCTACCAACTGAGCTACGTCACCGAATTGGGTTGCAAAGCTATTTAATTTTACAATAGTCGCAAATACTTCAGGAATTTTTTAAATGATCAAATGGAATATTTAGAACAAATTGGTTTTTTAATCTTATTAGGCATATCCGGTGGGCTAATTTTTAAGCGCATTAGCTTCAAT
>CAJQOT010000063.1 GCA_905480015.1 uncultured Rickettsiales bacterium | reverse complement strand
AAGGACACTAAAAATGGGACAATATCATTTCAAGGAGCATATATTCTGCATCAAAATAACCTTGATGTTAAACCAACTCTTGGCTTTTTTGGAACTTGGGGAAGGGAGATATAGTTTGACAAATCAGTTTTTTGATGTATTTAAAAATAAATTATTATTACATAATGGCAAGAACGCTGATTAATCATGTATTTGAAGTTATAAATATACTTTTAAAAATTATAACATTTAATTACTATAAAAAACAATTATTTCACAGTATTGTACAAATTAGTTTTTTTTCCCTTCCTGTTGTATTTCTTACATCGTTTTTTACAGGTGCAGTTTTGACAATGCAAGCCAGTGCTGGATTATCATTTCTTGCTGGGCCAGAAACACTATCTAAAATTGTAGTAAGTGCAATTGTGCGTGAACTGGGACCGGTGTTAACTGGGCTGATGATTTCCGGAAGAATAGCCTCTGCTCTTGCAGCGGAGATATCAACAATGAAGGTGTCCGATCAAATCGAAGCACTAAAAACACTGCGAATAAACCCAGTAAAGTTTCTTGTTGTGCCAAAAATTGTTGCAAGTTTAATTTCTATGCCAATTTTAATTACTGTATCAAATTTTATTGCATTTTTTGGCTCTTGGACTGTTGCCACATTTCATTTAAAATACAATAGTGTGCTTTATACATACACAATGTTTACACATTTAAAGTTATTTGATTTCAATATTGGAGTGATGAAATCTGTAATGTTTGGTTTTATTATTACATATATTGGGACATCGTTTGGTTTAAACTCAGATGGATCATCTTCCGGTGTTGGAAAGTCTACAACACGGGCGGTTGTTGTGTCTTCAATACTCATTCTTGTATGTAATTATGTTATCACTTATTCGTTTTTTTAGATGATAAACCTTGCACAAAAAGTTGGGCAGAAATTCGTTAATTCTGTCTTTGATTCCGTACACAATAATTACGACAAAGCAAACGATGCCATGAGTCTTTTTCTTCATAGAAAATGGAAAAAAGATTTTATTAAAATGCTTAATATCAAAAATGAAGATAATATATTAGACCTAGCCTCTGGTACAGGAGACATTGCCAAGCTACTTCTTCAAAAAACTCCCAATGTTACACTTTGTGATATCAATCCTGAAATGCTTGAAATGGCAAAGGGGAAAATTAATGGAGGAGAATTCATCATTGCCGATGCACAAAATTTACCGTTTAAAAATAATACATTTAATTTTACCACATGTGTTTTTGGTATAAGAAATTTTCAAGAAATTAAGAAATCTATTCAAGAGGTACACCGCGTGCTGTGCAAAGGTGGGGTATTTGCAGTTATGGAATTTATGCCAAATGCAGACAATTATAACTTTGCATACCATTCATACATTAAACACATTGTACCAAAATACGATGCAATTTTTAAATCTAATGGTTCATATTCATACCTTTCACAATCCATTTTAAAATTCCAAACAAGGGAACAGTTTGCGGGTATTTTAAAAAAGAATGGATTTAAAGTGTTAACGCCGTCTTTTATGAGCGGTGCAATAGGAGTTTTTTTATGTGAAAAAATTTGAAATTATCCAATCTTTTGAAGATTGATATGATAATTGTGCCTTACCTCTTTGCAATAATCATTTTTGATATTTTTAAAAATATATCCATTTACAATTTCATCCCAAATGCCACCAAACATCCATGAATAGTATCTATCTCCCATGCATGCTTTGTTTTTTCTATCAAAATATGAAACCTCTTTTTTTGCTTTAATATAAAATTCTGTCTCTTTGTAACCATTCTTATACACTAGAATTTTTGTATTTTTCCCACGCAATACCTCTACCATTAATGGAGTAGTGCCTTGATAGCTCATTACTTTATCACCATGCCTTGCCTTCCTCTTTGACTCATATATGTATTTATGTGCTGATTCAGTATGAATTGCATATATATCTGCACCAGATGGTGTAGATGTTACCTGAGTTGTTGTTGTACGGCTACCGCCAAACATTACACAACTTGTATTTAACATTATACAACACAATATAATCCCTTTTTTCATTCTAAAAAATATCTCTATATACCAAGCTTATTATACAATATTTTGTATTATTTTACAAGTCAAATCTCACAGTATTTTCTAATGCTTGACTTTTTATACTATTATCATTAATTGCAAGAAAATTGAGTATAATACTATGAAAGTTGCAGTGATTATGGGAAGTATTTCAGACCTCAAAATTATGCAACAAGCATGTGATATACTATATGAATTTGAAATTCCATATGAATGCGAAGTAGTTTCTGCCCATAGAACACCTGAAAAAATGTTTAACTATGCAAAAACTGCAATAGAGCGAGGAATTTCCATTGTCATCGCCGGTGCTGGTGGTGCAGCACATTTACCAGGTATGGTTGCATCGTTAACTACTATTCCCGTTATAGGCGTCCCAATTAAAAGTAAGGCATTAAAAGGGCAAGATAGCCTGCTTTCCATTGTACAAATGCCATCTGGTATTCCAGTTGCAACCGTCGCCATTGGTGGTGCAAAAAACGCAGGACTACTCGCCATATCAATGCTGAGCATTACAAATTTACCCATACAAAAAAAACTTGAAAACTACCGACACATCATGAATAAGGAAGTTGAAGCAAATTCAAAAATTCAATAATGTTGCACATATACAACCCCGAATACATTTGGTTTTTTTTATATACATCACTCTTTGCAACCTTTACATTTAATTTAATTTTAAATAAAAGCACTCCACAAGACTTCCTCATTCTTTACGGACTATTACTCGCAAGTATTTTTAATACACCTATTGAAATCATACAACACTATACACTGCCTTATAAATCCATCATTTTCGAATCAACACTATTTATATCATCGCTCGCATTAATAACTCGTGCATATTCAAAAACATTGCTATTTTACCTTTTTTGCATTACCACATACTTTACAAGCGTAAGCATTGCACACTCATTACATCTCGAAAATATCATCATACCAATAACATCTCTATTGTTATTTTACAGTATACATAAAACTTGCCAAACGCTTCTGAAAAATACCTCTATTCAAAATAGCATTTACTGTATATTTTTAATTATACTATCCATACAAACATTGCTACAAACGTCCGCAGAAAACATTTATTACTTCACGCTGTATGCTTTCTTTGCATTATACCTTTCAATTAAAGCGTTTGTATCTAAAGGTATAGATACCCGTGTATTTTATGCATTTTTTAGCTTTTTAATACTCACCACCGCTCATACCTTTTGTGGAATAACAACAGAATTCATCGCATACACACTATTTTATGTAATCATCGCATACTTTTTATATCACGCATCTCGCGGTGAAAATCATATATTATTT
>CAJQOT010000062.1 GCA_905480015.1 uncultured Rickettsiales bacterium | reverse complement strand
AGTTTATTTTAGTACAATGGAGCGAGGCAATCAAGGAAGGGAAGGAGGCTCACAAATTTTGCGTAGAAAATGATTTAGAACCAGTGATTTCAAGCATCACAGTGGAACGCCTCCGCCGAGCAGGGGAGAAATACAAGGGCGTCGACACAGGCTTTAAAGTATTTGATTGCACGGAGAAGACTCAACTTGTGGAGGAGGGTGGTCAACTTGAAATTAAAATGAATGGCAACGACGATTTAAGCAATGTTTACAATATGGTCTTGAAGTCTGGGCTTTCGCTCAATGTGGAAATTGAGGAGGTCGTAAAAGGTTTTATTTACAAAGCGGAAGACAGGTTTTATGTCATCAATGCAAGGGATTTTGACACGGACACCAACAGGGAAAAGGTCAAAGAAATGTTTAAAATGGGAAATAATATTTACATTGACGGCTGGACGGCTTCAATAAACATGACCCTTCAACAATACAAAAGTAACGAAAAAATGAAGATTGTTTACTGAAAATTATTACGCTTATCTTGCAAATTAAGGGTTTTAATAAAAGATTGATTTTAGAAAAATATTGGTAAGGGATGTTATTATTAAAATATACTACCTATGGTATGCAGTATAATTTATAATTAAAAATATATGCAAGAGAAATCATCGTACTCTTATATTAAAGTTGATAAAAATAATAATGTACATATTTTAGTACCAATTACTGGGGGGAAGCACCATTGGGACGGACAATACATGCCAAGCAGCGAAGGCATTACAATACTTTGTCCATGGTTCAGCATTTGACCAATATGCAACATCTGAAGTAAAATCGGTCATAGCGACGATTAATCAGTATATTAATGATTTAGAAGCCGATATATCACAATGTAATGACGAATCATTAAAAGATGCTAAACAAAGCAGGTTAAATCAGTTATACAAAAATAAGGAAATTATCACTGCAATGAGAGCATCTAGTGCATTTAATGTTGTAAATATTAATCACGAATATCCTATACTTCCTGCATGGGCTATAGCAGCGGCTAGCGAAGATAAGACAAATTTTCAGTCTATTCATCTTGCAGTTGACAGACCTGACAATATTCTACGTGCACCAAATTACCTATGCAATTTTAAGGTCCAATCACAAGGTGCAAAACACTTTGTATCAGCCATCGAACTTACGGAAGCCAATAATATTAAAAGAGATATTAAAAAACAATTTTCACCAAGCCCTCCAAGGCCACTCAATGAAGATTACATATCTGATTTAATAAAAAGAATTAAACAGAGTATTGGAGATAATGGAATACCAACAGATGGTCTTGATTTGTCTAAAACAACAGGTAATGAAAAACTCACACTTGCATATCTTAAGGCACTTGCAATAGTAGACGATGACTCTACAGAGCAAGAGATTGTAGATTGTATTTTAAGTGCTACATTGCATGATCATTTTTGGTCTGACTATCAAGGGGTTTTTACAAATATTTTAACAAATGCTTCCACTGCCGATAATAATACCGTAAATTCAGATGAAAATAGAGCAAAATTTTCAATAGCAGTACAATTTTATATTGGCTGTATAAGTTTGCACTATTACGAAAAATATGGTAAAAAATTGAATCTTGGACGTATTTTTGATGAGCATCGTGATACTGCCAAAGCGTTCTTAAGCGAAGCAATACAATTGGCTATATATCAGAACCAAGGCGATACGAATCAGAACCAAGGCGATACGATTGAAGAGAATATTGCATTAGTGGTAAATATATTAATAAAAGACCACAACCAAATCCTTGATGGTAATAGCTCGACAAATCCACGGCTAACACGGCTAACAGCCGATGATATAGGGGCAATCAGAAAAAACTTTAAAATGAATTATAATACTATTAAAGAGTCTCGGCATCTTGATGAATTCTTCTTCTTACTTGACAAAAAAGACACAGAAATTAATGGTCAGTTTGTAAGGTTTCAAACAAATTTTTGTTTACCATTATCAACTGCATTATTCCACCATAATCAAGCTTTATATAATCAACACTTTGGCGATGAACTCGCAGTAGTCGCAGATAACCAACAAGTATTTGCGCATGAAGTCAATCTGAATGAGACTATACATCATCAAGAGCAACCAATCGTAAGCCTTCAACCACGTGCACCACTACAACGCAACATCACTCCTGCATTCGAGATTCCAAAAGCCTTAAAAGATGAATTTGTAATAAATGCTTATATCTACAGAACAGAGATTTACACCCATTACTTGCATCATCTCTGTAATCGTGTATTCTCTTTCATGCAACATCGTACTATCGGAGATCTAGACAAAGATACAAAAGCTACAATAGTAGAAATATTAAAGGACTATAGTGCGGGAGATAACGACAAAGTAGCTTACATAAAAAACTTTATACCTAGTGAAATAGAAGAGACGCTTAACACTGAAATTTGGAATATAGTTGCCTATGCTCGGTATAGCGATGGTAGGTTCAGACGATTAAAATATAACATTTGTTATGATAAACCATTATCCTTTTTAACTCACGATGAAGGCTTACAAAATTTTTCATCTAAAACTGAATTTTTATATTATATACAACATGTTTCTGGTGCTTCTAAAGCAATTGTGCCTTTAGTAGAGAATCTTGTCTTATCTTTCAATGAACTACCTACACCACCAGTGTATCCAGCAACGGAGAATAGTAATATTGCATTGTTAAGAGAGTCAATGGAAAAACTTTATTATATTACCAATAACTATATTGACCCAAAAACAAATACAATGCATTATATGGATGATCATTGCTATCTATTAATGAAAGAATGTTTTGAGCATATACCTGATATTAATGTTGCTGAATTGCCTGAATCATTAAGAGGCGATAAGTTTCAAAATATTAAAAATTTATTGTATCAAATAACATTATTTGCAACGCATGATAGTCTCAAGGAAAGAAGTGAGATTAATCATCACGCAGACATTAATCAATTAGCTAAATTTCAAGTAGAAAATCATGATATAAATATTACACATACTTCTGATTGTCAAGTAGGAGAAGCATCAGGTATACCAGAAATCGATTGCTCTCGGTATACATGTAATAGTTTTTCTAAAACTAAAGATAATAGCAACCATAACGGTGATATAGCATACGTACAGTCAATGCCAATAAACAATACTGAAAATGCAGTCAAAATTGCGTATAATAATGTTAAACGTAATATCACTTCATCTAGAAGTGAATTAAAATCATCTGGTACAACTGTGAATATTGTAGCCTCTGATGGCAATCAAATTACTTGTGCCAACCTTGGAGATACAAGATTGGTGATGTTAATAAAAGACCAAAACAATAATTTCACTTCCGTAGATATAACAGAAATGCATTCAATGTTACATCACAGAAAGGCTGGCGCAACAGAAAATATAATGTTTGATGGTCATTGCATTAGGGATCACAATGGAGTTAATACCCATGGAATTGATGTTAATAAAGATGGAGTGTTAAACGATGTTCAGCCTGATTTATGTACTTTCCGCATTTCTGACATATTAGCGCATATAAAAAAACAAAATTCTCAGTTTGATGGCACCGATGTCTCAACTTCATTAATTCAAGCAAGTGATGGTGTATTATTTAATACTGATTATCAGGCAGTGTTAAAGAAGCGAGAAAGTCAGCAAGGTGCATTTGAAGCAGTAACAATTGACAGCGTTAAAGAAAACAGATTTTTATTTAGAGAAAACAACTCTCTTGGAAAGATATCTGACATTGCATCGAATTATCATAGTAGTAAACAAGGTTTACAAGGGTTTGCAGAGTATCTAGTGAAAAGTTCTCGCGAACATGATGATAAAACTGTTAATGTTATTGAAAATGCACAGGAGAAATATTTTTCTGCAGTATTAGACACACACGTAGGTGGAGAAGTGGAGCAAGCTGCGCAAAAAACAACAAAAATTGTGAGTGAGGCAAGAAAAGGACTTATACCAGCAATAACCATCGATCCCTATTCATACAAACAGTTAAAGAGTAATGACGATAAATATCAAATAAACAGTGGTATTCCTGTAAATATTGGCGTTGATGGCCAGTATATAATCACAGATCAGAAGGCAAACTTAGAATTATTGCAATTAAATTGTATATCAACATCTTCTATTAAAGAATGTCAAAATGATAAATGGTTTAGCTTTGGTAGAAGTACTGGTGGTGTATCTAATGATTTTAGCATAATCAGTAGTAATAGTCTTAGTCGGCACTCATTTGATATTAAAAAATGCAGTGATGGTGCAGTTAAAATTAAAATTTTTCAAAGTGGTTATTATCTATATAATAGTTTAGGAAGAGCTGAAGAAGAAGTTAATTTAGAAAAGAATAAAATAGTAGCTTTAGGTACTAGTTGTTATATAAAATATGATGGTCAAAACATATTATTGTACCAAGCGGGACAGAATATACAAAAGATTCCAACTGACGATATTCCAAATCAAACATACTCTATACTTAGTCAGATGGAAAATATTCCAATGAATGGCGAGAAATTACATTGTATAAAAACAGAGCCTAACTCTTCATTGCCACCAATGGTAGGTTTTCTTCACAAAGCAACAAATAGTCAAATACGATTTGTACCATTTTCAGAAGGATTGGAGCGTTTACAGCCTCTTGCACCACGACCACCAGCAGCAGCAAAACCAACCGTTGCACCACAGCGGCGGGTCGCAGCAAAACCAACCGTTGCACAACCAGCACCACAACCAGCAGCAAAACCAACCGTTACACGACGATAGGGGGCAAAATTGACAATGAGACCACAACAAAAACCGCCACTGTTAGCAGGAGCAGCAAAACAAACCGTTACACGACGAGAGGGGGAAAAATTGACAATGAGACCGCGACTGTTAGCAGGAGCAAGCAGGGACAACCCAGCTACATCGAACTTGCCACCTTTGCCAGGTACATCACAAAAAAATCGTACAAGTAGAGTGCCAAGCTCACAACGACAACAGTCAACAAACAGGATATCTAATTCAGCTCTGAAGTTGCCACATATAAGACAATAAAGTAATAACATTGCAAACTCAAATCTAGGCTACCCATAATCACCACGCTGTTCAAAGCATATTACACATACGTGAAAATACCAACACACAAAGTTATACTAAAAGGGCAGGCTGATGATTAGAGAAGTATGAAATTGATGAAATGGAGGTGCAATAACAAAGTGCTTGCAATGTGTGTAGAAGTATGTTATATTACTGATATAAATATATTAAATATATGAATGATAATGTTGGAATAAAAGGAGTAACAAAAGCAGTACAAAGTGCAATAGACGACTTTTACCAGGATGGTTATATGGCAGGAGAACTGAATCTCTGTAATAAGCAGTTATCTCAAAAAAACTTCGAGTATGTTATAGCATGGTTAGAAAGCACATATAATAATGGAAATGTACATGCAATAATTGATATTAATTTCTCCAATAACAAAAAAATAAAGAAGCTAGAAGCAGATCTTCTTCGGGATGTGGAGATGGAAGGAGATTTATTTTTTGACCGTTGTGGAATAGATACTTTAGAGGAAGATGCTTTTAAGGGTATGAATATTGGAGGTAACCTAATTTTGGCGAAGAACCCAATGCGTTATATATCGCAATGGGCTTTTGATGGTTTGAATGTTGGCGGTAATTTAGATATGAGTCATATTGGCGGTACAGATTCTCATTATCATTCTTCTATTTTATTAAAACAATATACTTTTACTGGTGCGAAGATTGGAGGTGACCTAGATTTGAGTAATTCCAAATTAGCGCGCTTTGCCAAAAGAGCTTTTAATGGTTTGAATGTTGGCGGTAGTATAATTTTGAGTAATACCAAAATAAGTATTATAGAATCAGAGACTTTTTATGGTGCGGATATTGGCGGTGACATAAAGTTGGGTGACGGTATAGAGAATCTAGTAGGTGCTTTTGATGGTGCGACGATTGGAGGTACAGTATATTTAGGAGGTGTTGCATTAAGTATACAATCAAGAGAATATCTTCAGGAGATGGTAGATGCAGGTAAGATACAAGTTAATATCGATGGCATACGAATGCACAGTACTACAAAAAATCACCAATCACATTTCATGAGTACTAACTCTGATCTTCCTAATGCAAGGCCAGCTACGGATGTTCCACTAACACTACAGTCTCTGAAGAAGAAACAAGACAGAGTAGTGCAATATCAAGGCGAACGTGATCGTTGTCAGGAAGCGTGTAATATAATCGATAAGGTTATTGCGCGTAAAAAAGAATCTAAAAGTGGTGGGAGACCATTCACAGAGACAGATTATCTCTCTATCGTAAAACAAAAATTTTCGTGTAATGATAGAGGTGAAACAGTATCTTGGTGGGAAGGTCAAAAGCAAACCTTTGACATTTATGTATCATTAGCACAAGATAACTTACAGAAGGCAGCAATGGACGTGAAAGTTGGCCAACTAATTTTCGGCACACGGGCAGTCACTACAATGACCCAGACACACACACACACTTCTAATAAAAGCCAGCCAACGGAAAGCCCCGCAGCACAGGTTGTGAGCCAAACAAAAGTACGCAAAATAAAAGGACGCAAAAGGACAGATCAGGAGGTGTTACAGAGACGTTTAAAAAAATTAGCAGATTGCAAACAAAACTATGATGTTGCACACAAACATCTTACAGGTATCAACTCTGCGATTGAAAGACGGAAAGGAGGTATACTTAATAGTAGTACAATTCCCAATAGTATTTATGGAGGTACTTCTAATGATGAATTAGATGATATGTCAATTGATGCATTGCAGGGTATTAGTGAAAAAGCGAGCCAGTCATGCGAACATACCAATAGAGAATTACAGGAGGCACAACGGAAAGTTAATGAACAAAAAAGGAAAGTTAATGAACAACAGCATGCAGGTATGCAAGCAACAATGGAGAGCGCAAATATCATTCTTAATGAAACACAATCCCAAACCAGCAAAAAAACCAGCAAAAAAACCAGAAAAAAAACCAGAAAAAACCCCAATAATACACCTTTGGAGGTGTTACAGATGCATTTAAAAACATTAGAAAAGTGCGAAACACAATGTGCTAATACAACACAAAATATTTATAATATCGAGCAGGTTATTGCAGCTAAAAAGGCAGGCAGAAGATTACCAATCTATACTGGTTTGCAAAAATATTATAATCAAAATCCGGATTGGGAAGTAATACTGTTGAAATATAAAGAAAGTAAAAAAGCTCAGTTGAACTTATTATTTGATGCACGCAAGGCAGTTAATGCACAAAGCGATAAGACTAAAACAGTCAGTAATGATAGCACAAAAGGAAATGAATCACAGACAGAAGTGCAGGAGTATCACGACAGATTATCACGCTGTAAAATAGAAGTACAACAGTATCAAAGCGCCGTAAATGAGCATGAAAGGTTAATAACGCAGCATAAAGATGAGATAAAAAATTACACAGCAAATATACAATCGTATGATACTAACATAAAAGATAGCACACAAGAAATACAAGATGAAACACAAAAAGCAAACGATTATGCCATACGATATGACGCATTAAGCAAAACTATTGGTGCATTAAATTTGGTTAATAAAAATACAAATAATGGACAAATAAAAGAATTAGAAGATAAACAGGATGATTTGATCTCGGAGGAAATGAAAGCCCGTACAGGTGTAGAAAATGCAGAAAAGGCTTTAGAAAATGCAGAAAATGCTTTAGAAGATGAAAAAGCTTTGCTATTCGAGGAAAACATGTTTTTAGAAGGTACACAAGAAGCATTAAATGCTAGTAAGAAAGATTTGGCTAAAGCACAAAAAGCTTTAGAAAATGCAGAAAAGGACACCCCCCTCAATCCCGTTCTTACGGGACCTCTAGATAAGAGAAAAGATTCTTCGTCTCGGTTAACAATCAGAGGAAATAACGGTACAAGCGCATTCAGCAATACACCAATACCACCAATACCAACGCTAGCAACGCTAGCAAAAGGCCAAAACCGGCTAGAACGCTTAGATACACAAAACTTATCAAGAAACAGTAATAAGGCAGACCAGCAAGCGGAATCTACTACAACAAGATCAAGGACAAAAAACAAACAAACAACACCAAAGGCAGACACAACACTAAAGAAAGATGTGCCGCCAGTTAATTGGGAAGATGTTAAATCTGTGGTTAACAGTAGTAAATTAGAGTGTGAAAGTGTTACAAAAGAGGGTAATAAGACAACACTAAAATTGTATTGTGGTATTTTCTATGATGATCGAGCACAATTAGCCAATAGTTTGCTGACAGATCTTGCAATGTATAATAATACTTCTCATAATATTGCTGTACGTGTTGAATGTGATGATCAAAAGCTTCCTTTGCAAAAAGGAAAGTTAAGAGTTATTATTGATCAAAGCCTTCTTACTAATGAACAAGAAGTGGTAATAAGTCAAAGCATAAGAGATAGGGCGAGAAACTTCAAACAGAAGGAAGAAACATACAGTTGCTTTGGTCGTTAAATTAGATTAATGGTATTAAAAAGTGAGGCAGAGCGGACTATTTGAAGGTTATATGTAAAGAAGCACTGTCGCTATAAATCGTTGATATCTTAAAGTCTATCCTGTTATTATTACAATAACAAGAAGAATTTTTGATTAAAATGGATTACGATAAAAATCTGATTACTAACTTATCTAAAGAATGGAATTTGGAAATAGACAATACACCCTTTAAAACTAAAACAGGATTTATTCAGTTTGTAACTCACCAAAAAATACCAGCAATATTAAAAATATCTTCATGTGAAGATGAAAATCCAGCTACATCGAACTTGCCACCTATAAGACAATAAAGTAATAATATTGCAAACTAATCTAGCACACTCCTTGAATATAAGTTGTTCTCTCTCAGTTTTAGCAATAATTTTACCTCCATTAGCATAGCTAATATTTCCTGCCAGTTGATGATAGGATTCTCCTCTGTTGAGGGCAATTTGAATATTTTGTCTATACTTTAGACTATTGATAGTTTTAAGAATGTGAATTGTTCTGAGAATTTTATTATATTCAGCAATAGCCTTTCTTGTTTTATTACTTTTCATGGAAGAAGTTAGTTTTTTAACAATGTTACTTACAGTGCCAGTTTTAAGCATTATTGATGCTACTATTCTTTTCATATTAAATTCTTCCTCATAAATGAGCTTTGTATTTATCTGCTGTGATGGTTTAATAATATACTTTTTAGAATATTCTCAGTTTCTTTTGTTAAATCATTTATTAAGAAAGAATTTCCAAGGTCATTGCAGATTTGATTCATATTATCTCTAAAATATGTTTCATCTGCAAGGTCATTTTCTAAACTACAATATTGGGTGGAATCAGGGGTAAAAATATCAGAAGAATCTATTTTGTTTTTGAGTTTTGCGTATATTAGGGTTTCATATCTACTCTCAATTAATGCCTTCCTACAATCAATTTTTTGGTAAAGATATTTATGCAAATTCTTTGGAATAAAATCAGTTGGGATATCTTGAATATTATTTATACGACTACCATTTTTTAGATAATTTTGCAAAAACAGAAAATTCTGATATAAGTCATGCTGGTGAATTGTGTTGGATGCAACGCTCTTCCGTCCTCTCCTTTAATTCTTTCTTTTCCTTGTACTAAAGGCATTTCCCAAAGGTCTCGCATTTGTTTATTGCTTCCGTCTTTTTGTTTATCAGGGTTAATTTCCTTTACTGTATCATAATTGAAAATCCAACCTGAGCCCTTTACTGCCCATACTACAAATTCCGTTGAATGAGTAAAAACTCGCCTTGTCATATTTGGCATTGCATTACTTTTGAACCAAGTAATAACATTATTTACTTTGTAATTCAGCTGTTTTAAAGCCATGGTTACTTCTGCAATATTGTGGTAGCTACAAGCAATATAAATTGAACCATTGCCTTTGAGTGCTTTATGGCATCCTGCTATCCACTCTCTTGTAAATTGTATATATTCGGGTGCGGTCATTTTATCCCATTCTTCATTGACCATAAACCAGTCTCCTCCTGTTTTATTTTCCTTCCAATGTAAGCCATTTCCTGAAAGATTATATGGAGGGTCTGCGAAAACTAAATCTATTGAATTTTCTTCAATTTCGGTTTGAAGAATTTTGCTACAATCTCCGTTGTATATTATATCTTTTTTCATATTAACAATTTTTATTAATTCGTTTTGGCTTTCACACGGAAGTTGTGGTTCTGCAATATTTGATATGTAGTTCAAATATTCTGCCTTATTTTTAAATTCTTTGGAACTGGCATCATCAAATTTGAGTAGGTTTTCAATTTCAACTGCCCTTCTTGGCTCTAAATCAACATAAAAGCCCTTTCCACGAATATAAAGAAAACGAGTGAGTCTAAAATATCTTATTGCATTATCTCCGTAGTCTTTGAGATTTTTTAGGAATGTTTCGATATCCTTTGTGTCATTATTGATTAACCCCATAATAGTTTCTAACTTTTCATCGTCTATTCTTCTTGGTCTACCGCCAATTGTACCTCTTTTTCTTGCAGATTCAAGCCCTGACATAATTCTCTCTCTTGCAAGAGCTCTTTCATACTGAGCAAGAGAACCAAATAAGTTAAATATAAACTCTCCATGAGCAGTAGATGTATCCATATTCTCAGTTAGGGATTTGAATCCTATTTTTCTTTTTTGTAAATCAGTAACTATTTTTAGTAGATGTGGTAATGATCTTCCTAGTCGATCCAATTTCTAAACAACAAGATTATCTTCTTCTTTTTGAAGATTAGTATTTTGTCTATCAGTGTCAGATGAAACTCTCATGTATCCAACTAGCATTCTCTAATTTTTATATAATCATACGGATAACCTATAAAATACTATTCTCGTATAGGAATATACAGTTTTTATAGGTAAAAAATAGGTTTTGATTTGTATAACGAATATAAAGAAATTTATGAAATACCAAACTTTGAAAAAGAAGACAGATTAAACTTCTTCTCACTTGATGAACCTGAGTTATTGCTCTTAGAAAAATTCAGAGCAAACAAAGCCAAGATATTACTCATTCTACAATTAGGATATTTCAAATATTCTTACCTCAGAAGGAAAGTAGGATTTAAAAATGGTGGTAAAATAATGGTTAGATTAGAATCTGAGCAAAATGCTTATCACGAATGCAATAGGTTGATTTGTAATATGATTGTTTATTACAACAGCTATATTTTATCTCAATTCTTATTACAGAAGGGTAAGAAAATAAATCACATTACAATCCTTTTATTATTTTGCAACTTCAAACCACAAACTCCCTTAAAAACCTGCTTCCACAAATTAAATTAGTATTTTATAACATATTCAAAATAATATTTCCTGCATTTATGCATTATCTTAAAAGTGGGCAAGGATATAATTATGAAGGTTATTTAAAGTGGGTTAAAAGTGAATCATTGAAAGAAAAAGAGCGAAAAAAGAAGGAAGAAGAACAGTTTAATTTCAATTTACTGTATAGTGAACCTGATGAAGAGGAAGGCGGTTATGAGAGCGATCAAGATGTTTATACAGATAATTACGAAGAGAATTATAATGACGAAGAAAACTACACAGCAGAAGACTTAAGAGATGTTTTAGAAGATATAGTATATGAAATTCTTGCAGAGAGAAGTAAAAAGAAATCTAAAAAAGGAAATAATAATTTAAAAATAGAAGAAGGAAAGACTTATGTTGTGTGGTCAGGTGGAAGTTGTGAGCAATGTAAGGGTCTGAATGGTAATGTTTATGAACTTGAAGACGAACTCCCAGAGACTCACCCAAATTGCAAATGTGAACTAACTGTTTTAGATACAAATTTACTTCCAACCAAAGAGAAAATTCCTCTTAAAAAATAGAAGAAAAACCAAAAAAAACCAAAACCAATTAAAAAAATAGACAATATATATTTGATTATTATAATAGATAGTTTTAATATATGAAAACAAAAAAGTTTTAAATGAAGTGTTAAGCACCGCTTAACGCCTCGCTTCAAACTCTGCCAAACGGCGAGTGTCCAAAAGAAAGGAGCGTAGCGACTTCTGATAATTTAGACCCAACGGGCGGCGTAGCCAAATTCAT
>CAJQOT010000061.1 GCA_905480015.1 uncultured Rickettsiales bacterium | reverse complement strand
CAAAATTTGCTTGTCGGAAGTCTCTTGTAGATACTCCGTAACATCGGAAATCTCCAGCACGCCAACAATATTATTATTTTTATTCGTTACTGGGATAATATCAAGGTCGTATTGGTCAAACAGATGCTGTATATCCGGAATGGAATCATACGCTTTTGCAGATATCACATCTCCTTCAATAAAATTACCAATTAAATTAGATTCACTCTCATTTAATAGTTGAATAATAGGCGTAGTGCCAACAATTTTGCTGTCTTCATCGGTAATAAATACCACATCTTCTTCATTTTTAATAGCATTTTTAGAATCTTTAATATATTTCTTTGTGCGGGCAACAGTCCACCAATAAGGAACGCTTAAGAAGTCAATAGACATATTCCTCCCGCACGAATATTCTGGATAAGAAAGGGAGCGTTTCAACTTCACTCTTGTTTTAAATGGGAGTAATTGCATTATATCCTTCCTGTGTGTTTCATCAAGTTTTTCAAGAACTTCAACCGTTTCATCAAATTCCAATAAAGCGATGAAATATAAAAATTTTTCCAACCCAACAGTTTGAAAAAACTCATACAAAAGTGGAGTCTCTAGAAATAAGATAATATCTTCATGTAATGCACTTGTAAATTCTTGCACAAATACTGTCCGTTCATTTTCTTTTAATTTTACCAAAACAATTGCTTGGTCTGAAGCATGTAAGTTTAAAATAATATGGGATATCTTCTTCTTTTGCTCAAATTCATTATATAATAAATCGTTATTACCAATGGAGTTTTCTCTGCTTTGAATAAATTCTTTTATGTCATCTATAATGTAGTCTATTTTGAATTCCATTTTAGTTTTTATACACTTGTGGACGGCTACACTGCGTTATGCTACTTTACAAATGAAAAATCAAGAAGAAATATTGTTTTGTGAGAGTTCAGTGCGAATGTTTAATAAATGCAAAACCAAAGCCGACAAGGTTAATTAACGAAACTGGCAATATCACAAAATAACCAGCGTACTTTAAAGCATTTGGCATTATTCTTTGCTTTGCTTTAGAATTAAGGTATATTAAAGGTTTTCCAAGGTATATCGCGGTTGCAAGTGATGAAAATGCAATGCCAAAAAGTGCAATAAATGCTTGTGCATCTGTAAGTGCATTAACAGTGAGTTGCTTACTCATAAATCCCGATGTAAACGGCATACCCATCAAAGAGAACACGCAAATACACAGTGCAAATGTAAGAATTTTATTTTGGTTGAATGCTCCCGACATTTTTGTGTAATCGTTTGTATGGTAGACAGAGTATAATATTCCCGCAATAAAAAAGAGGGCAATTTTTGTAAACCCATGCACGGCAATGTGCCAAAACCCTGCCTGCATTGTAATTGTTGTTCCAGCAAAAAATAGAAGGAAGATGTATGTCATGTTTGAAATGGTAGAAAACGCCAAGATTTTCTTAATATTTTTAGCAAATATCGCCTGTACGGATGCAACTATAATACCAATCACGGCAATAAGTGTAATTATAATGAATATATATCCATACTGTTCTTTTAAATATTGAAAATATTGTATACCATATAATTCATAAATAATTTTATAAGTTACAAATGCACCAGATTTCACAACGGCAACGGCATGAAGTAACGCACTTACTGGAGCAGGAGCACACATCGCGGCGGGAAGCCAGCCATTAAATGGAAAAATTGCAGATTTCGCCACACCAAAAATAAGCATAACAAGAATAAGCATCATAATTGCAGGAGACGGCATGTATGAATAGTTATGCAAATTAGTAGATGAAAGCTCTTGTGTAAAAAGCAGTGAAATTGTGCCTCCGGTAGAAAATGTTGTCGTTCCTACCGTGTGCTGTAGAATTAATATTGCAGGTAAAAACAAGGCAAGTGCAGTAAATGACAAAATAAATGTATACTTTACAATGCTTTTACGAGAGTCATCATTTTTTGCAAAACCCACAAGTGGTAAGGTAGCAATTGTTAGAAGTTCATAGAATATAAATGTGGTTATGAGGTCCCCTGAAATGGTAATAAGCAACGCAGCACAAACAGATAGATTGTAAAAAGGCATGAATATTGTGAGCTTTCTTTCTCCGTAATTATGTGTAATATACAATGCAGTGTAAACATTTGCCATTCCCCATAAAATACATATAAATATACAAAAATATGCGTATATTGGTGTAAGTGAGAAAGTTATTGGAACGGCATATGGAAAGGAGAAAGATTCATAATTTCCATTATAAATAATGAATACAAGTTGAGCAATAATTACAATAGGCATAACAATACCAAACGATATATGTAAAAATTTACGACGCAAAACCGTTGGCATGAATACTGAAAGTAAAAACGATGTTATTAGGGCGATCATTATTTATTTATTTAATTCTTCAGTGAATTGATCATATGCAAGAAGTGCGTCAGATGCGTACATAAATGCTGGTCCACCACCCATATAAATGCATATTCCAAGTGCATCAGCGATTTCTTCTCTTGTTGCACCTAATTCCACTAATGCTTTTACATGAAAGCCGATGCATCCGTCGCATTGCTGTGTAACACCAATTGCAAGTGCAATGAGTTCCTTTGTTTTCTTGTCTAAAGTGCTTATTTCTATTGCAGAATGTGCTAACGCAGAAAACCCCTTGGCAACATTGGGAATTGATGTACGGAGGCTTGAAAGACCTTCGGAAAGATTCTTTGTGATTTCAATGTAATTTTTTTTCATAAAAAGAACAACGTTTTTCTATTTGTTTTATAAAATATATTTCTATGTCAAGTTTTTATTCGTCGCCTTGGTAAATATATACAATGTTGTGATGAATTACTTTATATTTTATTGTTATTGCTTAATTTAATTAAATTATCATAAATAAAACCTTTGCATTGTGTCTAATTTTATGATATATTGACTTAATTGCAATATAAAAATACAAAGACACATTCTAAACCTAGTACACATAACAACACTACACAAAAACTACAAATCAGGCAGACTTCCAACCCCACTTTTCTAAACTGTAAAATCTATGTGCTAATCCATAAAGTGAACATTGCCAATTAACTAATAAAAAATACTTGACTTATATTATCATATTAATAATTACTGAATAAGTTTACTTATTCCTTGGTAGCTCAGCGGTAGAGCAGTTGACTGTTAATCAATTGGTCGGGGGTTCGAATCCCTCCCGAGGAGCCACACTTAAACCCTTATTATACAAGGCTTTGCGGTGTTTTCTAAAATTGTAGAAAGTGTTTTAAATTCCCCCTTGTCCGTTCCTTGTCCGTATATGAACAGATTTCATATACTTTTACCTATAAAAAGCAACAAAAGAAATACTTTTTGAAAAAAATAAACTATTTTACTTGACTTTTGTGTTTAATATTTTTTAAACATTGATATTAATATCATTTAATTGATTATGCAAAAAGAAGAAACTTTTGGTTCAGTTATTCGTGAAGCACGCTTGCAAAAGAAAATTGGATTGCGTGAATTTGC
Organism: uncultured Rickettsiales bacterium; assembly: GCA_905480015.1. Lineage (GTDB taxonomy): Bacteria > Pseudomonadota > Alphaproteobacteria > Rickettsiales > Deianiraeaceae > CAJQOT01. The sequence goes on along the minus strand of CAJQOT010000061.1, from coordinate 1,075 downwards.
AATTATGATGGATTTAAGCCCTGCTTATATTAGCCAGATGGAAGCGGATATTTGCAAACCACCACGAGAAGATAAAATACAAAGAATTGCAGAAAAATTGGAAATTAACTATGAAAGACTATCAATGCTTACAGGGAAAATTCCAGATGATATTCGTGATGATATTTTAAGAACATTTCTTGATACACCTGAAACAGTTGCACTTTTTAGAAAAACAAAAAATATTCATTCTTTAATTTCAAAAGAAAATGAGTGAGGTATTGGATTTAAAAAATTGGGAAATAGAAAGAAAGGCAAACAGGGTTTTAAAAGATGCAAGGGAAGAAGGTCTATACAATAGTAAGTCACATACTCCGCTTGATAAAATATGTGAATTGCAACTTGGTTTAAATTACACATTCCTTAACCTTCCACAAACGGAAAATGGAGAAGATATTTCAGGGTATATTTTATTTAATCAAAAAACAATCGTTTTGAATGATTTAGAACATAAGCATTCATACCATAAAGGGAGGATAAACTTCACAATAGCACACGAAATAGGACATTGGATTTTACACAAGAATTTATATGATTATGATAAACCTCGTTTTATACTATTTCACACTGAATTTGAAGAAGAAGGAAGTAAGCTTGAATTGCAAGCGGATTATTTTTCTGCTTGTTTATTAATGCCAAAGGGACTTGTAAAAAGCAAATGGAATGAATTATCAAACCACTTCTCTTTGCATAAAAAAAGAAATATTCTTGCTGATTTCTTTCGTGTTTCAGAGCCTTCAATGAATATAAGGCTTTCTTATTTAAAATTAATCTAAAAAAATATGAAAATATATATAACAATATCTTACTATATACAAAGTGTTCAATTTTTTTTAAACAATATGATTAACTTAATAATTTAAATTATGTCAAACGAACTCATTTCAAAATACTATACCGAAGAAGAAGTTGCAGAGTTTTTAAATAAAACTATTAATTCACTCCGTGCGGACGCTTGCCGAAGGAAGGGAGCTCCACGCACTACAATTGGTAAAAGAATATTATACAATAAGAATTCCTTTGAAGCTTGGATTTT
>CAJQOT010000060.1 GCA_905480015.1 uncultured Rickettsiales bacterium | reverse complement strand
AAGGACACTAAAAATGGGACAATATCATTTCAAGGAGCATATATTCTGCATCAAAATAACCTTGATGTTAAACCAACTCTTGGCTTTTTTGGAACTTGGGGAAGGGAGATATAGTTTGACAAATCAGTTTTTTGATGTATTGATACCCTTAATTATTTTTTCCATAGATAAGTTACTGACGGACTTTCTTCCAATGAAAACGTAAGCGTGTCCTAATAAATTCATACTTTGAATGGCAACCCTTAAACGGCGTTTAATAATATTCCTCATAACTGCATTGCCAAGTTTTTTTGTTGTCATTATGCCATAAACGTAATTCTTACCTGTGTAAGACTTAAATTTTTTGGTAAAAATATCAATGGGAACTGTGTAAATTATGCATGTTTTTAAGACAGTTTTGCTGCCAGTATTCATTACAAATTTAAAGTGAGGGTGTCTTTTGATAGTTTTTTTCATAAATTTTTCCAAATTTGACAAAATTCTTGCACCTCTTCTATCGAGTTTGAAATATCAACGCTTACACGGATGGCACATGCAATGTCTTCACTATCTAGTCCCATTGCTTGCAAGACATACGATTTCCCCACGACTCCCGCAGAGCAAGCAGACCCTGCAGAAATACAAATATTGTTTATGTCCATCATTAAAATCTGTTCCGTTGTGAGAGTATTTTTCTTTATTATACACAGTGTGTTTGAAAGGCGATTGGAATTTTTAGCTACAATTTCCCCGCCGTTATTTTGTACAAAGTTAGAAATTTCATTCGTCAACATTGTAGTATGATAATGATAATTTTCAATGTATTCGTGGGAATTTACCTTCGCCAATGCAGTGGAAAAACCAACTATTGCTGGTAAATTATGTGTTCCTGCGTGTAGAGAGTTTTCTTGCGACCCGCCAAATATCATTGGGGTAATGGGGTAATTTTTCTTGAAGACAAGGCAAGCGATGCCACAAGGTCCGTGAATTTTATGGCTTGAAATTGTTATTGCATCAACGGGTGTGTTTTGAAGATCGATGTGCCTTTTACCTGCGTATTGTACTGCGTCTGTGTGTAGTAAACACTGATCTTTGACCTTTATCATTGAGGGAATATCTTGCACAACGCCTGTCTGGTTATTTGACCATATTATTGAAGAAAATGCGTGATTTTTTGCTAATTCTTCAAACTGATTAACATTTACAATTCCATTGCCATTAACTGTAAGTAGTGTTTTTTGAAGTGGTTGATTTCTAATGGATTCATGTTCAGTTGCTGTTGTTAAAATTTTTTTATTGTAAAGTGCTAAATTATTAGCTTCCGTTCCAGATGACACAAAAACTAAATCGTATCCTTCTGCGTTTAGTGAACGTAGAATATCCTCTTTTGCTTTTTGATATAATTTTTTTGCTAATTTTCCCGCACTGTGAATGGAGGAAGGATTGACACACCCAATTGAATAAACGTCCTGCATTGCTTGAAAGGCATTGTGGGATATTGCCGTTGTTGCGTTTGCATCAAGGTAAATCATATCACACCTTTTGTTGAAGAGACAGCACTATTGACTACTTTGCACGCAGAAGCAAGGCATTTCGCAAAGCCTTTAAATGCACACTCAACAATGTGATGAGTATTTTCTCCTTCAATTGTAATGTGAAGGGTAATTCCTGCATTTTGAGCAAAAGTATAGAAAAAATGTTTGAGCATTTCAGTGGGAAAGTCTCCGATGAATTCTCGCATTTGTGGTGCTTTATATTGTAAATATGGACGGTTTGAAATATCCATTGCAACAAAAGCAACTGCTTCGTCCATTGGTAGAATGTGTTCAAAGGAATATCTCGCAATGCCATTTTTGTTGCCAAGAGCCTCCTTAAATGTCTGCCCAAGTGCAATTGCAACATCTTCAATAGTGTGGTGTTCATCAATTTCAATGTCCCCAGTTGCTTCAATTTCAATGTTAAAACCTCCGTGTTTAATTAACTGATCCAGCATATGATTGAAAAAGTTAAGAGGAGTTTTTGCAAAACCTATACCATTTCCATCTAAATTTACGCTGACGCGAATGCTCGTTTCTTTTGTTGTGCGAATAACTTCTGCTTTTCTTGCATTAATTTCCTTAACGCCTTCAACAACATTGTTCCAGTGCAAATTTTCTGAAAGTAAAAAACCATGAATTCCTAAATTATTTGCAAATTGAATATCGGTATTGCGGTCTCCCACCATAATAGATTGTGGAGATATGTCATTTAAGTGTTTTACTAAGCCCGTTTGTGGCTTTCTACAATTGCAATTTTCGGAAAGAAAATGCGGGCAAGTGAGTAATTCATCTATTAATATTCCCTCCGAAGATAGTACATCTAGAATTTTCCCATTAATTAGATTGTAGTTTTCAAGTGTGTTTTCTTGTGTGCCAAGCCCGTCTTGATTAGATACAATAACAACTTTATATCCTATATCTTGTAATTTTTTAAGTGAAGAAATAGTATTTTTAATAAAAAAAACATTTCCCAACCCATTCACTTGCCAAATATCCTTTGGTTCAAAAATTATGGTGCCGTCTCTGTCAACAAAAGCGTATTTAGTCATATAATATATTTTATTGATGGAAAATAAACATATATATTTGTTTGGCAAGAAGTTTTATATATTTTAGTTTGCTTGCCGCTGCTACCGCATATGGCAAGAAGTTTTATATATTTTAGTTTGCTTGCAAAGTGTTTAAAAATATGTTACTATATAAATATATTAATTTTATGATGACAAAATGACAGTAGATATGTTCCATCACCTTTTTTTCATATGCTTGACATTCGTCTCCGTTGCGTTTATTGTAGGGGGGTTATCTGGTTAATTAAAAAGTGCGACACATTAAATATGAAGAAATTGATTCCACTAACCTTGAAGCTAAAAGACTGATAGATTCACAAGCAATCCATCAGATTGCAATAATTTCAGCAAAAATTCAAACGCAGGGAAGGGGGAGGATGGATAGATCTTGGGTTTCGATACAAGGCAATATGATGTTTTCTATTATCATTCCGCAAAAGTGGGTGAAGAATAATCTTCTTCCTATTTGTGTGTGTATTGCAATTTATGAGGTAATATCTCCAAATAATAATGTATATTTTAAATGGCCAAACGATATTTTAATTGTGAATGATATTCCAAAAAAATGTTGTGGCATATTAATTGAAAATTATAATGATTATTTTATTGTTGGGATTGGTGTGAATATTGTTTCTCATCCATTGCACGATGTGCGTTTTCCTGCAACACATTTACAATTAAATAACTTGCAAATTCAAAGTGAAGAAAGCATTGCGAGACAACTTTTGTTGTGTTTAAATATACCTGCAAAAGCAGTGTTGGATACATGGAGTAAAAGGAATTTCTTTCAAGGTAAGGCTGTTGAAATTAATGGATTTGGTGGAATTTTTCAAAAAATTAACGATGATATGTCTATTGAGGTTCAAAATCAAGACACGGTCAAAACTTTTCATTATGGAGACCTATCGTCTTTTAATTAAATATAATAATATTCTAAATAATTATGATGTCCTTCCAGCACCTCTAGTTGCTTCGGTTGAACTTGCACTGCGCGCTTTTGTGTATGCAGTCCAGTATCCATCTTTTACACTGTCCATTTGTTGCTGATGTTGCATTATACTTGCAATTTGAGACATTTTCTTTCCTAAAACAAGGCTGGTCCACTTGCCTATAGGCTTTGCAATTCCAACTATTACTTCATTTTCTTGACCCATTTCCAGCAAAGAATCTTTTCCGGCAAAAATATCTTCAGTTCCACCGCTTGTTTGTTCCATTCTTTGAACTTCCACATCGATAGTGTCTTCACTTTTTTCTTTGTTAATGCGGTTCTTGATTTCATTGACCTGCTGATTAAATATCTCATTTTCTTGATCTCGCTTACGATCGTCCTCACGATCAGTTGCATCCATAGTTTTTTTTGCAGATTTAAACTTTGGCAGAGAAGATTTAATTTTTTGAAGAGCTTTAATGATGTAATACAGTAGTAGGTGTCGGAATATTATGAGAAGTATGTATAAAACGGAAGAAATGCCAACAATGTATATTGTGTATTTTATGTAAATATTGTAATCAGTATTAGAAAAATAAGAAATCATTCGTCTTCTTTACTCTTTATATCTCTTAAAGATTTAATAATACTTTTGATAGCATAAGGTAACTTTCCCGCACCAAAAATAAGTAGTATTATTAATAGTACGAGAATAAGTTCCTTAAAACCAAGCATATTTATTGATTGACAGAGTCCTTCAATGCTTTTCCAGCAGAAAAACTAACAGTTTTTTTAGCAGCAATTTGAATTGTCTCACCTGTTCTTGGGTTGCGACCTTCCCTTGCTTCTCTTTGTTTAACGGAAAAAGTTCCAAAGCCAACAAGTGTAATGCCATCACCTTTTATAAGTGTGTTTGTAATGCTTTCAAGAACTGCATTAAGTGCTACAGAAGATTGTGCTTTTGTTAAGGATGCAGAAGATGATATAGAATCAATTAAATCACTTTTAGTCATATAAAGACAAATAATTACTTTATTTAAAAAAAGACATAGTTTTTAAAAAGCAAGCAAATATTTTATATTTGTAAGATTTGCTTACACCCCCTGTCAATTGAATAAGATATTTTATCCATAATTTCATTTTTTGATAGATGTTCATCAATGTAAAAGCATTCGTTAAATATTACATGTATTGTGCCTGATTTTTTCAGTGAAAATAGACTTTTACCAAAGTATACCCTTGCATTTGTTGAAGCCGTTACTACATAATGTCCGCGAGCAAATATTGTAATTCCAGGTTTATATGGATATTTTTGACGGTTAAATGTTTCCAATGTGGGGACTCTTGTACCTTGCGGAAATATTATAATATTGCGTCCATTTTTAAGTTCAGAATTAGTTTTATTTATAATTTCATCGCGACATTTTTTCGTATAACTATTTCTATCAATGCCAATCATACCAATGCTTTTTCCAAAAAATCCAATAATTGGTATTTGTAAAAGAGATTTTTTTAAAATAAAAGCTGGAACATTACATTGAAAATTGAAGAAAAATGTTTCCCATGCTGAACAATGGTTGCATGCAATTATAACGCCTTTTTTTTGTATTATTTTTGCATTGTGTACTACAAATTTTATATTGGTAATATATTTTAATAAAAAAAGAAAAATCACAGACCAAATAATTACTGCTTTTATTGCAATTTTTTTTGAGTATTTATGTGCAAACAGTGGTATAAAAAACAAACCATACATTAGAATATTAATGATAATAAAAGTGACAATAGACATAACAATTGTTACTGATAAAATAATAATATTAAATAAAGCTGTTCTAATATAATTCATTAATATCCATATAGTTTAAAGTTATCATTCTCATACTTTGGAATATCATCGCCAGTTTTAAAGTATTCTATAATAGTGCTTGTTGCCTGTAAATTGTTATTTTTTACACGCTTACCGGTATATTCATTAATTGCTATTTTTACAATACCAAATGGTTGTGCGAATGGCTCACTTGGGTATACCTTAATTATGTGAGGCATAATGCTGGTAAATATTGGCAATGCAAGAGTCGCACCGTATTCATGCTTTCCAAGTGAAGTGGCGTCGTCAAAGCCTACATATACTGCAACGATAACCTTGTCATTAAAACCAATAAACCAAGAATCTTTTGATTCATTCGTAGTGCCAGTTTTACCACCGACATAATCTCCAACAATTTTTTTTGCATTGCTTGCGGTTCCTCTCTGTATAACCCCTTCAAGCATTGATGTCAATTGATATGCAACTTGTGGAGATGTTAATTGTTGTCCTTGGTTTTGATACACTATTTTTGGATTTGAAGAATTATTATCACATCCATGACACTGTGCATAAGGGTGTTGATAAATTGTTTTACCGTGGCGATCTTGTATATATTCAATAAAAGATGCCTGTGTATATTTCCCACCATTGGGAAATGTAGAATAGACCTCTGCTGCTTTTAATGGTGTAATGCCTGTTGTACCCAATGCACTTGAAAGGTTGAACGATTCTCCATCAAGTAGTCCATACCTTGCAAATGTTTGTTTAATTATTTTAAGACCAAGTAAATCTGCGATACGAAGTGTTGGAATATTTCGAGATTTCTCAAGAGATTTTCGTAGTGTTATAGAGCCTAAATAGTCGTGTGAATGATTTTCTGGTTTCCAGTTTTTACCTAGCGTAATGGGTGCATCAATAAATTTTGACGCAGGTGAAAAACCGTTTTCAAGGGCAGCTTGATATATTATTGGTTTAATGGTGGAGCCAAACTGACGAGACGCTTGCGTTGCCCTGTTAAAGCCATTGGGAGCGTCGAAGTAGTCTCCAACCATAGCAAGCACTTTGCCAGTTTTTACCTCCATAACGACGGCTCCAATATTAGGTTGAGAAATAGGCTTTGCTAAAAAAGGCTTTTTAACAAAAAAGTTTTCCACCGACGCTGGCAATAATAGTGCTGTAATGTCTTCCTTTGTTTGCGTTACTAAATGCATAATACCCATTTTGTACGGAATATGTTCCAATGCAATGGTTGTTATTTCTTCACAATCTACGCCATTATAAATGCCAACTTTTGTATTGTAACGCCCATGGTAGTCAAGTGCTACACCATATTGTTCATTTTCTGGTAGTTGATATTTATGAGTAATTTTTATTAACTCTTCGCACCATTTATCTTGTGAGAAACGAGTAGAGTTTTTAAGCCTACGATATTTGCCTTGATATGCGTCTAGTTTTTTATGTGTGATGTCAAAAAGCAATTTTTGGAAGTTTGCATTAATTGTACTTTTAATAAAATATCCCTTTGTATAAAGTCCTTCAAGTTCAAGCTTTGGAATTTCAACATGAGCAATATGATTTGAAATAGCATTGTATCCATATCTAATTTCTTGGAATTTAGAGTGTTGAGAATGTTCTATATCAGTTTTTTGTGCAATATTAGCTTCTTTAGAAGAAATAAAATTATTTTCCTCCATACGGTCAATTACCCAATTGCGACGCGTAAGAATGCGTTTATAATTTGCACGAGGATTAATAACAGACGGAGCTTTTGGCATAGATGCAAGCGTTGCTGCTTCTTGAATATTTAAATCTTTAGCATGTTTATTGAAGTATTCAAGTGATGCACTTTCAATTCCATAGGCATTGTAGCCAAGGAAAATATAATTTAGATATAGTTCAAGTATTTTGTCTTTTGAAAGATGGCGTGTAATTGCAATGGAAAGAAGTATTTCTTTAATTTTCCTATCAAGAGTTCGTTCATTTGTGAGTAAAATATTTTTCACGAGTTGCTGTGTAATTGTTGAGGCACCTTCATACCCCGATGAGCCCATTATTTTCACTTTAATATTATTGACGGTTGCTCTTAAAATTCCTTTAATGTCAATGCCTATGTTATTGTAAAAATTTGTATCCTCGGCGGCTAAAAATGCATGAATTACATGTGGTGGTAAATCTTCCAGTGGAATGAAGTATCTTGTAGTATTTGCGTATACTTTAATTGGTTCACCTTCTTTGGTGTATAGCTTTGAAGCAAATTCATAGCCTTCGTCACTAATGTTTTTAATGCTGGGAATTTTATTGAGATAGTAGAAAAAAAACGCTACAGAAATGATTAGCATTAGCAATAATGCTGGAATGATTAATTTAATGCAAAAGTATAATATCTTTTTCATTTTTTTATTAATTTGATTCCAGAAAATTTTTCGTACAATGGTTGCAAGCCAAAAACATTACTTAGGGCATTGCTAAAAATAATAGCTAGAATTATAAAAAATATTAGTACAGAATTAATGTTGCGAGTGACTACGAAAGTCAGCAATGACATTGTCAGGGCTAATGGGTATATTATTTTTGTAAAATACCACATAGCAGTAGAAAAAATAGTTGGATTTCTCCCTGTTCTTGTTTGTATGGTGAACTTTGCAAATTTCATTCCCAATGTACCAAATGAAGAATATTTCATTAATAATATATAATAAAGAGAGCCAGTCAAAAATGATATAATTGCCGAATAAAGTGCATACATATGAATTTTATTTTGTACAATTATTAACAAAATTTCTTTTGAGTTTTGATTTTGGTATGCGTCAATCATTGTAGTGATTGCAGTACTTGATACGGAACGCATAAATAATTTAAAAATCACTACAAATATTATTACTCTTGTTACATTAATAATTGTGAGATCTATCACATTGTATAACATTGTAGATAGAATAGGGAGTTTATTTCGCTTTTTAAAAATATTTACTTTATGAGAGAGTTGCTCTGTGGGTAACTCATAATTTTTGAGGTCTGATATTTTCATGGGTATAAAAATTGATGATTCCAATGATTGTTTGTTTTTATAAATTTATGGCGTAAATGAAGGCGGTGTTCACCGTCGAGCCAAAATTCAAATTCTTTTGGAACGAGCCTTAAGCCATACCAATGTGAGGGGCGTTCTAAAGGTGTGCGTGGACGCGAGAGAAATTGATCTTTTAATTTTGAATAAGATTCAAGAACACTAGATTGATTTGACAGTGATGACGCTATTTGACTTTCAATGTTACGAGATAGAAAATATTTATTAGATTCTTCTGTTGAAACCTGATGAATTGCTCCGTAAATTCTTATTTGCTTTCCAAGTTGTGGCCAGTAAAAACACATTTCTGCAAAAGGGTTTTCAAGTAAGTCTCTTCCTTTGTGAGAATTTCCATTGGTAAAAAATACCATACCATTGCTATCGTATTTTTTGAGCAACACAACGCGAGTTGAAGGCCTACCAGATTTAGAGCATGTTCCTAAATTAAGTGCGTTTGCATCTTCTATTGATTTGCTTTGCGATGCCTCTTCAAACCATTCTTTAAAAAATTCAAAGGGGTTTGCAGGGTAATTTTTCACAGAAATATCCTGATTCATACAAACATTGATTTCAATCAATGCAAAGACATATTTTGACAATGTCAATTAAATATTTTACTACAAAATAACTTAAGAGAATTGTTACTGATCATTTTTAACAAAATATAATACATATTGCTACCCTTATGATTACCTCTAAAGGAATATTAATGATATATTAGCATAAAAAAAGCTACTTTACCAAGGTTTTGTGTAAAAATTATAAGAATAAATGTTGTCAAGGAATTTTTTATCAAAAAAAAACAATATTTTACTTTAAAAAATAAAAACTTGTTATACACAATATTATATATATTTTTGTTTCCAGTTAAATTTGGAAAAGCTCTTGTACTGTGAATCTAATATTTAGGAAATCAAATGCAACAAAGCTTAATTTGCGAAAATACCCATCAAAATACTGAAGCATTTTTGAGTCACCTCAAAAAAACTCTGAAAAATTATTTCAGCCCACTACATTACCCGTGGATATCTTCAATTAAATCAACAAGTCATAACGATAGCACAATTGTTATTGCGGTATCACAGCAGTCATTTATTGAAACCATTCAGCGTAACCAAGAAAAATTTGAACAAATATTCTTCCGTGAATATGAATCATTTTTTAATGAACGCAAACAATTAGAACTTATTGTAGATGGTCAAGGAGTCGTTGAGTCCACAGGTTATATAAAGCCAAAACCCTTTAAAAAACCAACAAATCTTGAGCCAAAATTTACCTTTGACACATTCATAACAACAAAGGAAAACATCTTTACACGAATGAACATCGAGGCTGTTTCCAATAAAATAAAGGAAGGGCAAAATGGCAATTGTGTATGTATTACAGGTACAATAGGCAATGGGAAAACTCATCTTTTACAGTCAATCGGTAATGCAGTTGAAAAAAATGCGACCGTCCAATACATGACATCTGAACGCTTTATGTTCCTTTACACCAAAGCTGTCGCACAAAAAGATCTCATTAAATTTCGCGAACAAATCACCGAAAGCAAGCTTTTATTAATAGACGACATACACTTCATTCTTGCCAAAGAAGGAACAATGAGAGAGCTCGCATCAACAATTCGCTACGTCCTTTCTTTTGGAGGGAATGTCATAATTACTTCTGCAACATCACTTCACGCTATGCATGGCTTAACAAAAGACATTCAATCCACATTTTCCAAAGCAAACGTTATAAATATTGAAAACCCTAGCACGCAATTACGGTATGAAATACTTGAATATAAAAACCGTGCATTTGGGTACAATGTTTCAAAGGAAGTCCTTACAATGCTTGCCGACAAAATCTCATCAAACATTCGCGACCTTGAAAACACCTTCGATAAAATCGTCCTACATAGTAAAATTCTTAATAATGAAATTGATGTTGACGCAGCAAAAATTGTTCTGAAAGAAATTTTCCCAAGTACTGCATTCAAATCCGTTTCAATTAAAACGATTATTGAAAATATTTGCAACTTTTATGGAATGAAAAAAGAAGACATCATTTCGCAGTCTCGCTTAAAAGAATTTGTGGTTGCACGTCAAATGGGAATGTATCTTTCTACAGAGATGACAAACGAAACCGCAAAAAAAATTGGATTTGAATTTGGTG
>CAJQOT010000059.1 GCA_905480015.1 uncultured Rickettsiales bacterium | reverse complement strand
TGATTTTACTAATTTTACTATGTTCTGTCATAATTTATTTTTTATAAAACTTGCAAGTATTTCTCTTTATCGAAGACATTAGTCTGTAAATATATATTGTTTCATAATGTCAACTAATAGTTAGGTTGTAAAAATGTTTTTTCAAGTATATTTTTAAGAAAATTTCAGTCTAAAGTTATCTATACCCTAGATAATATAGAAATTCATACTCTTTTATATATTTACTGAAGAATAAGGATGTTTATTTTTTGCCTATTTAATCATTTTTTGAGCTTTATGCAATGCCTGTTTGTATAAATGATTTCTTGGGTTTCCACTATCGAATGTGATTGCTTTGGAAAAATCACCTATCGCAATATCATAATTTTTAAGATCTACATGGTTGATTCCTCGGTTGTAAAAAATACAGGCAGCAAAATAATGGTACTCCAAATGAACATAGTTTATTTTTTTAATAAGTAAATCACATATTTTTAAAGACCTACTCCATTGTCTTTTTTCAAAAAAGTTTAAAGATTTCCAAAACATTCCCTCTACTGTGCTGTTTTGAAATATAGAAAGGTGAGATGTAGTTTTTTGCTTTGGTAGCATGTCTTTTGTAGGGTTTTTAAAATGAAGATTTTGATTGTCAATAATAATTGATATGTTACGATTTGGATTATTTTCGTGATATAAAAACTGTGCCTTTGCAAGATCTTGCTTTTCCATTTCTAATTTGCCCATAATATGATGCAAGGTTGCACGGTTATGATAAAGTACATAACCAACAAAATGATACACAGCGTGGTAAGAGTAAATAATTTGACATGCAACATCAAAAAATTCAGAAGCTTGTGCTTTTCTCCCCATGCCAGCAAATGAACAGGCAACAAGGTTGTACAGGCAAGCATCTTCATTGAATTGATTGACGGCTGAAAGAGACGCACTTAATGATTGTTCAAAATTTTTGTGATAATACTTTTTAAGTAGACAGTTAAGTTGTGGTAACTGAGAAGATTCAAGGAATGGTGTTTCAAGGCATTCAAAATTATTACTAGTTTTAAGGCTAATGTCTTCTAATGCAGAGTGAAAAGATTCTAAATTCATCATAAAATTACAGAGGTAAAATTAAGAAAGGCTTTTGCCCTATGTGATATTTTATTTTTTTCTTCACAACTCATTTGTGCAAATGTTTTTACAGAAAATTGTGGTAAGAAAATAGGGTCATATCCAAAGCCATCGTCATTAATGTAATTAAATGTAATATTACCATCAACAGTGCTGTAAAAATGACGAATGACGCCTTGTATGCGTGTACAAATATCACATACAAAGCGAGCCTTTGTATTATTCAAGTTCTTACTTGTCATGTTTTGCAATTCTATAAATGCTTGTTTTTTTGTTTGAAATTTAGACAAAAACCTTGCTGAATGTACAGATGGAAAGCCTTCAAGCGAAGAAATTTCAAAACCTGAATCTTCAGCAATTAAATGTTCAATGCTGGGATTTTCTTTTTCGTATGCAAGAAACTTAATTTCAGAGTTCTTGGCGAATGTATCTCCATTTTCTTCTGCTACTTTATTAATAACAATTGATTTAATACTTAATGGAAGGCTGAATGCAATGTTTTGCATTTCTTCAACTTTTCCTGTATTTGTTGTTGCTATGTGTATAGTCTTCATTATCCATAAGTAACTAGTAAGTTCTTACACTGCAATAAATTCTTAATGTCAAATAAATTTCTTGACTTATTCAAAACTTTTAAAACAAAAATGTTCAGTTGCCTGCGTGATGGAATGGTAGACATAACGGACTTAAAATCCGTGGCTCGTTTTAGGGCGTGGCGGTTCGAGTCCGCCCGCAGGCACCATCAATATATCCATTCAATATGCCAAATTATTTAAGAAAGCCAGTAATTTTTATTTTAGCAATTCTTGCAATCACTGGCGTTGTGTCAACATTGCTTGAAACAGGACTTTTAGAGACATCTAAATTTTTAAAATCAAATATCATTCGCTTTCATGTGTCGTGGAGCGTTCTTTCTTGCATTATGATTGGCATCGTTCTAGAAGGCCATGTAAAAAAAATGTTGAAAATGGGCAAGTCTTCAAAGAAAAATTGGGGAATATTATCTTTAATATTTTTTACTGCATTACTTTTGACAAGCTTCGGCATTAGGCATATTCGCTTTCCCAATATTAGGGAAATCATCATTATATCGCATTGGGTGTCTGGTCTTATTGCAATAGCGGTATTTCTTATACACATTATGTGGAAGAAAAAAAAGCTAAATTAGTTAAGATGATTCAAAGATTAGTTTAATTTTTACCATATACAAAATATAATTTTTCTCAAATATCATATATTTCCATTAAAATGCAAGGGGAAAAGATATTTTATAGTAAAAACTTACTTTGCATTTCAAAATATAGATAATTTTTCTTCAATAAGATTTGCCATATTTTTTGCACCATAAAGTGCAATAAACGAGCCAACTCTTGGCCCTTGGCTTTGCCCAAGCAAAACATTGTAAATACACGAAAACCATTGTTTTATATCAAATTCTGCATCTTTTGCAATTTTATACACTGCATTTTGTAACATTCCTCCATCAGTTTCAGTGGTATTTTTACATAGCTCTAAAAGTTGCAATAAAAGGACTTGCTCCTGTGCTGTGGGGCTTACAAATGTTTTATATGGCTTAATGTAGTGCGTATAATAATTAATCGATTTTGCTACCATTTCATCAAGAAATTTGTACTTATTTTTATGTAAATGTGGTGCATATTTTTGAATAAATCCCCATAAAATATCATCATTTTCAGGGTTGCAGACAGAAGCAAGGTTTAACATCAATGAATATGAAACTCCCTCTAGATTAAATTTTGGCACATCACCAGAATGAACATAATAAACGGGGTTGTTATACTTCCCATCTTCATTTTTATGGTACGAATGAACAAAGGCAATGTATTCATCGACGGCCTTTGGTATTGATGCAAAGTAAAGTTTTTTTGCAGTTTTTGGCTTTTGAAACATAAATAATTTAAGGCTTTCCGCCGGAGCACAAGCCATCCATTCTTCAACAGAAATACCATTGCCCTTACTTTTAGAAATCTTTGCACCATCCTCCCCAAGAAATAATTCATAGCAAAAATTCACTGGTGGCTTTGTTCCTAAAATTGCACAGACTTTTTTATATATTGATTCATTTGCAAGGTGATCTTTGCCAAAAATTTCATAATCAACGCCAAATGTATGCCATCTTGCACCAAAGTCAATTTTCCATTGAAGCTTACAATTGCCATTTGTCACCTCCGTTTCAACTTCATCACCAAGTGAATTGCGATAAACAATTGTTCCTTTTTGTTGATTGACTTTCATTACGCCTTCCTCTAAAACTTGACCAGTTTCATTACAAATTGGCATAAAAGGGCTGTAAGTTTTCTTCCTATCCTCACCCAATGTTGGAAGCATTAGGTTCATAATTTTATCGTACATTTCCAAAACCTTCAGCATAACTTGGTTATACATTCCGCTTTTATATTGTTGTCCAGCAGAAATAAACTCGTATTCAAAATTAAATGAATCTAAAAATAATCGCAATCGTGCATTCATATGGTGTCCATAGCTTTCATGGGTTTGAAATGGATCGGGAATTTTTATTAAAGGCTTTTTAATATGTGGTTTGAGCAAATCTTTATTGGGAATATTTTCTGGAATTTTACGCATACCGTCAATGTCATCAGAAATGCAATATAATTTTGTTGGTATTTCAGGATATAGCGTTTCAAAGGCAAATTTTACAAAAGATGTACGCACAACTTCACCAAAAGTGCCAATGTGTGGTAAACCAGAAGGACCATAGCCCGTTTCAAACAGAACAAAACCTTTTTTAGGTATTTTCCCGTTGATATGTTTATAAATTTTTTGAGCCTCCAAAGCACACCAAGCCTGTGAATTTTGCATATCTTTTTATAAAAAAAAATTCAATTGGAGAGTTTGTCAAGTAAATAATATGTTGCACCATCGCAAATTTTTATTTTCACAACACATTTATTTTTACACATAATAATACTACACTTTATTGCCTACGCATGAAGTTAGGATTTTTGTATCAAATAAAATAAGAAAAAATCTTGATTTATATTTATGTACATTAAATTAAGACTTCCTTAACTACTCTTCTGATAAAATATGAAGATATTTCAAGATGCATTTGATATTGTTACGCATAATAGTGTACCCAACCCAACGCTGATATTTCGTCAACATATCTTAAAACGATCCATAAACTGTTTTAAAAATCTTCGATGTAAAATATTATACCCTGTCAAAACTAACCCAGATCTGTTAATAATTAATTGCTTAATGGACGAAGGCATTGATTCATTTGATGTCGCGTCAATCGGGGAAATTGAAAAAATGAGTAACATTGCCCAAAACAAAGGTGTAGAGATTAAAATGTACTTTATGCATCCAATTAAGCCTCGGCATGCAATTCGTGAAGCATATTTTAAATATCACATTAGGCACTTCTCCCTTGATAGCCAGTACGAACTTGACAAAATTCTTCAAGAAACCGACAATGCAAAAGACTTACACCTCCATGTAAGAGTCGCCATTCCTAATTCATTTGCAGAAATAAACCTTTCTGAAAAATTTGGAATCAATGTGCAAAACACACCAGTGTTACTTAAAAATACCAAAGCAGTGGCGTACAAGGTTGGTGTATGTTTTCATGCAGGTTCACAATGTATGCACTCCGATGCCTACAAAGTAGCAATTGATATGCTTTCTTCCATTTGCAACACAATACCCGTAGACTACTTTAATGTCGGAGGCGGATTTCCATCAATTTACCCAGGGCTAAAGCCACAAAAAATGGAAGAATTTTTTCACACCATACATGAAAGCTTCCTAAAGCTTAATAATAGGGACAACATCACATTCCTTTCAGAGCCTGGCAGGGCCATTGTCGCGGAGTGTATGTCTTTAATTGTAAGAGTCGATTTGCGTCGAGATGATTTTCTATATATTAACGATGGCACTTATGGAAGTTTATTTGACGCAGGGTTTCCAAAGCTTGTATACCCTATGCGTCTGTTAAAAAATGATATATCAAAAAACCTTATACCATTTCAATTATACGGCCCAACATGCGATTCACTGGACTACATGCACGGCCCTTTCTACTTACCGTCAAACATTGAAGAAGGAGATTATATTGAAATTGGGCAGATGGGATCTTATGCACAATCAATGCATACAGGCTTTAATGGCTTTTACACAAGTGGTGACATTTACCATGTACAAGATGAACCCATTATGAGCATCTACTAAAATAACCTTGACATATTGATATACACACGCACTTTGCAAAAAAATTTACAATAATATTCGTGAAAATTGTCGTTGTAGAATCTCCAGCAAAGTCTAAAACTATCACATCTTACCTTGGAAAGGGCTTTAAGGTTGTAGCATCATTTGGTCATATTCGCGATCTTCCGTCCAAACAGGGATCAGTGGATATAGACAATAATTTTGAAATGGATTATCAAATTTCTTCCGGTTCAACAAAAACTGTCAATGAGCTTGTTAAGGAAATAAAAGGAGCGGAAACCCTTTACCTTGCGACAGATCCAGACCGTGAAGGAGAAGCAATATCATGGCATGTTCAAGAAGTTCTAAAAAAGAAAAAAGCCCTACCTAAGGATGTCAAACGCATAACATTTAACCAAATTACTAAATCTGCCATTCTTCATGCCGTTGCCAATCCAAGAGAGATAGACCAACATCTTGTTGATGCACAACAAACCCGCCTTGCACTTGACTATTTAATGGGTTTTAACATTTCCCCAGTGTTATGGAGAAAGCTACCTGGCAGTAAATCAGCTGGTAGAGTCCAATCCGTTGCGTTAAGAATTACTTGTGACAAAGAAAAGGAAATTGAAGCATTCAAAATACAAGAATATTGGAGCATTACTGCACAATTAGAAATCAACAAGCACGAAGTTCCAGCAACACTTGAAGTATTCAATGGAAACAAGCTTGAAAAATTTTCAATTACAAACGAAAAGCAAGCACAACAAACCGTTGCAATTCTAACACAAGAACGCTTTACAGTTGATGACATTCAAACAAAAGAAACAAAACGCAGGCCATATGCTCCATTTACAACGTCAACTTTACAGCAGGAATCTGCAAGCAAGCTATATTTTAGCCCAAAAAGAACTATGCAAATTGCTCAAGGTCTTTATGAAGGTGTGGCAATAGGTGGCGAAACAAAAGGTTTGATTACATACATGAGAACCGACTCCATTTCAATTTCCAACGAAGGAATGAACGGCATTAGAAAATACATTGAAACGGACTTAAAAGGAAAATACCTTCCATCTAAACCAATATTTTATGCATCAAAACAAAAAAATGCACAAGAAGCACATGAAGCAATTCGACCAACGGATGCATTTCTCACACCTGAAAAGGCAAAGAAATTCCTTAAAGACGATCAATTTAAACTCTATAATTTAATTTGGCGTAGAGCGGTTGCCTCTCAAGTAGAAAATGCCGTTTTTGAAGCAACAAAAGTTACGGTAAAAGGCGGAACGCACACATTTAAAATTAACGGATCAACAATAAAGTTTGACGGATTTTTAAAAATATATAATTTTGGACTCTCCGAAGATACAATCCTCCCACAAATGCAAAAAGGCGACAATGCAACGCCCATTGAAATCAAACCAAATCAGCATTTTACTCAACCACCAGCACGCTATACAGAAGCAACGCTTATTAAAAAATTAGAAGAAAAAGGTATTGGTCGTCCATCAACATACGCAAATATAATTTCCGTAATACAAGAAAGAAGTTATGTTAAAATGAACGAACAAAAACGATTAGAGCCAGAGTTAAGAGGTAGGGTTGTCAATTGTTTTCTAGAGAAATTCTTCAGCAAATACGTTGAATACGATTTTACCGCAACACTTGAAGACGATTTAGATGCCATTGCAGAAGGAAAGAACACAAAATTAAAATTTCTCCAGCACTTTTGGCAACCATTTAAACAAAATGTTGATGGTGCTATGAAGGAGCAGTATGAAGATGTTGTCAAAATTCTCAATGAAGAACTTTCGCATGTTGTATTTAAATCTGACGAAGACGGAGTTTTACAGAATCAATGTCCATTATGTAAGGAAGGATCCCTTGGCTTAAAACTTGGTAAATTTGGTCTTTTTGCTTCATGCTCAAGTTACCCAGAATGTAAATATATTACGAACCCCGACAGTGAAGGTCAAGAAGGTGCTGTACCTTTTTCCTCCGAAGGAAAGCATATTGGAGATTATGACACTAAAAAATACTACCTTAAAAAAGGTCCATATGGACTTTATGTTGAAATACAATCTCCCACAGAAAAAAAACCAAAAAGAGTAGCAATTCCAAAAAATATAGAACCTGATACAGTAGACATTTCACTTGCACAAAAGCTAGAAGAACTTCCACGCACAATTGGCAAACACCCTGAAGATGGTCTTGTTGTTAAGGCTGGAATAGGGCCGTATGGACCTTATGTGTTACACAATAAAATCTATGCAAGTATAAAATCTATGCAAGATGTATTTGATATATCCATTGAAGATGCTTGCGAAAAAATTAAAGAAAAGCTTTCTAAGCCCAAGCGAACCAAAAAAATACCCGCAAAAAAATCTCCTCCCAAAAAAAAGAAATCTTAAATCTTCTTACTTTGTTGTTTTACAAAAAATTCCGTTGCAATTCATACTGTGAAAAATCATCTCATATAGAATTGATTGAAAATGGTCAAGGTTTTTCTATTTTATATTAACAAATATCATTGACCATTTGTAACATAACTTGCAAAGATTGAGATGAATTTAATCGTGGGTCACAATGTGTGTGATATCTTTTTGATAAATCTGTATCTATAATATTTTGAAAGCCACCAAGACATTCTGTAACATCGTTGCCAGTCATTTCCAAATGTACCCCACCTGCATATGTTCCAAGTGATTTGTGTATTTTAAAAAATGAAGATATTTCAGATAGTATATCTACAACTTTGCGAGTTTTATATCCGTTATCTGTTTTAATAATGTTACCGTGCATTGGGTCAGCTTGCCAAATAACCCCAACTTTTGAGCGTTGCACACTTTCAATAATTGGTGGGAGTACATTGTTTATTTTGCTTGCACCCATGCGAGAGATAAGTATAACTTTTCCAGTTTCATTGTCTGGGTTAAGTATTTTTATAATATCAATTAATTCTTGAACATCAGTTGTTGGCCCAACCTTTATACCAATGGGGTTTTGTATGCCACGGAGGAATTCAATGTGTGCGTTGGTAATGTTGCGAGTACGCTCCCCTATCCACAGTTGATCTGCTGATAGACAGTAATTATTTCCACTGTAGTTACGCACTAATGCTTCTTCGTAATGTAAAAGTAATGCTTCGTGAGATGTAAAAAATTCAGCTTGATGGATCTCTTGTGTGCCATTTGACGAATGACCACAGCTTTGAAAAAATACAATATGCTCGTTAATTTTATTAATAATGTTTTCAAAACCTTTGTTTTTACTTGCAGATGCAAGAAATTCATCATTCCATTGTGACAGATTATTTAACGATGCAAAGCCACTGCGTGCAAGAGTTTGAATAAAGTTATAAGTTGCTGCGGAATAAAAGTATGTATCTAATATTCTATTTGGATTAGGCTGGCGTGCTTCGTGCGTGAATTCTATAGAATTTATAATATCCCCTCGGTAAGAGGGTAGGGTGATACCATCTTTTTCTTCAAAATCTGATGAACGAGGCTTTGCGTACTGACCAGCAATTCTTCCAATCTTAACGATAGGCTTTCTAAGTCCCTCCATAAGAACGGCGTTCATTTGTAAAAATAGGCGAAAATAATTTGTGATGTTATGGGTGTTAAATCCAGAAAATGATTCGGCACAATCTCCGCCTTGTAAAATGAAAGCTTCACCATGCTGGACTTTCGATAAATGTTTACGGAGATTAATAATTGAAGACTTTGAAACAACACCAGGGAAGGAATTTATTCTTTCCTTGATGCTGTTCATTAGTGGTAAATCCTCATTTAAGTAATGAGGTTGCTGTGTAATGGGAAATTGATTCCAGCTATCTTTTTGCCATAACATTTTATTTCATATTAAGTAATACATCGCTTGAGTTTGAAAGCATTGTAGTTGGAAGTGTTCCATCCCACTTTTGCACCCTTTCTCTTGAAACTTGTACCTTTTCATATTCAATTAGGTTGCTATTTTTAGACAAAGCTTGTGCTTTAATTTTCATTGCTTTTGCTTCACCTTCCGCAGAAATTAACCTTTGGCGAGTTTCCTCCTGAATACGCTTGGTGTCGTTTAAAGCCTTTTGTGCTTTTTGCTCTGCGACAACTTTTTCACGAACTGCGCGCTCATAGTCGTTATCAAGGTCGATGTTAACAATTTCAAAATTAATAAAGTTAATTAATTTTTTCTTTGCAACTTCTTTTTGTAGCATATTTAAAATATGCTGCGCAATTTTTTCTTTGTTTGATATAACTTCTGCTGCTGTCCACTGACCCAGTTGATTTGTAATGGTTGATTTCAAAACTGGTAACATAAGAGTTAACTCAACGGATGTTTTGTCAAGAAATCCAAGGTCTTTATAAAGCTTTACAACATTCAAGGGGTTAATGTGATAGTTTGCGACAATATCAAGAGTTGCGCGTTGCTGATCTTTTGTATAAATTTTAATATTATTCATTGAATAACGTGTGTTTGTTACATCAACTGCACGAATTTGTGAAACAAATGGCATTGCAAAATTCACACCAGGCAATAGCGGTGTTTCTTTAATTTTACCCATTATTTTTACTATACCACGCTCACGGGTATCAATTACTTTGAATGAGGCAAATACCCCAACCGCTATAAATACTAAAATAGCTAATGCAATAATATGCATAGCTTTAAGCTCTACATTAGCTGAGCTTCCAAAAGGGTTGTTGTTATTCATAAATGAAACTAAAAATTAACTACTTTAACAAGTTTTTTCCTGCCTTCTTGTGTGAAGACTAAAATTGGGAAAAGACCAAATATTACAATACTTTTAATTGCAAAAGATAGGGATCGTGCTCTTAAAAAGACAAGAGAAATATTTACAACTGTAAATATCAGCAAAGATAGAAAGTATAATATCACCACTGCGACGAAGACTCTTGCCATTACAAAGTACTATTTTCTCAATTAGTATACAACACTTTTGCCTTGTCAAGCATTTTGTGTGTTTTGATTATCCGGAGTGATGTTTTTATACTTTCATTAATAAATACTTTTTTTTTACAAAAAGTTACTCTTTCCAAAAATTAGATAGAATATATACAATACAGAAATGTGATGACACTGACAGAAAAAAGTTTTGTAGCAACTATGAAGGTAAAATATCCAGTGAGTATTTTCTATTTTATGCTGGAAGGTAGTATGAGTATATATTTCGAGCTAAAAGAAGGTAGGAGGTAGGTAAATTCGTACAAAATATTCTATAGTAGCTCTGGGCAGGCCTGAGAGAGAACCTCTGATGTTGTTTGAGTTATAGCCTCACCTTGTGTTTTATCGTATGTATTAACAGCACGTGGTAAAATTGCCAATGCAATGGTTTTAGCACCAAATACA
>CAJQOT010000058.1 GCA_905480015.1 uncultured Rickettsiales bacterium | reverse complement strand
ATAAAGGAGAAGTTGATGTAAATGGTAATTCAGTATTGGGCTTTAATGATAAGAATAGTAAAGGTATCCAATATACGATTGATGATAAAGGAGGTAAATATAATACTGATACTTTAGGTTATTGGAAAGATTCAATTGAAGGAGCAAAAAATAGTGATAGAAGAAAATGAAAAAATATTATGCGATACTTTTAATGTTTATTTTAGCAGGATGTAGTCTTATAAAACAGTACCATCAATGTAAGAATAATATTTATTGTAAAGAAGCATTTTCACAATATCAAGATGGTACATATGCATCAAGATATTGCAGAGGTTACAAATCACAATTTCTAGTCTGCAAAAAGAATAGTACAATATATGATCAGCAATGCGTAGAGAAGCTGGCGAAAAAATTGCAATTACAAGATATGTACGGTACTTCAGGACAATGTTATAAGGAATTTATCTTACATAATGATAGATAAAGGCAGATTTGGACAATTTTAATGATAGTTTATTTAATAAGAAAGATGATCAAAATATTGATAGCGATTAGTGTATTATTATTTGGGTGTGCACTTCCAAAATATGGTGGAACTATTCATTGCAATGATACGCCGGAACATCCAGTTTGTAAATGGAAGTGTACAACAGACTGTACGAAGGTGTGTAGAAGAAGTGCACGCTCATGCACCCCAGCCCAATTAAAAGAACTGAAAGAAACTGGCAGGGTTAAAGACAAAACATGACAAACACTGACTTTGAAGGTGGGATGTCTGCTCCTACTGCTATATTTACAAAAAAAGGTCGTAAAGAAATAGCAAAAGAGTATAAAGGGTATAAGGAGTTGATTGCTAATTTTAGTAAAATTCCACAATATAGAAACTATGCATTTAAAAACGATAAAACAGACCCACTAGCTCATCAAAAGGCAAGGCAGGGCTTTTATTCTAACGTTCATGGGCAAGGTGCTGCCTTGCTAGGAATTACTTTAACTGAAATATATCAAGGCGTAAAATACACTGCAGATAGAGACAAAGGATATAATACCTTTAGTGGTACTTACTGGAAGGACTCAGGACAAGATATAAGGGAAGCAATTAATGCTTCTAATGGAATTATTCAACCTGCATTTCAGTCAAAGGCAGATTTGGACAATTTTAATGATAGTTTATTTAATAAGAAAGATGAGTAAAGTTAGAATAGCTATATTGGTAATAAGTTTGTGGGCGTTACAAGGATGTGCTGATTTTTTTTGGTTTTTAAATTGCCCACCTGGAGGTCGTCATCAACCTCCAGAAAAGTGTGATATGTGCCGTAAAAAATACGCACCTGAAACTTGCATTCCTCCCGTGAAAAATGATAAATAACAATTTAACTGAGAAAGAAAATTTGGTTAATCTTCTTGGTGGGAGTGGGGTTTCTGTTTCTGGTAGTACGGAGAATCTTACCGAGAAATCTGATACTCAGTTTGTAAATGCTGACTTTGAAGGTGGGATGAGTGTTCCTACTGCTTTGTTTACGAAGGAAGGAAGGGCTGGGATTAAGGACGCTTATAAGAATGTTAGAGCGAATACAAAAACAGCTATGACTGGTGCTTATAAAATGACACCTATGGGGGTTAGTAGAATGGTTGATGAGAAGAATGGTGATGCTCCAGCTCCCAATTTATTGCCTGGGTTATTTAGTAAATCAGAACCTTCTGAAACGGGGAAGGATTTTGGACCAGGTTTAGATGGTAAGTATTATGAAATCATGGAGGGTGGTCGCTTATCTGATACACCAATTAACCCAATGTTCTTCTCAAAACTTGGTAAGTTTATATCACCATATGATAACAATCCAGTATTTCAATTCTTATGGCATACAATTCCAGGGTTTATGTCTTTCACAAAATATCATGATTATAGTATTGAAACTGGAAAAATTTTACCACAAAATAAGGCAACCTCAATTCCAGGGTATTTAGGAGAGAGTCTGTATGGGTCGATAGGTACTCCGATTAATATGACAGTAGATAAAATGAAACAATTATTTAATAAACAAGATGATCAAAATATTGATAGCGATTAGTGTATTATTATTTGGGTGTTATACCGCACCACCAAAAGGAAATATTATTGATTGTTATGCAACACCTGAGCACCCATTATGTGATTGTTATACTCATTGCACTCGATGGTGCAAGAAAAACCCAACATTATGCACCCCAGAACAATTAAAAGAGTTGATGACAATTGGATATGTAAAAGATAGAGATCGTAATGGTAAAATTTTAAAAGAAGACTCATCATGGGAAAAATTTAGACAGAAATTTTGGAGAAGAAGCAATTATAACACCAAAGAACAAATTTCTATTCGCAAGAAGTTGCAAAGCATAATAGACAAAAAAGAACTAAAAGAAGCAGGTAGAATTAAAGACAAAACATGACAAACGCTGACTTTGAGGGTGGGATGAGCGTTCCTACTGCTATGTTTACGAAAAAAGGTAGAGCTGGGATTAAGGATGCTTATGGGAATCTGGGTGGGAATACAAAAACGGCTATTGCTGGAGCTTATCAATATACACCCATGGGTGTTAATAGAATTATCGAAGACTACCGAGGCAGTGAACAAAAATTTACTCTATGGAAAGGTGATGCTGTGTATAAGGAAAGAGGCGGAAAGGCAGTTGAAAATTCAGATTCAAACAATATTGGAATAGCTAATTATCCCATAGATTCTTCTAAGGTTGGTCAAACAGTACCAAAACCTGACCCACTCAATGAAGGCGGTGTGGTTACCAAGGCATCACAAGTGATACTTCCATTTATTTCAGATACAGCTCTAACTCATGATAAACTTGCAAGTTATTTAGAACAAAAATATCCAAATACTCCAACACCTATAACAAACCAAGGAACGATTCTTCCAGCTTACATTGTTAACACTTATGGATTAATTGGTAAGCCTGTTAATAATGTTATAGATTATTTTAATAATTCAAATAATGATGTACAAAATGAAACAAAGAGTGGTAAGTAATATACTAATATTCAGTATATTATTGAGCGGGTGCGTAAGAACGCCGGTGGAGTATAATAAATGTGTTGATTATGAGTTTGGTAATTCCACAGAGTGTAAGAATAGAGATTCATTAGAATGTAAGAAGCATTTAGAATATATTGAAATAAAAGATCCACGTCAATGGTGTAAAAGAGAAACGATGAATGAATTTTATGATAAACATCCAGTATTACTGGTATTGTCATTGCCTATTTTAATAATCGTTGCTCCTATAGCTTATTTAATAACTGGCGATTAGAAATAACTTTTTTAATAAACAAAATGAAAATTCTAAAAATAATGCTGATAATTAGTTTGATTAGTACTGGGTGTACGACAAAACTTACTCAAGAAGAGTCTTTTAAATGTCAGCAAGAAGCATTATCTGGGTGTTATCAATCGTTTTCTAATGATAAAGTAAAACAAAATATATGCCTTGCTCGGTGGAATCAGTATTTTCAAAATCCAAAACATTACTGCAATAAACACACAGTAAACACATTTTTTGATGAACATAAAGTTTTGTATGTTATACTACTTCCAATTTTAGCGCCAATTGGTCTTGTTTCATATTTCATAACTGGCGATTAACATGAATATCAGTCTAATTAAAAACAGAAAAACATTTGTGACTCAAATTACTAGAAATCAAGATACAGGACAATACCAACCATATCTATGGAACGCTGATGGAGGAATCAAAGATTCCTTCGAAGATATAGGAATATCTTCTGGGATAAAAGATGTAAGGCAAGAAACTGGGTATAACAAAGCAGAATTTGAGCAACAATTTAATAAGTGGAAAAATGAACAGAATAATAAGTAGTATAGTTATTTTACTTACACTAGTATTTTTAGATGGTTGTGTCTATTATGTAATAGTGAATGACAAGGACGGTACTATTGTACAAATAAAAAACAAATTAAAACCAAACTGGAAAGAATAAGTATGATGAGAACAAAAGAAGATTTTCAACCTTTGGATATTAACTCACTTCATATTGAAGATATTCGAAAGTTGATAGAAAGTGATAAACTAATCACTATAGATATTAATGACGCATTAATTTTTTGTAAGATGTGTATTGACAATGGAATATATATTTTAGGATGTGATGCATTGGAAAAAAAGAACTATGATGATCTTGAGGAGTATATTCTAGATTTATCAGACCTATATCTGTCTTATTGTGATAATAGAGATTATCAGCAATATTCTAATAAAGTATTAGATACAATACGGTGCTACATAGATAATATAAATAAAAACAATATCCAGTGTATATTGGAATTTACACTCTCACATTCATGATTATGAACCAAATCTATTTCATCCTAAAGGGAAACCAAACAGACAAAAAGGAAGACCTGTAAAAAACAAAGATAAATTTGATTTAGAACTTTTTAAAAACCGAAATGATAAAAATTGATAATATTGAAGAATTTTAAGTATACTCCAATTGGAGATAGAGTTATTCAAAAAGTCACTTTTGAAAATTCTATCTTTGATGGCAATCTAACATTGCATATGTTAAACGAATTAGATAACTCTCTATTTGTGATGCAATTCAGTAAAGTAAGTCAGTTTCTTTGTGATGATGAAGCTATACTATCTATCATGAGAGAAACAGTGTATATTGAAAGATACAAATTTTTTCAACATAATAATTTATTTACTTTAGTACTCGACCCCTACGATGAACATGTGGAAAAAGTTCTCGATGAAGATAATTTTATCATTCAAGTAGATGAATGTTATTATGAATACACAAAATGAAAAACCAGTTAAAATCGTTCATTAAAAACAGGCATTGACATCTAAAAACATACACTGTTAATTGAGCTTAATCTAAGTTTAATTATATAGAAAATTGTAAAAAATGTAACTCAAAAAATCTTGTAAAGGCAGGATTTGCTCGTGGTTTACAAAAATTTAAGTGTAAAAATTGTAAATCTTATCAAATATTAGGCGATAAAAGATATAAATATTCCAATAAAATCAAGGCTTTATCGGTAGTTATGTACTTAGAAAATGTTGGACTGAGAAATATCTAAAAATATTTCTAAAAGTTCCATATCAAACCGTCTCTAAATGGATTAAAAATGAGGCAATAAAATTACCAGAAATCGTTGAAGATACTAGAGCAATTGAAGTTTTGGAGATTGATGAAATCATGACATATTGTAAAAAAAAATGCCGTAGAATCTGGATTTGGATTGCAGTTGACCGAAATCGGAATAAAATTGTTGATTTTGAGATAGGCAATCGTGGATTTTCAACATATTTGCGAATGGCTAAAAGGCTCAAGAAAGCTTATCAAATAAGGGTTTTATGCACCGACGGATGGAAAGTTTATCGTAAAATCAGCATTTCAAAAACTCATTTTATTGGCAAATCAGAAACAAGTTTAATTGAATCTAAAAACTCATTAATTCGCAATTATTTAGCACGATTCAATCGCAAAACCAAGCGATACTCTAAATCAATTACAATGATTTTTCTGAGTCTAAAATTACTATTTTTTAAGCTAAACAGTGTATGTTTTTAGATGTCAATGCCAACTATTATTATGATAGCGAATATCAATCTCTATTCCATGTGAATAGTCAACATTATATAGATCTTTTATTGTGTTAATTCGATGAGATATTATGTGCACTTATTAAAAAATAATTATATAAAGTTGTATTTTAGTTTTCATAATTAATCCTACTCAACAACCATTAGTATATTGAGTATAATATATTGTCTTTAAAAATCAAGTAATAGTGAGGGTTTCTTGTGGTTGGTTTTTGGGTAGGTTTTGACGCAGGAGCTTTATGTGCTATACGGTTAAATTAGTACTTTTTGCGGGGATATGTGGGAAGAGCCTCATACACACTTTATTACCAACGCTACTATATTCAAAAGAGGTTATATATGTTGCCTCTCTATCTATATATTGTGATGTTGTTTCAACTGGAAAACGCTGCCCAGATAGTTCACCTCTAGTGATTTCAATCAAAGCTTTAATTTTTTCAATATGCTCTATTTCAGCAGAATTATTATTTTCATCGTAGTGTGTTTTGATTTTTTCTTCTAAATCGTGGTATCTTACCTTATATTCCACGCCATGCAATATTTGTTTAGCTGGCATTGCTTGAGGGGTAATTTTTATCTCATTTATATAGCAGGAGTAAAAATAATTACCATTTGGATTTTTGGTAGCCTTGTCTAAACAATCTGATGCCTCCTTCTGTTTTGTTGTTTTTGGTTTATTTAGTGCATTGGTTAATAACGGAGCAACTCCTACCAAACAGTCTATTACATCAAGGACTAAATCTATACTGCCTTCTTTTACCTCAACTTGTGTTTCAAGTTTTTGCTCTTCACATATTATATCAAATTCCTTAATTGAAACTTAATTGTTTGACAAACTTTTTAGCCTAAACCTTAACGCATTCAGTTTAATAAACCCTTCGGCATCTTTCTGGTTATAAACATCATCTTCTTCGAATGTGACAATATCTTTGTTGAAAAGACTATTTGGAGACTTACAGCCTTCAATTAAAATATTTCCTTTAAAGAGTGACAACCTTACTGTTCCATTAACAAGATTTTGTGGTAAATCAATTGCTGATTGTAACATCTGCCTTTCACCAGAGAACCAAAAACCATTATAAATTAATTTTGCATATTTTGGCATTAATTCATCTTTCAAGTGCATAGTACCACTATCTAGAGTAATAGATTCAATGGCTTTGCGAGCATGTAGCAATATTGTACCACCTGGTGTTTCATAAATACCACGAGACTTCATACCAATAAAGCGATTCTCCACAATGTCAATTCTTCCAACGCCGTGTTTTCCACCTATTTCATTTAACAGTGCGAGAAGGCTTGCAGGAGACATATTTTTACCATTGATGGCGATGGGGTCTCCATTTTTAAATTCCATTTCAATTGTTTCAATGTGGTCTGTAGTTTCATCCAAATGACGCACACGAATGTATGTATCTTTATTTGCCGACGCCCAAGTATCTTCTAATGCCTTTCCTTCAATTGAAAGATGTAAAAGGTTTGCATCCATTGAATAAGGTGGCTCTTTTTCTTTTCCATGTGGAATGTCGATATTATGTTGTCGTGCAAATTCTAACATATGTGTACGGGACTTTAAAGTCCATTCCCTCCAAGGTGCAATTACCTTTACTTCTGGCATATTTGTGTAATATCCAATTTCAAAGCGGATTTGATCGTTTCCTTTGCCAGTTGCACCGTGAGACACCGTAGTTGCTCCAACTTTTTTAGCAATTTCAATTTGTTTTTTAGCAATTAATGGGCGGGCAATACATGTGCCAAGAAGATACTTACCTTCATACAATGCATTTGCATGGAACATTGGGAATATATAGTCTTTTGTAAATTCTTCACGCAAATCCATTACAAAGGCTTCCTTTGCTCCTGTTTGTATTGCTTTTGTTTTAACTTCTTGCATATTGTCTTCGCCTTGTCCTAAATCAGCTGTAAAAGTATACACTTCACAGTTTTTTTCCTCAATAAGCCATTTTAAAATTACCGATGTATCAAGACCACCAGAGTATGCTAGCACTACTTTTTCCTTAGACATAACTGTATTTAGTTGCGGTAAAATTATATAGATGATTAATTTATTATGTCAAGAAACAATATACCATATCTTGGTATCAAAGTATGGTATATTATCATATACGAACATTGTTATTGTATAATAAAGTAATTCAAAAGCATGATTTATGATTTGTGCTAAAAGACTTCTTGGTCTAATTAATTAATATTGGACTCCAAAAATGAAGCAACATTAAACAGTGTGTTCTCGCAAAACTCTTTAGTAATTAATTGCATACCAATTGGCCTACCGCAAGATGCACTTCCAAATGGAATGGATATCGCAGGTAAGCCTGCAATATTTACTGGTACAGTAAGAATATCATTAATATATTCTTGAAGGTCTGTCTGGCGAGTGTTGAACGTTGGTGTTAAATTTGGAGTTGTAGGGCACAGGAGTACATCGCATGATGTAAACACTTCCGCAAATTCACACTTAATTGCATTGCGTAACTTTAAAATTTTTTCATAATTTTCCTTGTAAGAGTCGCTTAAAAGGTTTCTTGTGCCAATTAATATACGCTTTTGCACCTCCGTTCCAAAACCTTCTGCACGGGAATATGAAATCATTTCTTGAATATTTTGACATTCCTTTTGTGTTCTATGTCCATATTTAACGCCATCGTATCTTGCAAGGTTTGAAGAAGCTTCTGCCGTTGAAATAAAATAATACACCTTAATAGATTCCATAGCATGTGCAAGGCTTACCTCTTTTACTGTTGCACCACCACTTTCTAAAACTCTTTTTGCTTCTTCCCACGCGTTTATAATGGCAGGGTCAATTTCATCCATCATAAACTCCTTTGGAATGCCCACAACCTTCCCGCGCACATTTGATGGTATATTAAGAAAATCTTCGCTTTGTAAATTATTGAGCGTTGCATCTTTGCCATCAACACCTTGTGTTAAAGAAAACAAAAGAGCAGAGTCTTCAACGCACTTTGTTATAAATCCAGCTTGGTCAAGGGAGCTAGCGTATGCTATCATGCCAAATCTAGAACACCTGCCGTAGGAAGGTTTAAACCCAACAAGACCGCACAATGCAGCAGGTTGACGAACGGAGCCACCGGTATCGGAACCTATTGATGCAAGGGCAAGACCACCAGCAACCGCAGCAGCGGAGCCAGATGAAGACCCACCCGGTATAAGGTTCTCACTGGAGTTTATCATTTTTAATGGACTGATGGTTGAGCCAAAATATGAATGCTTTCCAGAAGATCCCATAGCAAATTCATCCATATTTGTTTTTCCCAGCATAATGCCATCGTTTATCCAAAGTCTTTCTGTAATGGTAGAATCATAAGCGGGAACAAAATTTTCTAACATTTTAGAGCCCATCGTTGTTCGTACGCCTTGTGTGCAGAAGTTATCTTTTACTGCAATTGGTAGCCCGCATAAAGCGGATGCGTTGCCCTTTGTCATTCTTTCGGCAATTTTTTTTGCCTGTGTAATTGCTAATTCAGGTGTTGGAGTGATGAAAGCATTGAGGTTGCTTTTAGAAATATCATCGTTATACTGTTCGATAATTTCCACAAGGCAGCTTGGTTTATTAGTAACCTTCTTTTTAAACTCTTTGAATGTTTTAAACATTAATAATGTTAATAAAAACTAAAGACAACAAAAGTAAACACCGTTGGCAATGTCAAGAATATTTTCCTAAATAACAAGTGTGAGATGAAAATCTTTAACATTTTTGTACTAACATTGTTGTTATTTGTATAACAATTTTGATTTTTCCTTGATTTTCATTTCACATTGCACAACCCCTTAAGTAACATTTATATAAAAAATGGACAGAATAAAAATTGCAATTCAAAAAAAAGGCAGGCTACACGAAGATACAATCCTTATGTTTAAAAACGCAGGTTTTCGTTTTACGAAAGATTCCACGGGCTTTGTAATGCCTTGTGAAAACGCCGATTTCGACCTTATTTTACTTCGAGACGACGACATTCCAACGGTGGTTGCATCGGAAAATGGTTGTGAACTGGGAATTGTTGGTAAAAATACTTGGTGGGAAGATGTGTGTGAGGACAATTATCACAATGCGTCAAATCTTTCTGGAAAAGTAGCAAATTTTATAGAAAATAGTTCAAAAATTTTAAAAGAACTACCATTTGGAAAATGTAAATTGTCTCTTGCTGGAAATAAAAAACTGTCAATAGAGGATTTAAAAGGTAAAAAAGTGGCTACTTCTTATTACTACACATTAAGTGATTATTGGGATAAAGCAAGTAGTAATTTTAATTTTCCCCTAGTAACTATCAACCTCAAAGGCTCGGTGGAAATTGCGCCAAAGCTTGGAATTGCAGATGCTATTTGCGATTTAGTTTCTTCTGGAATGACTTTAAAAGAAAACGACCTTATAGAAGGTGAGACAATTCTTGAAAGTACGGCAATTTTAATTGGTCATAAAAATTTTGATACTACAAATAAAACATACCAGCGGATAATTGAATCCATTGAAGATTCTACTTCCGCAAAAAATATGAAGTACATTATGTTTAACTGCAAAGAAGAGAATTTACAAAAAATTATGAATATAATTGATTTTGTGGAGTCTCCCACAGTAATGAACCTTGCACAAGAAGGCATGAAGGCAGTGCATGTTATGTGCAGGGAAGATGACTTTTGGAATGTCCATGTAGAACTTAAAAAATCAGGGGCAACTTCTATATTAATAATGTCTGTGGATAAAGTTATTTAAAGTATAAAATGGAAATAAATGGTACGCTTTCCTTGCATGAGGCAGATTTCTTACTTTCAGAGCGTGGGAAATTCGCCAAAGACACCACATTATTGGAAAGTCTTCACCAGATTGAAGGAGATGTAAGAAATACTGGCGATGATGCACTTTTGCATTACACTAAAAAATTTGATGGCGTTGAGCTTACGAGTTTATTTGCTACTCCAGAAGAAATAAACAACGCACAAATTGATGAAGAGTTAGAAAGTGCAATTACCATTGCATATAACAACATACACAAGTTTCATAAATCACAATATGATTATTTGCAAAATCAATCAAAAATTGAAACTACCGATGGCGTTTTTTGTTGGAGGAAGTTTACTCCGATTGAAAAGGTTGGTCTTTATGTGCCCGCTGGATCAGCTCCATTGTTTTCTACCGTTTTAATGACGGCAATTCCCGCACAAATTGCTGGATGCAAAGATATTACACTTGCAACGCCTCCGCAAAAAGATGGGACAATTCACCCTGCAATTTTGTTTACAGCTAAACTTTGTGGTATCAAAAACATTCTAAAAGTTGGTGGAGCACAGGCTATTTTTGCACTAGCTTATGGAACGAAATCCATTCCAAAGGTGTATAAAATATTTGGCCCAGGAAATAAATTTGTTGATGGAGCAAAGCAAATGGTGCAAAATACCGTTGCCATTGATATGCCAGCGGGACCAAGCGAAGTGATGATTGTTTGCGATGATAAATCATGTACAAAAGCCGTTGCAAGCGATGCACTTTCACAACTAGAACATGACCCAACATCTTCTGCTATTGTCATTTGCAATGCTCAAAAAACCATTGAAGAAGTAAACCGTGAAATTATTGCACGAATTACAAAAGCACCAAGACATTTAATTATTGAACGATCAATAAAAAATTATTACACAATTATAGCAGACAATTTAAACAATGCTATACCGCTTATCAATGAATATGCTCCAGAGCATTTAATTCTAAATATGCAAGAATACCAAAGGTTTGCGGAAAACATTGTCAACGCAGGTTCAGTGTTTCTTGGTAAATACTCAGCAGAATCAATTGGTGACTATGCCAGCGGAACAAACCACACCTTGCCAACTAGTGGGTTTGCAAAGTCTTTTTCTGGTTTAAGTGTTGAGGCATTTGGTAAGTTTGTTACATTTCAGGAAGTCTCGTATGATGGATTTCAAAACATTTCCAACGCCGTGCAAATAATGTCGGAGCAGGAGGGGCTGTTTGAACATGCCAACGCAATTGCTATAAGGAGGTAATTTTATATTAATAAAGTCACAAACCTTCTGGATAAATTCCAATGTATGGTGGAATACCTACGGTATTATTGATTTGAGGCTTGAAAGCCAAGGAATTTTAACTATATTGCTTGCAGTGCAATAATATTATTTCCCCATTAAGCCTTTTAGTTTGTTAACATCGAAATTTTTAAGGTCATCCATTGAAATGCCGTTACCTTCCATTTTTGCCATAACTTTTGCCATATCTTGCATTTTTTGCAGTTGATTTAGTAATTTTTTTACATCGGATAGTGTAGATCCTGAACCTTTAGACACACGCACCCTTCTTGAGGAGGATTTTTCAAGAAGATCGGGGCATTTGCGTTCCTTTTTTGTCATAGAGAGAATTATTGCCTCTTGTTTTTTGAAATCTATATTTTTTGCTATTTGTGATATATCGTTCATTTGTCCGGCACCAGGCAGAAAAGACATTGCCTTTGAAATACCACCCATTTTTGCTATTGATTTAATTTGAGTTAGATAATCGTCAAAAGTCATTTTTCCAGAAACAATACGCCCTTTCATAGAATTGAGTTTTTTTTCACCCATTTCCTCGTATGCTTTCTCTACTATTGTATCAATATCTCCGCGGTCAAGCAACCTTGAGGAAATGCGATCGGGATGAAACTCTTCAATTGCATCGCCATCTTCACCTGTTCCAAGGTACTGTATTTGCATGTCCGTTTCATGGCGAATGTTAATTGCAACACCTCCACGAGTGTCACCTTCCGATTTAGTTAGAATAACACCGGTACATGGAATAAATTTTTGGAATTTATTTGCAATTGCAATTGATTGTTTACCGACCATGGAGTCAAGTACAAGTATGCTCTCGCTAGCATGGGAGGCGGTATAAACTTTTCGCAATTCTGTGTACTCTTGGTCTGTATCTACGCCGGCGGTATCAAGGATAATCAAATTACACCCTTGTTTCTGTGCAGTCATTATTGAATACTCAACAAGCTTTGTTGGTGTAAGTCCTTCTGGGTATTTTACGCACTCAACACCATTGCTGTGTGCAAATGTTGCAAGTTGCTGTGCGGCTGCGGGGCGTTGTGTATCTGTAGATGCAACGCATGTCTTGATTTTGTGTTTCGTTGATAAATGTTTTGCAAGCTTCACTGATGTTGTTGTTTTCCCTGAGCCATACGGGCCTGCAAGCAGAATAACTTGAAAAGAGTCGTTAAGTTTTATACCTTTAAATTCTTTTCCAAGAATATTCATTAGTCTTTGCTGAACGATTGAAGCAATGGCATCTGCGGGTGAAAGGTTTTGTGGAAGTTCTTTTCCAAGCAAGTCCTCTTTTATATCTAAAACGAGTTTATTTGCAACGGATGGAGTTACGTCTGCACCAATTAGAGCTACCTTAATTTCCTCCGTTGCTTGAAGAATGTCGTTTTGTGTAAGTGTTTTTTTTGAAGATAGACCTTGAAAAATTTTCCCAAGACCAGATGCAATGCCACCAAACATATTTTTAAAAATATTTTCTTAGAAAGAAAGGAATATTTTGAGCATGTCAACTATTTCTATTATTTTTTATAGTATATGTTAATTTTGATCGTAGATATTAACTAAAGCATTTATGATTACGGTATAGATATACACAAAATGGCAGGCTATTACATTGGTAAAAGTCAACTTTACTGCCCAACACTGCGGTACTGTAGTGCATTACAATAAGATAAAATTGCACTAAACTTTGTTTAATTTACTTCTAATGAAGTACACGAAGAGATTAATTGTTGTTAGAAACAATATAAAGACTAAAATTGCTGCAGATGCGTGCTCAATAAAGGATTCTTGTGGATTGCCCGACCAAAGGAATATTTGTAGTGGTAGAGTTGTTGCGGCGTCGTTTGTAATTGACGATGGTACGGATGTAGAAAAGAAAGCAAGTCCAACCATCAACAGGGGAGCAGTTTCGCCGGCGGCTCTTGCAATTGCAAGTAGAATGCCCGTTATAATTCGTGGCATTGCAAGTGGTAGTGTTGTGAGGAAAACGGTTTGCACATTACTTACACCAAGGGCAAGGGAGGAGTCTTTATACCCCTGTGGAACCATAGAAGCAGAGTTGTATGTTATCATGACAATCATTGGCAGTATTAACAAAGAAAGGGCAATGCCACCTACAAGGGCTGAAGACCGCATAAAGCCAAAAGTATTAATGAATATATTTAACACTATTATACCATATATAATGGAAGGAATAGATGCGAGATTTTGAATATTTATTTGAAATATACTTTTTCTTTTGCCCTGCGGAAGGAACTCTGATATATACAGTCCTACCAAAATTCCTATAGGTATTGTGAAGCAAACAAATACAATTAATACAAGAAGGGAGCCAGCAAGTGCAGACTTCACGCCGGCAATTTCCGGATAAATAGAGTTGCCATTGGTGAAAAACTTCCAGTTAAACACTGTACGAATATTCTGTTTATCAATAAAATATCTATGTATTTTATTGAAATCTTTTGTTAGTGTCGGGTTTTTAATAACTCCTGTAATGTGGTATTTTTTCAAATCATACTTGACGGGTGTCCACCCAGAATCATTACCATGTAGTTGATACTTCAGTGATCGTGGAAAATAGTGATAAATATTTTTGTGCTGTAATTTTTCTTGAATAAATATACGGGCGTTGTTGTCGAGATATACCTCAACGGAGCGTAATGGCATTACTGCTGACTTTGCAATTGATAGTAGGAATGTTGTTAAAATAAGCACACAAAGCAAAACTGTAAAAATTGATGTAAATTGAAATATCTTTGCCCTTCTGTACCTTTTTTTCAGAAGTGTGCTCCTTTGGGTGAACATCATTTTATTGTTGCTTTTTTTTCAAAGAGCAATCTTAATTTTAAAAAATCAATATAAATATAACTGTATTTGTGTTAAAAGTTTCTTATTGTGGTAGAGTTGGGTCGTTTTCGCATGAAGCCTCGACATTAATGTTTTCATATGCACAACATTTACCGTACAATACATTTATTGAGGCAATTACCGCGGTAGAAGTCGGCACTGTTCACTATGCAGTGATTCCAATTGAAAATTCAACCGCAGGAAGGGTTGCGGAAATTCATAACATTCTGCCAACAATGGATCTTCTTATTGTGCGTGAGAAAATTATCAAAATATCGCATAATTTATATGGATTAACAGAGGATATATCAGATATTGATGTCGTTGAATCTCACCCACAAGCCTTGATGCAATGCTCAAAGTTTCTTGTGCAAATGAATGTTGTTCAGCAGAATGCACTTAATACTGCAATTGCTGCGGAAAATTTAGCAAAAAAACAAACATTTAAAAATGCCGTTGTGTGTTCGCAAGTTGCTGGTGATTACTACAAACTCAACCTTCTTGAAAAGAATATTCAGAATTCTAATGAAAATTATACAACATTTATTGCCGTAGGTAAGGAGTCTTCAAAAAATAGCCTTGTAAACCCTCTTACATCTATACTATTAACGGTCACTAATAAAACCGGAGGTATTTACGAGGCATTGGGATGTTTTGCTGAATACAATATTAATTTATTAAAGATTGAAAGTTATATACAGGGTGGGATGCAATCGGAAATTGCACAATTTTTTTTAACCTTTGAAGGGGCAAACAAAGATGGTCATATAAAGCAAGCATTAAAAAAGCTGAATAGTATTTCATATGCCATTAAAGACTTAGGAAGTTACGAAGCTGATTCTAAGCGATTTGCTTGAAAAGTTTTTTACGAAATAAAATAATCAATCCACAAATTATCATCACTGAACATAATACATGACCCATTGTGAGTGTATTAAATAAAATGTATCCAAGTTGTATATCGGGTTGGCGAACAAATTCGATTATAAATCTAAAAGACCCATACAGTATTAAAAACCATGCACATGTTTTACCATCGTGATGTTTTTGCCTTCTGTACATAAAAAATGTAATAATAAAAAGCACAAGACCTTCCAGTAAGGCTTCGTATAGCTGTGTTGGATGGCGAGGCACCATTGTGCCACTTTGGGCAAAGACAACACCTATCGGTAAGTCTGTCTCTGCTCCCCATAGCTCTCCATTAATAAAATTCGCAATTCTACCAAAAAACAACCCTGGTGTAACACACATTGGTCCAATATCGGCAATTTGTGCAACAGATACATTATTTTTTTTACAAAAAATATAAAGCCCTATAATCACCCCTAAAAGTCCACCATGAAAGGACATTCCACCTTGCCAAAATGCAAAAGTTTGCAATGGATGCGACAGATAATAACCAAAATTATAAAATAAAACATAGCCAAACCTTCCACCAAAAATTACACCCATAAATGCGTAATTAAACATTGATTCCATTTTTGTGTGCGTGAGGAAGTCATTATGTTTTTTAAATAAAAGATAAGCACACACAAAGCCAAGAATGTAAGCAACGGAGTACCATCGTAGGATAGGAAAGCCTGCAATATAAAAAATTACTGGGTCAATATTAAATTGCATAATAGGGGTAAAAATTATTTAAAACATACATTGTTATTCACTTTGTATGGAAGTATAAAAGGCTGTCCGTCCGTCATTTGTATTCCTTCAATTCTATCCAGCCTAAATGTTCTATCTTCTTTGTGAGGAAAATCATATGCTTTAATATAAATACGACCTTTGTATTCTATAATTTTTTTTACTGATATTTTCCTTTTTGATTGCCCACTATTAGAGTTTGTATATTTTATTGTCATTTCTACAATGGGTGGTGTTTCAAATGCTGAAGGTATACCTGATACCTCTTTCCACGATTGAATGGGGATAACTTTTATGCATTTGTCATCATTTGCTATTGATATAGTGGCAATAACAGATAACAACATAAGTCTTATTAAGATGTATGTCATAAATTATTTAAAACAACTTCCTCAGGCTTTTGTGAAGATTTGAATTTTTCAAGTTCTTTTTCCATTTGCTCCTTTGCATTGTTTAATGTGTCATCGGTTTTAATCCACTCAATTGCTTTTTTGTGAATATTTGTTGTATTTTCTTGAATAAATTCTGGAAGAATAAACTTACCTGCAGTAAAGTTTAATAATGTACCTATTTTGTTGTAGATTAATATTTTAATAATACATGCTGTAAGAAAGTTTGCTTTATAATAAACAATTGAAGGGATGCCAAGGAGTGCGAACTCCATTACATTTGTGCCTGATTTTGCAATTATAAATTTAGATGATGCAATTTCATTCCACTTTTCTTTTTCACCTGCGATGTACGTATTGTTAAACTCTGAAAATTCCTTTAGTATGGTATTGTTTGTATGAGAAAGGGATATAAAACAAAATTGTAACTTTTGTGGAAATGTATTATTTAAATTCTTTATCGTATTTTTGATTATTGGAATATGATGTTTAAGTTCTGAAAGCCTACTGCCAAGTGTGATGCAAATTGTCGTAGTAGCATGTTTTGTGGCTGGGCCTTGCTGTAGCTTTGCCTGCTCTTTGATGATACGTTGCATTCTAAAGTAGGGTGGGTATCCTATAAAAATAGTTTTTAAGTTGTATTTTTCAAAGTATGGAGGTTCGAACGGAAGAATGCAAAAGAGTGTGTTATAAAGTTTGGCAACTTTTTTTGCTCTGTGTTTTTTGTAAGCCCAGACAGAAGGTGCGACAATATGGTGTGTTTTGCATAAGAAAGCGTTGGAATACACGGATAGTTTAAATTTTTTATGCATTTGCTGAATGGTATTTTGTAAATTTGTAATAATAGATATTTTGCAAAACTTTGGCAGTTCTTCGATAATGTTTATTATATTGCAATATATTGTATTTTTTGCGCTGAGTTTTGAATGTATAATTTTTTGAAAATATTGCGATAAATCTTTTTCTGCTTCGTTTTTTTGTGTAATTTTAGTATAAATCTTTTTTACTATAATCCATGGAAGGCGAAGGTAGCGATAAGTGCTTAAGTACATTATCAATGCTTGAATAATTATGATTAGTGCAATAACTTCTTTGAATAGTATGAGAAAAATTCCCTGCACAATGTGGCTGTGTGAAAAAAAATATAACAATTTACCCAATACCTTAAAAAAGCGACTCGTGTATTTATTGTTTAGCAATAAAAATACTTTTTTCCCAAAGTTGGCAATAGATGAGAATTTTCTAAGAATAATAGTTAATGTTTTATATTTTTTGGTGAACCGACTTATGTGGTGTGCCGTTTTGTTGTATACTTTGTGTAGGAAGCGTATAATTTTGACGGGGTCTTTTTTTGTTTTTTTAGGAGTGTAGTTGAGGAAAATATTTTGTATTTCTTTTTTTGACAACCTTGCATGTTGAATGGATTTGATGACTTGAAAATTAAAGCCAGGGGAGTCTACTGTAATAATATGTTCTGGCTTAAATGAATAAATTTCTTTTTTCGTTAAAGAAATAAGCTGAAACATTCTTTTTAATTTAGGGATTACTTCCGTAAAGCCCATTATGGAAAGTTCTTTTTGGTCGAAAAGTGATTGCAGTCCATTTTGCGAAAAACTTTCCCCTCCAATGCCTTTAATAATTGCATTTGGGTGTTGTTTTTGTATTTGCTGAATAACATTATTTGCGATTAAATCTCCAGACTTCTCACCAGAAATTATAAATACTTTTTTCATTCTTGATTGGAAACTTTTTGTGGTAATTGTTCTATAATACTATACATTTCTTCAAGTATTTTAACTGAAAGCTGATATTCTTCATATTGACTTGCCCATTCGCCTTCACAGTACTGTTCAAAAGGCTTGTGGTGTGGAATTTCGTGGAAATCAATATTACGATGTTTAGAGATGATTTTTTTACCTCCTATTGTTTCGGTGTTATAAAATAATAAATACCAAACATCATTTTCTATATTTGCATCATCAATGTCTACATTTATCTCATATAATTCTTTTTCGTACTCTTTGTAAAATTTATTCCACAGTCCACCGCCAGTCATTCGTTCATCTAATGTGTTCTTCAGTTTAAATCTAACCAACTCTTCTAGTAAATTATAACCTGCTACTACATTTGGATCAATTTTTGGTATTAAATTAAGCCTTTCTTCAAATGACAGTTCATTTTCAAAATCTACGGCTTTTTTTACAACTTCGTGTTTCTTGTTGTAGTCTACTTTGTTAACAAACTCAGACATTGCATTCAAATCGCATATTAATTGTGTTGCAACCGACTCTCCCATTCTTTGAGCTCTTTTTCTATTGTATCTTATTTTTTCAAACAACTCATTGAGATCGGGAAATAAGTTCAAATTGGGGGACATTACATTGATTGCAAATATTTTACTAAACCATATAATGCGATGATACTTTGTCAATAAAAATGCTGGTGTAAATTACATGGAAATTACTTTTAAACCTAACATAATAGAGGTAGATTTGAAATTTGCGGCTCTTGTACCGTTTAAAACGGAGTAATTTGTTTGTGGTATTTGACCATTGCGTATTGCAATGTATACTGCTCTTGACCGTGAAATTTGCATTGTTGCACCAAACAAAAGGGCGTAAGATGGTCCAAAAGTAAAATATTGGTCACCAGCTATAATATGGTTTAAGAATCCTAAGTTTCCTTCTAATCCAGCTGAAAGGAATAATCTTCTAGACAGTGGTAAATCGGCAAATGTACGCATACTTAACCCAATATTGTGTTGATTAACATCTGTAAAGCCACCTCCTACTGCTGTATTTTTGAATGATAGCAACTGCCACATTGCACCATATTCAAACCTTATAAATGGTATAATTCCCAGCCTGTTGCCGACATAAAACCCTACAATTCCACTTTTGTCTAATCCGGATTGTATAATTGATTGAAATAATTCAGTTTTGCTGGAAAAATTGTAACTTGCATTTGTGTGTAATGCTAAATGCATTGCGTAGTATTTATGAAAATTAAAGAGCTCACTTCTATTTGATTTTCCATGAAATGGTGAGTTTATAAATTTTGGCGTGTGCATTTGGTGTTGTTGTATGTGTTGATTTCCGTAGTGTGCATCTTGTGGTACTGAATTGCCTGAATATTGAGACGCAACACCTTCGTATGACCCTGTTTGTGGGTTATATTGTGGGTCATTGTAAAATTGTGATTCTTGTGGGTGGTATGTATGCTCTGAATATTGTATATCATTGTTTTGTGCTTGATTTACTCTATCATGGCGATATGATGTTAACTGGAGAACCTCCGTTGGTGTGCGATGGGAATACTGCTCTTCTTGTTTGTCCGAAGGTATATAACCTGACGTGGTTGAGGATGTATGGTTGTATGTATGGTATGATTTATTATTTTGATACGAAAGAGCAAAAAATGGCATACACACCGCAACAATGAAGGTAATCATAATATTTTAAAATATATAACGTCTTATTTGATTAACATTATATAGTATTCAAGAAATTTTTGCAAGGATTGTTTTGACATTACAGGGAATTGCAGTCGGTTTAAAAGTGCCATTCTTTGTTTTTACGCACACAACATTAACAATTGCATGAACTATTAGTTTTTTTTGCAGGCAAATAGTTTGTAGAAACTCTACTGATGCACCACGCAATTTATTGACGCTACATGTTACTGATATGGTATCTTCAAGTTTAGCGGATGATATATATTTGATATTGCAATGTTGCACTGCAAATAGTACACCACTTCTAGATATATTCACCTGTGAAATGCCTCCTTGTGTAAGGAGGTCTGTCCTTGCTCTTTCAAGAAATTTGAGATAGTTTGCATAATATACAACCCCACCGGCATCGGTGTCTTCATAGTAAATTTTATATTCAAATATCATATAATGTCTAAAATGTCTATATTGTTATTTGCAATTAATATAAGTTGCATTTGTGCAGATATATTTTGGTATTGCTTATATTTTTCAAGAAATAAATGATATGCAAACCAAATGCGTTCTATTTGTTTTTGTGAAATGCAATTTTCAGCAAAGGACGATCTTTTTTTAACTTCATTTACAAAAATAGTATTATTTTTTTGTGATATTATATCAATTTCTCCTTTGAAGTCTATTGTGTTGATGGTAAAATTCTGATAAATAATGTTATGACCTTGTTGCGCAAGGTGTATGCAGGCCTGTTTTTCATAGCTTCGTCCGCTGTTCTTTTGTTGTGGAGATGAAATCATAAAATTGCTTGACAATTCATACGGTTTGTATGTTTATCATATATAATATGGGGAAACTCAAGTTGTTTTTATTAATTAAGTTAAACTGTCGCTTTATGCAAGGTGCTAAAAAAAATAGGGGGGCTATATGTATAGCTTATAAATCTTATGCATTGTACATTCCAACATACATTATGTGTGTGTTTTTATTGTTTGTATGTGGTGTGGCGTTGTTGTCAGCATTTATGTTTTTTAATTCTACACAATCTATTCGTGAGCTTGAAAGCCTTAGGCAGCAATTAACGTCCGAAAGAACAATAAACAAATCTCTTGTAGCAGAAATTCGTAAATCTCACGATGGTATTAAAAAAATTGTTGAATCATTCGGTAAAAATGCACACGATACCTCACACCCATCTTATGGAAATATTGTTAACAAGGTTCAACTTTACGATATATTACATTCAATGCAAAAAAATCTTATTATTATTGACAAATTCATGAATAGCAAAATTCATCTTGTGCGTCAAATTTTGAATTTAACTAAAATTTATCAAGACAAAACAATCACCACTAACATTGCTAAGTTAAACCTTGCAAGCTCTACTCCATCACACAGTACATCTTCATCAATACAAAAGGCATCAAAAATATCAGGTATTTTTTCATCTATTAATATACCATCATTTGTGGATACAATCCTTCTAAAGAACAGTGGTCTAAAAGCATTGCTTGAAACAATGTCTCATATCCCAGTTGCAAGGCCTGTAAAGAGTGGAAGATTTGTGAGTGGGTTTGGCAAAAGGTTTCACCCTGTTCATCAATCATTGCGTATGCACAGAGGTGCAGATTTTGCTGCTAGAACTGGAGCAATGGTGCTTGCAACGGCAAATGGAGTTATTGAAAAAGCTTTATATAGCAGAACATTTGGTAACTACATTGTAATTAATCATGGCAATAAAATTAAAACATTATATGCACATATGAAAAAATCAGTAGTTCGTAAAGGTCAAAAAGTATCACTTGGTCAAAAAATAGGAATACAAGGCAACACTGGAACTTCAACTGGTGAGCATATTCATTACGAAGTAATCGTAGGTCGTCAACATCGCGACCCTTTAAATTTTATTCGTGCGAAAGCAATGTTACAAGATGTCCAATATTAATAACGAAGAGCAATGGAGGCTTTCAAAATATTTATCAATTTTTGCAAGTCTTTCACGCCGTCAAGCAGAAAAAGATATTATGGATGGTCTTGTAATGTTAAATTCATCTATACCAAAAAATGCAGCTGTAATTGTTGGTAAAAAAGATATTATCCTTTATAAAAAAAGAAGAATTTTACCAGGTAAGGCTATTTTAGAGCAATCACAGCAAATTATATGTTATGCCGTTTATAAGCCGACGGGTCTTATTGTAACGCGAAGTGATGAAAAAAAACGCCCAACTGTATATACGGCATTACCAAGTGAGCTACATAATTTTCATTACATTGGCAGGCTTGACATCAACAGTGAGGGGTTGTTATTGTTTACAAACAATCCTAAATTTGCAAGAGACCTTGAAAGTCCACAAA
Organism: uncultured Rickettsiales bacterium; assembly: GCA_905480015.1. GTDB lineage: Bacteria > Pseudomonadota > Alphaproteobacteria > Rickettsiales > Deianiraeaceae > CAJQOT01. The sequence continues at coordinate 1,302 of CAJQOT010000058.1, read as the reverse complement.
ATCAAATCCCAAGAGTGTATCACGTGAAGGCTCATGGTTCTGTTGATGATAAAAAGCTCCACCGTATGCAAAAAGGAGTTATGATTGAGGGTGAAAGCTACCGCCCTAAGGATATTAAAATTTTATCAAGAACGAAAGAATCTTCTTCAAATACATGGTTTGAAATCACTCTTGTTACTGGTAAAAACAGGGAGATTAGAAAATTTCTTGAACACTTTAACTTAAAAACTGCAAAGCTTATAAGGTTTTCATATGGGCACCTGTCAATAAAAGATTTTAATCGTGATAAACTTCACCGACTTTCTGAAAGACATATTAAAAAGTTCTCAGGGCTTATAAGCGTGTAAAATTTATATTATGGTATAATTGGCGTAAATATCAGACCCGTCTCTTCAGGAAAACCAAAGGCTATGTTCATATTTTGAATAGCTTGCATACTTGAGCCTTTGGCAATGTTGTCAATCACTGATGAAATAAACACTTCATTGCCATCTTGCTCAATGTATATTGCACAAATATTCGTTGCCAACACTTCTTTTGTAGACGGTATTGTATTGCAAATTTTGACAAATTGCGTGTCTTTATAAAATTCCTGCAAAATTTTAAGACAATTATGAGAAGAGTTAAAGTATATACTTGTTTCAATTCCACGAATTACCGGAACAATATGCGGTGTAAAGCGGACATTTTTACCAAGGTAGTGAGCAATTTCAAACTTGTGACGATGTTGGTGCGGGTTATATGCCTTTATGGATTCCGATGTATTGGTGAATGAGAATTCATAATTGCTACTTCTTCCTGCGCCTGTTAGCCCAGTTTTGGAGTCAATAATAATATTACCATCTATGCATTGCTTTAATGGTATAAGTGGCAATAAAGATGATGTTGGAAAGCACCCAGGGCAGGAAATAATTTGTGCTTTAGCTATTTCTTTCGAAAACAATTCAGACAGTCCATAACAAGATTTATCCTGCAATTCTGGTGCAAGGTGTTTGGAATACACTTTTTCGTATATTTGCACTGGAAGGCGAAAGTCTGCGGAGAGATCTATCACTTTGAGTGTTGGTTTTTTGTTAATAATATCCATAATAACTACTTGAGACATTCCATGCGGAAGACAGGTAAATATACAATCAATTAAGTCCAAATCAATATCTTCAAGTTTTTGAATTTGTGGTAAATTGTAATGTGAAAGAGCAGGGTAAAGCTCTGCAATGTTTTTACCTGCATGTGAATTTCCAACAATGTTGATTACCTTTGCAAGTGGATGAGTCAAAAGAACACGGAGCGTTTCGATGCCTG
>CAJQOT010000057.1 GCA_905480015.1 uncultured Rickettsiales bacterium | reverse complement strand
CTCACTTCGACAAAGTCTAGATCGCTCACCATCTCCCAAGCTTCAAAAGCCCAGCGGGCCAGTTGTTTGCCTTCGGCTGTCAGGGCCGTAATGTTAACCGACAACTGGTTGCTACCCGAAGTGTCAAAAGTCGCCCGCGCCCAATAGCCGTCTGTCAGGAATGTCGCCATTTGGTCTAATGTGCCAACCTTTGCCATAATGTTTTCCTTTCGTATCAGCCGTTGTAATTTGAGTGTAGATTGCTGGCAATCAAAATATTTGATGTAAACCAAAGGCTTGATAGTGAGAAAGTTGATATTTCGGTTGTTTCAAAAAATATACATGTTGGCTCTATACATCCAGTGTCATATGTTTCAAAAGAAGTTACAGATTTCTTTTTAAGGTGTGGCTTTTCAATTCACGATGGCCCTGAAGTTGAAGATGATTATCATAATTTTGAGGCACTAAATTTCCCAGAACTACACCCAGCAAGGAATATGCACGATACATTTTATATTAAAAACTCATTAGACCTTCTACGAACTCATACGTCGTCAGTACAAATTCGCCATATGCAAAATTCACAGCCACCGTTTAGGTTTCTTTCTATTGGAAAAACATATAGATGTGATTCTGATAAAACACATATTCCAATGTTTCATCAGGCAGAAGGTGTATGTGTTGACAAGGGAATGTCTCTTGCTCACTTGAAAACAGTTGTGGAGGATTTTCTTCGTTCATTTTTTACTGACGAAAAAATTGATATTCGTTTTCGTTCAAGTTTCTTCCCTTTTACTGAACCATCTTTTGAAGTAGATATTGATGCGGGAAATGGTTTTTTAGAAGTAATGGGCTGTGGTGTTATACACCCTAATGTTTTAAAAAATTGCGGAGTTGAAGCAGGTTATTCTGGATTTGCATTTGGAATGGGAATTGAGAGGCTTGCAATGTTAAAGTATGGAATTGATGATGTGCGTGATTGTGTATCCTCTAGCCGTCAGTGGCAAAAACATTATAGCTTTTAACTGTTCAAGTGTTATCTATGCTTTTTTACAAGGTATAGTTCTTGTCAATTGTATTTCACTTGATTATGTCTTTGGAAGTGCTTGCACAAATTCAATTTATTTTTACCATTGGTTTTAATATTTTGTGGTCTGCGTTTGCGGTCGGTCTTTGTGTATTTTTATTTGTATGTGAAGTGCTGTGGCTTAAAACTAAAAACAAGGAATATGTTTCAATTTACATGTTTTGGGCGAAGATTTTTGCTATATCATTTGCTATGGTTGTCATTACTAGCATTCCAATAGCTTTTCAGTTTGGAATTAATTTTGCACAATTTTCTGAATTTGTATCACCGGTGTTGAATTGCCTTAGGTCCGTTGAAGGGATTGCGATGTTTTTGCTAGAGTTTGTTTGTATTATAGTAATGCTTTTTGGATGGAAAAATGTACATCCAATTGTTCATCTGTGTGCAACGGGTATTGTGATGATTGGTATACATGTTTCTATATTATGGGTTTTAATTGCTAGTTCGTGGATGCAAACCCCAGCAGGCGTTGATGTTATTAACGGCGTTCTTCATGTTATGTCTTGGAAAGAAGTGGTATTCAATGCGTCAATGCCTTACTATGTAACGCATACACTTTTTGCTTCATACATTTCTGCTTTTTTTATTATATTGGGGGTTTCTGCGTCTTATTTAGTAACAAACAGTATGAATATATTGGCAAAGAAGGCGTTTAATATTGCCTTTGGCATGTTGTATATTGTGTTATCTTTTCAAATTATCGTAGGGTTTTGGCACGGGTTAAATTCATTCAAATACCATCCAGAAAAGGTATTGACAATTCCTGATATCAAAAATGAAAAAGGTAAGTTAAGTGTAGCCATTTCTAATGATGATATCTTGGAACCGATGCATACGGTAGGTGGTGGAAGTTCCAATATAGAAGGCTCTCAAAACAATGGTAAACCTACGTCTGATGTTGTACTGTGGCTTGATATAGTAGAGTGTTTGATGATATTTACAATGTTTTGTTTGCTTGTATGGGGATTGACACCTGCCTTGCGTAAACAGGTGTTTGTTAATGTGCGATATTTAAGATTGATCTCTTGCATGATGCCAATTGGCTTTATTGCAATGCTTGTTGGGATGTGTATAACATGCATTGATATGTGGCCATGGTCTGTGTATGGCATGCTTCGTGTAATGGATTCATACTCGATGGTATTAGGGAGTTTTGTCTATTTTAATGTGGTATTTTGTGTAGTGTTATACTGTATATTAATATATTTTTATGCACAATTTATTAAACTAATATATAAAAAAAATCTACTTCCAGTAGGTGGCGTTAATGTGCATAGTGACTACAATATTTAGAGAAAATTTTATCATATTGTGCTAAATGTAGTAATGTGTGCAAAGGTAAACAAAGCCTTGACATATCAAAACATCTTTTTATGAAATAATTCATTATTATAATATAATTATATGTTGAAAAACTTGTATTTAAAAGTTTTAAAGCCTGCTTTAGGTTTAAAGTTTAGTCCATCAGGTCAAATACTATACGCAGTGTTTCTTGGTGTTATTTTTGGGGTATTATTCCGTGAGAAAGTGGCTTTTGTTAAAGTTTTTGGAGATGTTTTTATTAAGATGATAAAAATGACCGTTGTTCCTCTTATTTTTGTTTCGATAGTGCATGTTTTGTGTACAATGAAGGATATGCTAAAAATGGGGCAAATTGCCATTAAATGCCTTTCAATATTTATTGCTACTACATGCGTGACAGTTATAATGGGAATATTAATTTCCGTGACATTCAAACCTGGTATTAATTCTGGTATCAATCCAAGCGATTTTATCGCACAGGGAAAAGAGCCTATGCAAGTGGAAGAATTTACATTCACCAAAGCGATTGTAAATATTTTTCCAGATAACCCATTTACCGCGTTTGCAAAAGGTGATGTATTGCAAATTTTGGTTTTTGCAGTGTTTTTTGGGTTGGCAATTAACCTTGTAAGAG
>CAJQOT010000056.1 GCA_905480015.1 uncultured Rickettsiales bacterium | reverse complement strand
GACTTTCAGACCCAAACCGCCCTATGGGTTCATTCCTTTTGTTAGGGCCGACTGGTGTTGGAAAAACAGAAATATGTAAAACTCTTGCAAGCTTTTTATTTGACGATGAAAAGGCAATTTTAAGGCTGGATATGTCTGAATACATGGAAAAACATTCAGTTTCAAGGCTAATTGGTGCCCCTCCGGGGTATGTTGGGTATGACCAAGGCGGAGTTTTAACGGAATCTATTCGCAGACGACCCTACCAAATTGTACTTCTTGACGAAGTTGAAAAGGCTCACCCCGATGTATTCAACCTTTTTCTCCAAGTATTTGACGATGGAAGACTAACAGATTCACAAGGAAGAGCAATTAATTTTACAAATACAATTATTATTATGACATCAAACCTTGGCTCAGAATTGATGCACGAAAATAAAACTTTTGAAGAACAAAAGGGAGCGGTAATGCTCCGCCTTCATGAATTCTTTCGTCCAGAGTTCCTTAATAGAATTGATGAAATTGTAATGTTTCAACGCCTTAAAAGGGAAGATATGCGACACATTACCGTAATTCAGCTAAAAAACCTTATCGAAAGACTTAATCAATCCGGAATAAAAATTACAATTGACGAAAAAGCAATTGCCCATCTTTCAGAAAATGGATACGACCCTGCATTTGGTGCAAGACCACTTAAACGCCTTATTCAGTCTGCGGTAGAAAACCCTTTGGCAGATTTAATATTAGCAGATAAAATTCGTAAAGGTAGCAATGTTTTAGTAACGGAAAATAATAGTAAAATTGCCTTCAGGAACGGGAGTTTAGCTTGACTATTGTTTGTTAAAATATTTGTTTTCTAGCCAAAGGTATTTTGCACGCACTTTCCAGTAGCTTTCTTTTTTCTTTTCTTCTTCGTGTTTTTTGTGGAAGGGCTTACCTGCTGTGAGACCTATATGTATATAACGCCACCCATCAAAATCTTCTCTTATACCATCAAATAAGTTAATATTCCATGAAGACATTATATTGTCATCAAAAATAATTTCATCAAAAATAATTCTTGGGTAAAGTGCTTGGGTTGTTTCCAATTCGTATGCTCTATTAATTGCAGGGCCAATAAATTGATTACCATTGTGAGATACATTACCATAAGTTATTGCTCCACGGGTTAAAACTGAGCAATATTTTAGCAATGATTTCTGTATGGAAAGTACAATTGGTATAGTATTTAAAAAATTAGTGCTTGAAACAACGAATGTGTCAGAAAATTGTGAAACTTGTGTATCGCTATCTGAATATACCTCAGTTATTCCTTTCTGTATATTATAGAATATACCAAGCATTTTTTCTGCAAATTCTTCAGATTTCTCATCGCTTGTTGTGTATTCCTTAAAACCTAGTACATCTAAAAACAGGACATACTTCTTTGTGTAAACATTGAGTTTCGTCATATTTTTTTGCTTTTGTGTATCATTTTTGAGATAAATTCGTCAAGCCCGCCGTCAAGAACTTTTTGCGTGTTCATGTCTTCGTGGCTTGTGCGGGTATCCTTCACAAGTTTATATGGGTGTAATACATAATTACGAATTTGATTACCCCACGAGACATCATCTTTTTCGACGGAGTCTTTTTGTGCTTGTCGTTTGCGTTCTTCAATTTCGTAAAGCTTTGACATCAACCATTTCATGGCGGTTTCTCTATTTTGAAGTTGGCTTCGTTGATTTTGACAAGCCGCAATAACGCCAGTGGGTATATGTGTAATGCGGACGGCGGAATCTGTTGTGTTTACATGTTGTCCACCAGCACCAGAGGAGCGGTATGTGTCAATTTTTAAGTCTGCGGGGTTAATATCAATAGTGATTGAGTCGTCGACAAGAGGGGTGACAAGGACAGACGCAAACGATGTTTGCCTTTTATTTTGAGCATTAAAAGGTGAGACTCTTACAAGGCGGTGGACTCCTGTTTCATATTTGAGCATACCGTAGCAGTTTTCACCTTCAATTTGTAAAATAACTTGTTTAATACCAGCTTCTTCACCATCAAGGCGGTGAATTGTTTGGACTTTGAACCGTTTGTCTTCTGCCCAGCGAAGGTACATTCGTTCTAACATTTGTGACCAATCCTGACTTTCCGTGCCACCAGCACCAGAGTTTATTTCTAGAATTACCCCAAGTTTATCTGATTCCTCGGTAAACATTGCATTAATTTCAATAACTTCAATTTGTTTTTGAAATTTTGGCAAGGCTTCTGCAATTTCCCTTAGAATGTCATCATCGGCAATTTCAAGAATTTCATAATAACCTTGTACTTGCGATGATATATCGCTGAACATATTAATTTCCCTTTCAAGAGAAGTTTTTTCCTTTAACAACTTTATATTGTAGTCTCCCGCTTCAACTTGCATGGTAATGGTGTCCAGCCTTCCTTCTTTTGTTTGTAAGTCAAAGAAAGTCCCTCAGTTTTTCAAGGGAGTTAAGGGTTGATTCAAGTTGTATTTTATATTCTTGCATATAGCTATTGCAATTTTTCTAAATCTAATTTTGCTAATTCACCGCGTATTGCCATTTTTGATGAAATATATGTTACACAAAAAATAAGTAAAAACTGTATTGCCATGTAAATGTAAAATGATGGACCAAACATAAAATATAAAAAAATTAATTAATAAATGCGTTTTTTTGGAGGAATTTGTGGCATCTGATCCGTTAAAGGTTGTAATACAACTTTACGATACTCAAATTGATGTGAAGCGTCGTCTTTTACGGATACCATTGTGTGTTTGAGCCAGTTTATGTCGTCGCGGTCAGGGAAGTCGTCTCTTGCTTGAGCCCCACGAGACTCCTCTCTATTTAAAGCGGATTTAATTGTAGCAATGGCTTGATAAAGAAGGTTGTGAAGTTCGAAGGCTTCAACAAGGTCGGTATTCCAAATAAGAGATCTATCGCGTACTGCAACATCATCAAATTTTTTGAAGATTTCCTCCATTTTTATTACACCAATTTCTAGAACTTCCTTCGTTCTAAATACAGAGGCATGTTTTTGCATAACATCTTGCATTTCTTTGCGAATTTGTGCAACGGTGTATTTGCCATCTGCCTTACGAATTGTGTCAAACCTTGTAATGATTTCATCAATATGTGATTGTGTAATATTGCTAGCGGGTGTATTGTCATTTTTTAGAATTTCCTCTGCACGTATTGCTGCTGAACGACCAAATACTACTAAATCAAGTAATGAGTTAGACCCAAGCCTGTTCGCACCATGAACTGAAACACACGCTGCCTCACCAATTGCCATTAAACCTTTTACTTTTTCAAGGCTTCCATCTTTAGTTTGTACAACTTCGCCATGGTAATTCGTAGGTATTCCACCCATATTGTAATGTACGGTTGGGAGTATTGGTATTGGTTCCTTTGTTACATCGACACCTGCGAAAATTTTAGCAGACTCTGAAATTCCCGGCAAGCGTTCTGCAAGAGTTTTTTGATCAATGTGATGAAGTACGAGGTGGACATGGTCTTTGTTTTCTCCACAACCTCTTCCTTCGTTAATTTCTATTGTAATGGCACGGGAAACAACATCGCGAGATGCTAAATCTTTTACTTTTGGTGCGTATTTTTCCATAAACCTTTCACCATTTGCGTTTATCAAATATCCGCCTTCACCCCTTGCACCTTCAGTAATTAAACAACCAGAACCATAAATTCCCGTTGGATGAAACTGAATGAATTCCATATCTTGCATTTGAAAGCCATGGCGTGCAAACATTCCGCCACCATCACCAGTACATGTATGCGCCGATGTACACGAAGAGTATGCTCTACCATAACCACCTGTTGCGAGCACAACAATTTTGGATTCAAAAATGTGAAGATCGCCAGTTGAGAGATCCCAAGCAATACACCCAACACATTCTTTTTGATCATTAAAAATTAAATCTGTTGTAAAATATTCAATAAAGAATTTTGCATCATGTCTTAAAGATTGCTGGTAGAGTGTATGTAAAATGGCATGACCTGTACGGTCAGCTGCTGCACATGTTCTTTGGGCAGGGTTTCCTTCGCCGTATTCTGTTGTCATTCCCCCAAATGGACGCTGATAAATCTCACCTTTTTCGTTTCTTGAAAATGGAACACCATAGTGTTCAAGTTCAATAATTGCCTGCGGTGCTGTTTTACACATATATTCAATTGCGTCTTGATCTCCAAGCCAATCAGAACCTTTGATGGTGTCAAAAGCATGCCAACGCCAGTCATCTTTACCCATATTACCAAGAGCCGCAGAAATTCCACCCTGTGCTGCAACTGTGTGCGAGCGAGTTGGGAAAACCTTTGAAATACAAGCGACATTTAAGCCTCTCTCTGCCATTCCAAATGTTGCACGAAGCCCAGCTCCGCCTGCACCAACGACAATTACATCGAAGTTGTGTCTATGAATTTTATAATTTTTCGAATGAGGCATTAAAAGTACAACAAATATATTTGGAGATGTTTTTTTAAAAATGTATAGTTGTCAAGGGGAAATTTTATGTCATATACCTCTTTTTATTCTTTTTTCGTCAGTGCCAAATAACTATATACCACTAAATAATAAATTAACCTTGTATACCCTGCCTTTTTTTCGACCCACCACAATACTTGCTATTTCTACGGAAATTTGCAAGGAAGTACCTAGCCTGACTATTAAATTATGAATATGAGTTGTGCAAGCTAGTGATAATGAAGTGGTGAAATATCAAAAAGAAATTGATGATTTGAAGCTTTTAAGATACACTTACTATATGCTTACTCGTAGGCCAATAGAACCCATTAAACCTTTAACTTGAGGGCCTTGATGAACATTTGCGGTGGCATCAAAATAATTAGCAGAATTGAATTGGTAAAAACCAAGCTCGTACATTGCCGTGAGTTTAATCCTAGTTGAAGATTTTAAGTCTTCGCTTAAAGATACAAGCGTTATATTGAATTTATTGTCTGCAAAATTACTTGATTGGTGCGCTATTCCTGCTTGAAATTGGGCGATTGCATAGGAAATGCCGAAGTCATAGTTGTATGTGTTTTGGAAGTCTAGAATATTGGATGTTTGGGAAATATTGTATAAATCTGTTCCAGATGTTGCTGAAATTAGGTTTGCATTACGTGTTGAAAACGAATTTACTTGCCCTGCATTATGTTTAAGAAGTGTGCTATCACCTGCATTTGAATATGAACCACCAATTGTTAGCCCAAGGTATGATAAATTTAACCCTGCTGTGTATTGAGAAAGCGTGTGACGGTCAATGTTGACTGTACTATTTTTACGATAACTTGCCGTTTCATATCCAACGGAAGCATTTATTGCAATTCCATTAAATTCATTGAGGTAATTCAATACAAAAGAGGTTAAATCTTTCGTAAACATTTGGTTGCCGTGTGAATTAAGTTGTATTCCACGCCTGTCGTACCCTCCGTTAGCATTGATGCCAAAATTACCGGTATTTTGTGAAGGCTGATAAGACATCGCAAATTTAAAGCCGTATGTTCTGTCAAGAAAAAACCCAAGACCAACATTGGAAGAAGACCACATTGGTGATGGCTGAACAAAGTTTAAGTTGCCAGAATTTTGGGAAAATAGAAATGTTCCGTCGGTAAAACCTTGCGATGACATTGGAGTGCTTTGCAGTAAAAATGTTGGGTTGTACCCTCCTGAGCTGTTTATAACGGGCATTTGTGCAAAACGATACCACCCACCATTAACACCTTGACCATTCTTCATTACAGTTGAGGAATTTACGGAAAGACTCCCAAGGGCGGTGTCTTGAACTCCAATTCTTACTTTTGTTTTTATAGGTTGTTTTGCATTTTGTAGCTCAATATACCCACGATTTATATAAAACATTGTTGACTGATCTTCATTGACATCACTACCAATTTGCACATCAAGTAATGCAGAATAGTGGCTTTCTGTGTCTTTTACTTCAATAACTGACCGAGCATTCAACCTACCTTTTTGAAAGCGATGAAATGGTAAAAATTCACTTCCTCTCTTCGTATTTGAGTCTCCGTATAAAGTTTCCATGTAGGAGTTTTGGATAATTTCGTACTTCTTCCCATCTTCTTCTAGGGGTGGAGTATAAAAAAGTGAGTTTCCAAACACATGCAATGATACAAGCATATGCAAGCAGAGAATTGAAAATATATAACGCATAAGTGTACTTAAGAATTTCTAATGATTTCTAATGATTTCTGGAATTTCTTCCTTTGAAAAGGTTTCCATTGTGCATCCACAAGAAAATAAAATTAAAATTGCAATACAAATTTTGTTTATCATAATATTTTTTAATGAACAAAATTATATAAATGGACTTAGAGAGATTTTCAAGAAATATTTTATTAAATGAGATTGACATTGCAGGGCAAGAAAGAATATCTGATGCTTCTGTTTTGTGTGTTGGATGTGGTGGACTAGCTTCATTTGTATTGCCTTTACTTGTCTCCAACGGTGTAAAACAAATTGGCATTGTAGATTTTGACATCATAGAATCTTCAAATCTTCCAAGGCAAACAATGTTTACCGAAGAAGATATCGGGTGTAAAAAAATTGAAGTAGCGAAAAAATTTCTGCAAAAAAGAAACTCTAATTGTAAAATAGAAGAAATGGATGGTAACCATAAAATGACTAAAAACTGTATAGACAATTACGATGTTATTATAGATTTAACGGACTCGAGGGCATCAAGAGTTTTTTGCAATAGACTTTCCCTAAAACATAAAAAACCTTTCTTTACGGGTGCAGCTCAAGGTTTTATTGGGCATATATATTCCTTCGCAAATCATTTGCATCATTTTCCTTGTTATGAATGTCTTTTTTCTAATGATATTATAGATGAAAAAACATGCGCTAATGCTGGAGTATTCCCCCCTATTGTTGAAATTGTCGGTGGATTTATAACTTCAAATGTTTTAAAATACTTGCTTAGCAAGGAAATGAATTTTAATGAATTTTTATTTCTTGACTTGCTAACATCTATTAGAACCATTAAAATGACTAAAGATAGCGTTTGTATATGTTCCAAATATTAAAAATACTCAAACAATTTAACATTACGAACATCGTAGATAATTCAACGAAAGTGAATGTAGAGACTGCTTTTTTCTGCAATGAAGTCGCACAGCAGAAACATTATGACGAAGACGCAATTGTCCGTGGATGCAAATTTATAATATACATTGGTAAGAATAATATTCAGGAGGGGAGTATTTATAAAATTACCATTGCGTGGAACGAATATATTGACTTGCTAAAACAATTTTACCCTAATGATGATGTCGTAAAAATTGCAATAACAGGAACTAACGGCAAAACTTCTACCGCACATTTTGGAGCATCTCTTGCCTCTTATATTGTAGGAAATTCTGCTACAATAGGCACGAATGGGCTTTGTGTATACAAAGAAGGTAACATTGTAGAAACAATAGAAATAGGACTTACAACCCCAACAAGTACCGCATTTTATTATCATTTGTCTACCCTACAAAAACAAAATATAAAATATGTATTTGTTGAGGCATCGTCTATTGGAATTGAACAAGGAAGGATTGATGGCATTAAATTTGATGTCTCATGCTTTACCAACCTAACACAAGACCACCTTGACCACCACCACACAATGGAGGAGTATTTTTATCAAAAGTCTCGGCTTTTTACTGAATTTACAAAGAAAGAAGGAAATGTAATTTTGAACATTAATAGTCCATATTCTGAAAAAATTCAAACTAATTGTCAAAAAACTTACTATGGAATGGAAGATTTTACAGAGGAAAACAATAAATTTTTAGTCACAATTGGCAATCAACGTGCAACCTTCCCCTTACAAGGTAGGTTTCAAGTCATGAATTTATTTTGTGCTGTTCACTCTTTGCTTGCACTGGGTTTTGTAGAAAGACAAATTGCACAATATATTCCTAATATTTCCGCACCATCTGGGCGAATGCAATTCTATCAAATGAATAAAATTAACATTGTCATTGATTTTGCTCATACACCTGATGCACTGGATAATCTTTTACAAAATATTGATGGTGAAAAGATTGTAATTTTTGGATGTGGTGGCAACCGTGATAAGACAAAACGCTCAAAAATGGGGGAAATTGCCTCTCAATATGCAAAGCATGTTATAATTACCAATGATAACCCGCGACACGAAGACCAACTAGTCATTGCAGAAGATATTGCAAAGGGTTGTAATTGCAATCATCATATTACTTTAGATCGTCAGAAGGCTATTGTTCAAGGCATCGAAATGTGTCTACCAAGGGGAACAGTCGTTATTGCAGGAAAAGGCAATGAGATGTATCAAATTATTGGAGATACAAAGTATGAATATAGCGATGTTACAGTAGTGGAAAATATTGTTCAAAATAACTTAAGTTAAGTAAATGCTATGAAAACCTATTGGCTGTACACAAATCTAGGGGTAATAAGTATATAATTACCCTTGAAATATAAAAATGCTTGCAATTTAATATAATTAATATATATTAATTATGCAACCTGCAAAGTTTGCTATGGCAATAAATGCCCTGCATTTTGAGTGGGTATGGACTCGGGTGCAAACCCCGACGCCTCCACCAAAATTAACATAATATGGGGGCGAATTAGCTTCGACATATTCAATGGCTCGTGTGCAAAGGTTTGCTCGCTCAGGTATGGCGTAATATCCACAACTTTTAATTGGCAATAAACTTGCTTCTTTAAATGCTGGCTTTAAGACACTTGCACGCAATGCTGTAAAGGCTGCTGCAAGTAAAGCTACTGTATTTGCTTTTAAAGCAATGAAAGTGGCGGCATAAGTGTCTATGACACTTGCCGAAGGCTAGTTTTTGGGGTGGTGCAGGCCTACCTTTCAACAGAAGTGGCCTGCGATTGAATTTTATAATACTCAATTAATTGCAATTCACTCAACACACAATGACCCATCTATTGGTAAAATAACACTTGACAGCTTATATATAAATAATGAAGTACCAAACAATTATAGAGACTCCCAAGCCTTCAAGATAAAGAAAGATTGTATCTTTCTATTGCTTTTGAACAGTGTTTTTTTTATTTAATGCCTTGTATAAGATATTATCTTTTTAATTTTAAATCAGGGATTGCTTCGAATGAAGGATTGGGTTTGGTATTAATTTACCTTATCTTCAATCAAGTCAAAAGCGTAGAGGATTTCACTGTTTTTAAGGATTTTTATGGGAAATTTACACCACATTTTGAGGGTTTTTAGCTATAAAATCCTCACTACTCATATGGTATTGAGATTTTTTTTATCAGAAAATTGAATC
>CAJQOT010000055.1 GCA_905480015.1 uncultured Rickettsiales bacterium | reverse complement strand
TGAGAATAAATAGGTTATCGTTTGTAAAAAGGGTGTTTTGCATTTTAATATAAAACTCTGCGTTTTGTATATAATGTAGTTTTTTGAAAGTCAAAAGTTCTGTTTGTTTACCAAGTACACATTAGGTAGTGTAAAAATGTTAATAAAAGCTATATACACCCAAGAAAAGGCACTATTCAAAAACAATAGATAATAAATCTTTGTGAAATAGCAAGCGTAAGATTGCTGCTATCATTTTTAAAGATTTATCATAACACTTACTTTTGTGATGAAATCTTATAAGAAAATGTCTTATTATACTATGTAAATGCTCAACCTGTATTTCATATTCGTAAAAAGCTTTTTAGATGCCTTTGTCATCTTGTGCATATTTCAAAATCAACTACTTTGTCCGTGTATATAGTTTTTTGTTAATGCCTAATATTTTAATTAAATTACTTGATTGTCAATTTTTCTTATTATTATTTATCAATAACTTTGATGACAATTGATATTAATTGTGCTATCAAAGGATAATTATCTTTTTAGTCTTACTAATAATGTCGTTTTTTAATAATATATATATATACAAAAAATTAAGATGTTCATTTGTACGGTAATGGGCAATTGTTTACAAAGCATTATGAAAAATACTCGTGCAGAAGTACTATCTGGTTTAACCGTTGGTATTGCGTTAGTGCCGGAGGCCATTGCTTTTGCTTTAATTGCGGGAGTGGCTCCACTTGTTGGGCTTTATGCAGCATTTATTATTTGTTTGGTGACGTCTCTTTTTGGCGGCAGACCAGGTATGATTTCTGGTGCTACTGGTGCAATTGCTGTGGTTTTAATTCATTTGACTCAACAATATGGAGTTGAGTACCTTTTTGCAACGGTAGTATTAATGGGAATTTTCCAAATATTGTCAGGTATTTTTCATTTAGGAAGGTTTATTAAAATGGTTCCACATTCTGTGATGATTGGCTTCGTAAATGGGTTGGCGATTGTTATTTTGTTGTCACAGTTTAATCAATTTAAAAGCGGAACAGGACATTGGATTGTTGGCACTCCTTTAATGGTGATGTTTGTAATAATTATGTTTACAATGGTGGTTATTTACATTCTCCCGAAATTTACAACAAAGGTTCCGTCAACGCTTGTGGCAATAATTCTTTCTACGGTGGGGGTGTATTATTTTGGTATCGAAACAAAAACAGTGGGAGACATTGCTTCAATATCTGGTGGTCTTCCAACATTTCATATTCCTATGGTACAAATTAACTTTGATACCCTTAAAATTATTACACCATATGCTTTAATTATAGCGATAATTGGCTTGATTGAATCACTTTTAACACTTACACTGATTGATGACATTACTAATACAAAAGGTAAAAATTCACGCGAATGTTTTGTGCAAGGGGTTGCGAATTTTATTACTGGATTTTTTGGAGGAATGGGTGGCTGTGCAATGGTTGGTCAAAGTATGATTAATATTAAATCTGGTGGACGCGGAAGGCTTTCTGGTGTTGTTGCAGCACTTTCGCTTTTGGTTTTTATTTTATTTCTTTCTTCACTTATTGAGCTTATTCCAATTGCTACACTTGTAGGAGTGATGTTTGTCGTTGTAATAGCGACATTTAAGTGGTCTTCATTTAAAATGTTTAATAAAATTCCATCTAGTGATTTCATCGTGATTGTCGTTGTAACAGTGACAACAGTTTTTACTGACCTTGCAATTGCGGTTGTATGTGGAGTTGTCATATCTTCACTTGTATTTGCGTGGAATACGGCGAAGCATATTTATGCGTCTACAGTTAGTGATGGTACAAAGAAAACTTATATAATTCATGGGCAAGTGTTTTTTGCTTCCATTGAAGAATTTAAGGATATTTTTAACACTATGGAAGACGAGAATGATATTATAATTGATTTTCAGCACACAAGAGTGTGGGATCAGTCTGCGGTTGAATCCATTGAATTTATTGCACAGAAATATCTTCGCAATGGTAAAAACCTTGCATTGGTGCATTTAAGTCCTTCTTGCCAAGCATTGCTTGATAAAGCACGAAACTGCATTGTTGCAAACCCAGACGAAGATCCTTCTTATCGCATGGCAGTGCTTCAAATGGATAAATTTTAAAAACTAGTATAATATTTGTCATTTCTAGTCTATATTTACATTTCACCTCAATCACTATAAAGACCCAACGAAGTATCAAGGGGCGGTAAAACTAGATTTATCTTATAAAATATAGAAAGCAATATTATGTAATTCCTCATAAAGCTAAATAGGCATTCAACATTATAATGCTCTTTGTATAGATGAAAATCATACTCTCAAGTAAATTCTTACTTTTTAAGCTCTAGGTATTTTATGCCGTCGTTTAATGCTTGAAATGATGCGTCAATAATATTATCGCTTACACCAATGGTGCTAAAAACATTAGATTCACCTTGTAAAAATTCAATTGTCACAAGGGTTTTTGCACCCGTGCCCATGTTGGAATCAATAATACGTACTTTATAGTCGTGAAGTTTTAATTTTATAATTTGAGGATGAACCGTGATGAGAATTTCACGCATTGCGTTGTATATTGCATCAACAGGGCCATGACCTTCTGCAATATTCATACGAGTTTGCCCATCTTTAAATTTTAACTTTACAATGCCTTCGGAAAATGTTTTTAAATCCCCTTGTGCGTTAAATCTTCTTTCAACATTGGCTTTATACGCAAGAACTGTATACAATTCGGTATTTTTTTTAGTAATAATTGAGTGTGCAAAAATATAAAAACTTGCATCTGCTCCTTCAAAATTATACCCATCAACCACCTTTTTCTTTAGTTCACTTGCAATGTGCTTTACATCGCTATCTGTATAAATTTGCAAGCCAACATCTTCTAGCATTGAAATAATATTTGCCCTTCCGGACTGATTGGAAATTAAAACCTTTCTTGTATTGCCAACACTTTCCGGCATAATGTGTTCATAGAGTTTAGGGTTTTTTAACACTGCCGAAGCGTGCAACCCACCCTTGTGAGCAAAAGCCGACGAACCCACAAAAGGAATATGTGGATTGTGATGTTCATTTAGAATATCGCTTAATTTGTTGGAAATACTTAAAATTTTACTAATATTTTGATTAATTTTTCCACAATCATAACCCAGCTTTATAGTCAAAATAGGCAAAATTGATGTCAACGAAGCATTGCCACACCTTTCCCCAAGGCCGTTTAGTGTTCCTTGAACCATAACACACCCAGACTGAACTGCGGCAATTGTGTTTGCAACTGCGAGCTCACAATCGTTATGAGTGTGAATGCCGAATTTTGTATTTGGAAATTTTTTAACACAAAGTGTCACAGCATTAGAAATTGCATTTGGCAATGTACCTCCATTGGTATCACATAGTGTGATGAATTCTGCCCCTGCATTAATTGCAAATTCTATACATTTTAAAGAATATTCATAATTCTCCTGAAATCCATCAAAAAAATGTTCTGCGTCAAAAATAACTTTTTTACCATTAGATACACAAAATTGTATAGAAGAAAATATTGCATTCAAATTATCTTCAAGTTTAACGCCAATTGCATGAATTGTATGAAATTCTGAAGATTTTCCAACCATTGTAATGGTATCGGCAACAGAAATAATATGCTGTAAGTTTTTGTCTTCCTGTGGTTTAATACCAACTTTTGCCGTCATGCAAAATGCTGTTTTTAGAGGACTTTGGATTTTATCAAATGTTTGAGTGTCAATGTCGTTTGCTCCTGGCCAACCAGCCTCGATAAAATCCATACCAAAGGCTTCAAGCATAGAAAAAACTTCGATCTTGTCGGCAATAGTAAATGACACAGAGCTTGTTTGTGCTCCATCGCGAAGTGTTGTGTCAAGAATAAATATTCTTTTCATTTGTTATGAATATAGATATATATCTTCATAGTATGCTATTGTTATGTCAAGAAATTTAATTGTTTAATGGCAGCTATATACAAAATATCTGCTGATTATGATTGTTAATTTGTAAAATTGGAAACATTAATCATGTATCAAGCTGTGTACATTACGGCATGCGTCTTTCTTTAATTGTATGTATAATATTTTCATATGTGATATTAAAGTCTGAATTAAATGTTATGGCGTATTTTATAAATATACATATAAAATATTTTGGAATGCATAAAAATTTACAATTTACACACAAAGCCAACATAGATAACTTGGTGCGGATAGAGGGACTTGAACCCCCACGGTCTCCCACTAGAACCTAAATCTAGCGCGTCTACCAATTTCGCCATATCCGCAAATGATAGACACATAAACTATTTAATAATTTTATTTGTCAAGTTGTAAATTGATATATTTCTTATTCACTTGGAGAAAAAAGAGGTAATGCTATGATTTTTACAATAAATAATCTGTTTAAAATAATCTGTTTAAAATAATATGTTTAAGTTGTATGCACTTTAAATTATGAGTATGCACGGTTACTTTAATTGGGCATAAACCCTAATTGACAGTTTAAAATTACTACTTGACTTTTTTTAAATAGACTTTTTTATGACAATTATCATTGGGGTAGGTGGCGGAGTGGCCAATCGCAGCAGACTGTAAATCTGCCGACGCAAGTCTACGCAGGTTCGAATCCTGCCCTGCCCACCATAGTTGGTAATTTATAAGAAAGTCCTTGACTTATATAAAAATACTTAATGTTAGATGTTTTTTACAAAGTTAATTTTGATTGTATGTCGCAAAGTAGTGTAACAAAAGAAAGTGTTTTAAAGCGTGGAAACATTAGAATTAGATTTTCTGCATTTGATAGTAAACTACTTGATAAGTCAATTACGCAAATTGTTAACCATGTAAAGCGTGTTGGTGGAATTGTGAAAGGCCCTATACCACTGCCAAACAAAATTGACAAAATTACCGTCAATCGCTCTCCGCATGTTAATAAGAAATCTATGGAGCAATTTGAGATTCGTAAATTTAGAAGGCTTATTGAAATTGTAAATATTTCTCAAGAAATTACTGAAAGTCTATCGAATATTGATCTTCCTGCTGGAATTGACGCAGAGATTAAGTTAAACAAACAATAATTTTACTCTATAAATATGAGAATTTCTCTTTTTGGAAAAAAGCTTGGAATGTCGCAGGTTAAGGTTGGAAGAAGTGCCCTACCTGTTACACTTGTTCAAATACCAGAGTATGATATTTTTGGAATTAAAACATCTGAAAAAAATGGTTATAATGCTGTAATAGTAAGTGCAGGCAACCCTGTAAAGGATAAAAGCATTGCAAAGCCTTTGTTGTCTCAGTTTCATAAAATGGAATTACAGCCACGCGAAGAGCTATTTGAAATTCGTCTAAATGATTCACAAAGTTTGAAATCTTTTGAAATGGTAGATGACAACATATTTGATCTTCTTGAAAATACATTTGTAGATATAACGGGAGTGACAATGGGTAAGGGTTTTGCAGGTCCAATGAAAAGATGGAATTTTGCTGGTCTTGAAGCCAGTCATGGTGTATCTGTTTCACATAGATCTCATGGTTCAACAGGTCAAAATCAAGACCCAGGAAGGGTTTTTAAGGGTAAAAAAATGGCTGGTCACATGGGTCACACTAGAAGGACGGTGCAAAATTTACAAGTTGTCTCTTCTGATAAAGAGCTTCGCATTGTAGCAATTCACGGTGCAATTCCAGGTCACAAAAACTCATCTGTATTTATCAATGATGCGGTGAAAATGGGGAGGTCACACTCTTTCACAAGGGTAAATAATATCAATTTAGTATTTTAATAATGTCTATATCAGTAATTGATTCAAACACAAAATCAGATCTTAGAACAATTCCATTGCCAAGTTTTGTTGAAAAATATCAAGATGCTAATACTGCGTCTTTGGCAAAAG
>CAJQOT010000054.1 GCA_905480015.1 uncultured Rickettsiales bacterium | reverse complement strand
CGTCTTTATTCGTAAAGGCTGGGTATTTTATCACACTATTATCGCCGTCAACAATAAATAATTACTTGACATTTAACAGCTCATAAAATTATAAAATCTATATATTATATGCATATCAATGAGTTTGGCAGTTTTAAATCCAGCAGGTAGTATTGCCTTGCAAGAAAAAAATCTTCTTATAATGGTGACTGTATTAATGTTAATTATCGTTGTGCCCGTGGTAATAATGGTTTTTGTTTTTGCATGGAAGTATCGTGCTTCAAATACAAAGGCAAAATATTCACCTAACTGGTGCCATAGTAATGTTTTAGAGGCAATTTGGTGGGGTATACCTTCTGTGCTTATTGTAATTCTTGCAATTATCACATGGGTTTCAACGCAAAAATTAGACCCTTATCGCAAACTTGAACACAAAGCAAATCCCGTCGAAATACAGGTTATTGCCCTTGATTGGAAATGGTTATTTTTATACCCTGAATACAATATTGCTACTGTTAATTATATAAAAATACCATTAAATAGACCAATAAATTTCAGCGTCACTGCTGATGCACCAATGAATTCCTTTATGATTCCACGCCTTGGTGGACAAATTTATGCAATGCAGGGAATGGAAACTAAAATACACCTTATTGCAGAAGAAATTGGTGAATTTGATGGCTATTCTGCAAATTACTCCGGACATGGATTTTCTGGCATGAATTTCAAAGCTGTGTCTACTTCGGAGGAAGAATTTCAAAATTGGGTTGTCAATATTAAGAACAATGGTAATGTCCTTACAAAGCAATATTATTACGATAATCTCATTCCCCCAACAAAAAGCCACCCTGTAGAACTATTTTCCTCTGCTGAAGATGGATTGTATCGTCATATTATAGACAAATACTTAATGTCTCATAGTGGTATGAAACACGCACATCACCATAAAAAAGCAGAATATTCCACCGATCAACACATTCGCGATGTAGGACATGTATCTGAATATTATAAGAACATAAGTCATCATTAATGTGTTAATGTTTTTTATGCATAGTTAAAAGTAATCATTTTTTATAAAAAGTATGAATTTTTTTGGCAAACTTGGTCTTGGTGCACTTCCAACTGACCCAATTGTACAAGCAACTGGAGTAATGATCGCCCTTGGTGCGTTTGGTGTTTTTGCTCTTCTAACTTACTTTAAAAAGTGGACATATCTTTGGAAGGAGTGGCTTACGACGGTTGACCATAAAAAAATTGGCATAATGTATATTATTGTAGCATTTATTATGCTTGTTCGTGGATTTACCGATGCTGTTATGATGCGTACCCATCAAGCAATGGCACTAGGGGAAGGTTCAGGGTACCTACCTCCTGAACATTATGACCAAATTTTTACTGCACATGGAGTAATTATGATTTTCTTTATGGCCATGCCATTTTTATTTGGCTTGATGAACTTCGTTGTTCCCTTACAAATTGGAGCAAGAGACGTCGCATATCCATTCTTAAACTCTCTATCGCTGTGGCTTTTAATTGCGTCTGCAATGCTTATGAACGCTTCACTTTTAATTGGAGAATTCTCTGCAACTGGTTGGCTTGCGTACCCACCACTATCGGAACTTACATATTCACCAGGAGTTGGCGTAGATTACTACATCTGGGCTTTGCAAATTTCTGGAATAGGAACGCTGCTTTCGGGGATAAACTTTTTTGTAACAATTATAAAAATGCGTGCACCCAGAATGAAAATGATGAATTTGCCAATTTTTACATGGACATGCTTCGCATCAGTTATACTTATAATTGCCGTTTTCCCTGTTTTAACTGTTACACTTGGGTTGCTATCGTTAGATAGACTTCTTGATATGCACTTTTTTACATCTGAACTTGGTGGAAATGCAATGATGTATATTAATCTTATTTGGATATGGGGACACCCCGAAGTTTATATTTTGGTGCTTCCTGCATTTGGGATATACTCTGAAGTTGTTGCAACTTTTTGTCGAAAAAAACTTTTTGGTTATACAAGTATGGTTTGGGCTATTATGGTAATATTGATTTTATCAATGATAGTATGGCTTCACCACTTTTTTACAATGGGGTCTGGGGCAAATGTAAATGCATTTTTTGGAATTACGACGATGATCATCTCCGTGCCAACCGGTATTAAAATTTTTAACTGGCTCTTTACAATGTTTAGAGGTCGCGTCGCGCTTTCCGTTCCAATGTTATGGACACTTGGTTTTATGGTAACATTTACCTTTGGTGGAATGACAGGCGTTATGATGTCCATTCCTGCTGTTGACTTTCAAGTACATAATTCACTATTTTTAATAGCACATTTTCATAATACAATAATCGGTGGAGTTGTATTTGGATACCTTGCAGGATTGATATACTGGTTTCCTAAAATGTTTGGATTCAAACTACATGAAAGGCTTGGGCAGGCATCTTTTTGGTTTTGGCAAATTGGTTTTTATGTAACATTTGTTCCACTTTATATTCTTGGCTTAATGGGAATGACAAGGCGTCTGAATTACTATACAAACCCTGAATGGACGCCGTTTTTGATTGTTTCCGTTATTGGAGTGGCTTTGATTGCTTCAGGAGTTGGCTGTCAAGTGTTGCAATTAATTGTAAGTATTATTCAGCGTGAAAAATTAAAAGATACAACAGGCGACCCTTGGAACGCAAGAACGCTTGAGTGGGCAACGCATTCACCTCCTGCGGTTTATAATTTTGCACATACTCCTCAAAATACTGAAAGAGATGCATTTTGGGATATGAAGGAAAAAGGTCAAATATCTCATCACTCAGATGATGTTAAATATGAAGATATTCATATGCCAAGAAATACACCAATTGGTTTGTTTGCCGGTGGTATAACATTTTTTATTGGCTTTGGAATAGTCTGGCATATTTGGTGGCTTGCTGTTGCTTCAACACTTTTATGTGTTGCGTTTTTAGTTTATCGTTCATTTCAAGAAGACACAGACTACTACATCACAGCGGAAGAAGTTAGGCAAACCGAAGAAAACTGGGTAAAATCTTGTGCATAACAATATCAATTGATGATGTTTAGCCAAAAGCTTGCTTGCGTTTTTCAAAACTATGTAATGAACTTGCAAAGGTTTTTAATTTTCTATGTCGAACGGAACACGAATATATAATATATTGATAGAAAAAATTCAAAGCCCTTTTTGGTTAACATATTTTATGTGGTGGCTTGTATTTAATTATGATTTTACACTTATATTATTTGGGTTTGAAGATACCATCTACCGTATTAAAACTTATTATCATTATCCAAAATGCGGAGAAGAATTTTGTTCGTCTTCTTTGTATGCAAGAGTATTTTACTTTAACAATATATCATTATTACAATATCTATATCCACCATTCCATTTTATATTGTATGATATTTGTATTCCATTAATATTAACAACATTTACAATAAAATACTTTTATCCAAAAATAGTTAACATATTGTGCGAGAGCTATCATTCTTCACAAGCTACACATCAATACTCTAAAAAAACAATAATACGTGATTTAGAAGAAAAAGAAGTAGAGATGGCATCAGAGAGAGAGAAAAGATATTTAGAAGATCAGGAGCCACAAGGGTATATAGAAGATGATATTCCATTTTAAAATATATGAAAATTGCATTTCTTGGGGGGTCGTTTAACCCACCACACAAAGGGCATATTGAAGCGGCAGAGCTTGCAAAAAAAACGCTCGGGGTTGATATAGTCGTGTTTTTAGTTACCCCACAAAACCCCTTCAAAAGTAGAAAGGAGTTATTGCCAATGAAACAAAGAGTAGAATTGCTCAAAGCCCTTGCAAAGAAACCGTGGGGTAAAGTATCTATTATTGAAGAAAAATTTCGCACCGCAGAAAGCATAAACACTATTCGCCTTTTAAAAAAGCTTCATGCATTTGACACAATATATTTCGTACTTGGGACGGACAGCTTAACGCACTTCCACCAGTGGAAGGGTTTTCAAGAAATTCTTAAAACTGCTTCCGTTGTATTTGTAAATAGAGGCGGTGTCAACATACACAAAACTTTACGGCAAACAAAAATTCCAAGAAAGGATATTACCATTATTTACAAGCAAACAACGGCAATATCCTCAACTCAGATTAGAAAATCAAAGATTTTGCGGTAACGGCTCAATTTCATCAATATCTATATGCTCTTCTGCAATTGTGTCTTGATATGTCTCATGATATTTTGACAATATATTTAAGATTTTCTCTTCTGCCTCAGGCTCACTAATACCCTGAACAACACCAACCTCTGCCGATAGCCTTTGTAATGCATTTTCAAAAATAACCCTTTCGCTATACGAGCGATTTGGATTATTTGTATTACGAAATAGATCACGAACAACTTCCGCTACGGCGTATATGTCTCCAGTAAGAATTTTTTTATTATACTCTCTAGACCTTTTAGACCATATCACTCTCATTCCACGAGAATCCTCTTTCATAGCTTCAAATACACTTGTAAGCTCTTCTTTTGAAACAGGTGTTCTAATGCCAGATTTTTTTGCCTTTGTGAACGGAATAAGCATTTTCATATTATCTGATTCAAAGAAGATCTCCAAAAACTCTTGCTCTTGCTCACCAACTTTTTGTGTTATTTTATTGGTCAATTTTCCAAGACCATGGGACGGCACAATGACATACCACCCGACTCTATACATTCCGGACATATATTTTATTTAAAGGTTGAATTCGAATTCATAAACTTAAGCTTGCTAATAGCATAACATAAAAATTATCCATTGTAAAGTGCTTTTTAAAAATTATATATTAATATCTTCTTTTATAAGAAGGATCTTCTTTTCGCTTTGCACGCCTTTCAAGAAAATCCGTCACCATAAAGTGTATTTTGTGTGTGTGTATGCTGTACAAGTGTGTCAAAATATAATACATTGTGACAAAGCTCGTAAGAAGTAAAATTGGAATATTACCCCACAAAGCAAACAATGTTCCCTTTGGCAATTTCTTTGGAATTGTAGATAAAACTATGTCTTTCTCAAAAAGATTGGTCTTCTTAGAGCTCACTCTTCCATATGGATCAACAATTGCAGAAAATCCGTTATTAGATGCACGCACAAATGATATACCTTCTTCAACAGCACGGTACTTGACCATTGCAAAATGTTGGTACGGACCAGATGACAAACCAAACCATTCATCATTTGTAGTATTAATTGCATAATCAGCTGACTGATGGTGTAATATTGTATTAAACAATCCATGTAATATTTTACCAGAATAAGCTACTTCGTAACATATAAGAGGCAAAACATTTCCATGTATAGTAGGCATTATTGAAATACCTTTTCCAGATGTAAACCCTATTCCAGCACCTCTAGCAAGCACTTTGCCAATTTTATACCTCTGAATGATTGGCAGGTATTCTCCATAAGGAACAAGGTGATGTTTGTTATGAAATCGTAGCTTTTTATTATCATAAATATACATTGCATTAAATATATCTCCATTATCATAGCGACGCACACCGCTGAAAATAAAAGTCTGATTTGGTGCAATGAATCGATTAACATATTGAAAACTCTTCACATCTCTTTCAACATCAAATGGAAATCCCGCAGATTCTGGCCATACAATGACATCAAGAGCCACATTTGTATTATTTTGAAGTTTTGCAGTCATCAATGAATAAATCTTAAACTGTTCGATCTTTGACATTCCAACCGAGCTATTTCCCTGAATAATTGCTACTTTATGTGGAAGATGTGGAAGATCCGGAGTGTATAACCTAACTTTTCCAAGTATTGCAATAAAAAATAAAGATATATTGATGATTATAAATGTGCGGAAGTAAGAAATAAAGCGAAGTTTGTTATCTGTAAATAATACAATGTAAAATGAACAGCTCCATAAAACAATAATAAAGCTTAGTCCACAAACACCAAAAACGCTTGCAACCTGATAAAGTGATGGGAATTTTTCTACCGAATATCCAATTAGACCAAATGGAAACTTAAAAACTACAAATCCTCTTAAATATTCACTTACAACCCACATAGAGGCAAAAAGCAATATTCTGCGAAATGGTGGTATATTAGTAGATATACTTCCAAAAATCATAATCATAATTGATGGAATTATTCCTGATAAAAAAATAATCCCTACGGAAGCAATTGGTACGGCAAAAGCGGGAAACCCAAAAATATATACACCATATGCTGGCCAATAAAATACCGTAACACCGTAACCAATATTAAATAATATTGCACACTTTATCAAAGCTTGACGACTTTGTGCAAAATCAAGCATTCTAATACACAATATAAATGCCAATGGTAAAACCCAGAATGCACCAATTGGTGGCTGACTGAAACCAGCAAGCACACCTGTAAAGAAACATAACATCCATGAATTACGGTAGTTATATATTTGTTGTAAAATCTTATCAGCAGTACTGTTATGTAGTAAGTAATATACTCTTAATGCACTCCTAGTAAATTTTTTACTCGTATAAAAGACATCCCAAAATATAGTTCGCAAAAATATAAATTTACGAAATTGATGGAGAACGTCGCTTTTATCAAGCATAAGAGTCCCCTAGTAATGTTGGTAATTTTGTATAGAATGGTAAAAGCGTTGCCGATACTATCCAGAGCATTAAACCACCAATCATAATAATTGATATTGGTTTAATAAATTTTAGAATTTTTTCTAAATCATTTTGTATTTCATCAGAGTAGAAGTCGTAAATTGCAGTAAGTGGTCTCTGAACATTGGATGTTAACTCAGCAATACGGAACATTCTATGTACAAAACGCGGTATATATGGTATTTGACGCAACGATCTATACACTGCATCACCAGATTTGATATTATCAATCATATTCTCTATGTCTATGCGTATTCTATCGTTTGTTATAACAATGACAGACTCAGAGATTGAATCAAGAAAGTTGTATCCTTTGTCGTACATATGTGCGGTAAACAATGAAAACCGCGCTAATTGAGATTTAATAACAAACGATGACACTAGTGGGATATTCAATAATATTGAATCAAATTTAATCTTAAATGTATGAGATTTTTTATATAACAATAGACATAACAATGGAGTTAGAATTGATAGTATGAGTATTATTGCCCAATAAGATGAGATAAAGTCTGAGAAAATAACAAGCAACCTTGTTTGAATTGGCACATCGTCTGCACTTCCAAACTCAGCAAATACGGCTTCTAGCTTTGGTATTACAAACTTTGAATAAAACACAATCATTGTGAATATCATAAAGAACATCACGACTGGATATGCAATTACTGATCGTACTTTCCGAGCAATTAAAGTGCCAAAACTTAAATAGTTAACAATATGATTACACGCACTTGCAAGGAAGTTAATTTTTTCCGACACCGCCACAAGGCTAATTGATATACCTGAAAAAACATTGTTTTGGTTACGCATAGCATCTGACAATAAATAACCATTGCTAATATCATTATGCACTTTTGATGCAATTGCCTTTACATTAATTTTTCGCGTTTCATCGGCAATAGTATCAATAGCTTCTACCAAAGGAATGTCGGCCATTAGGAACTCTCGTAAGTATGTAAAAAAGAATATAAGATCCTGTGTAGACATACGAAATGTACTGAGTGGTAGCTTGGTAGTTTTCGTCAACACACCTTCGTAATTTGCAAGAGCCTCAACCAATGCTACATGGTCTTCTGCTGGAATGATTTTATCAATTTTGTGTCCTGTTTCAAGTAAAAATCTACAATGGAAATAAAGCATACTTATTATAATGTTATACCTTTTCCAACTAGTGGATTGGTAATTTCAATGCAATCTTCCTTTTTACGGAGTACCTGTTTGCAAATATTTTGCCTCTGTGTGAATGTTTGAGATTTTTGCAGTGTTAATAATATTGCGGACACCATTGCAATTAAAAGAATTAATGCAACAATTTGAAAGTTTACAAAGTTTTCAATATACAATGTATGTGAAACTTTACTTAATGGTATGTTGGAAATTACTATATTATTTTTAGAATGTGTGAATAATAAAAAACTTAAAATCTGAACAAAAATAATGAACGATACAACTGTTGCTGTAGATGTTTGTAATGTCAAAGGTTTATATTTGTAATGCGTGTGGAGCATCATCACTACAAATAAAAATAAAATGGCAATTGCTCCAACATAAATAATAATCAAAAGCAATGCAAGAAATTCCGCATTAAGTAACAACATAACCCACGCTGCAGAAAAGAATGTTATTACAAGGTATAAAACCGCATGAACAGAGTTTTTACTTAATACCGAAAGCAATGCACTTCCACACACTAACGCAGAAAAAATATAAAACAAAAAATTAATGGACATTACCAATGTAGCAAATAATATGTAAACATTAAAATTGCTAGTGAACTTTAGTCAAGTGTTATTTTAAATATTACTATCAAACAATAAGAAGGATTAAATATTAAACAGATACACCTTTCTTTTTTCTCCCCTTGCTTCTTTTTCTTTGCTTAACAACAGAAGAAACGACTCTATTATCGATGCAATACTTAATGTACGATGCAATCGTCTCGTCAAATTCTTCCATATGTTTAGAAAAGAAATGATCGGCAGATTCAATAACATGGTATTCAACTGTGACATTTTTCTGGTTATGATTAAGGTTAATCAATGATTCTGTATCTGCAATTAATGCAATATCATCGGCATCTCCCTGAAGTATCATTCCAGAAACGGGGCAAGGTGAAAAAAATGCAAATGAATACTTCGTAACTGGTGGTGCAACGGCAATAAATGCTTCAATTTCTGGACGCCTCATAACTACATTTAAACCAACATATGCTCCAAAAGAAAACCCTGCAAGCCAAAAGTGAGATGCTTCTGGAAATTGTACATGAAGCCAATCTAGAACTATTCCTACATCTTCCGCCTCCCCTCTTCCAGAGTCAAACTTCCCATGAGACTTGCCCACACCACGGAAGTTAATTCTAATTACAGAGCAGCCATTCTGTACAAATGATTTATACAGATGATAAGTAATTTTATTGTTCATTGTTCCACCATACAGTGGGTGTGGATGCAACACAATTGCAACTGGAGCTTTTGGATTTTCCGCACTGTGCATCATTCCTTCAATTTTTCCTACAGGACCTTCTATATAAACCTTGGGCATATTTAACCTTACTTTTCAACTTGACATCAATATAATTGTATAAAAAGCTTTTTTAAAAATTACAAGTAAAATGTCTAACATCTTCATTATAATTAAACACGAAGACATTCCATTCAGTGAAGCAAACATCATTACTGATGACTCTCAAAACTACCCACCACTTTCAACAAATATGCTTACAAGTATAATTGCCAATCATCTTGGTTATAATCCTAATAATAAACGCATAATAAATATGTCATCGTTGCCTATATTCAATAGTAAGCAAATGGTCATTGCAATGGATATTAAAGATGAACATGAATTTCATGAGCAAAGGGTTGTAGGTCCAAAAATTGATGCACCACAGAAAGCAGTTGAAGGTTTTCACCGTAAATGGGGAAACAAAGGCGGGAAAATTACCAAAGAAGAAAACAATTATGTGTTTATTAAAAAAGCACATACTAAAACTGCAAAAGAAATTGCACCAGAAATTGTTGAACAAACACTTTTAGCAATTTCACAAGAATGGAAAGAAACGCTTGATATTGCACCACTTCCATGGTCAAGACCTATTCTTTCAATTTCTGCTTTTTTAAACGAAGAAAAAATTGAACATAAGTTTTCGTGGCATCATTGTAATGACGATACTTTTACCACAAACGGCATTCCTAATCTATCATATGGATTGCGGAGTGAATCAAACAAAAAAATTGAAGAAAAAGTTGCTGAAATTGAGGAAAGAGATAGCATGACATGTGTTTCAAAGCAATCAATTAAAGAACTTGCATGGCTTTATGAAGACCCACAATTTCAAGAGGCAATCATACCACAAGAATATCTTTCACTGCCAAAAGAAATTCTTAACCTTACTATTGCAACAAATCAGAGATATATTTTATTTGAACAATATGGCAACATTGTACCACAATTTTTAATTGTTGGAAAAAAACACAGCAATACGATATTACAAGGGCATATGAAAACTCTTAAAGCAAGGCTAGACGACGCACAATATTACATCAATAAAGATCTCAAAACATTTGAAATTACACAGATATCAAAATGTTTACATAAAATTACCTTTCATCATAAGTATGGATCGATTTTTAAGAGAGTGGAATCTATACAAAAACTTGCATGGGAAATGTTTCCAGAAGATGATAAACTTCAACAAGCTATCACGCTTTGTAAAAATGATTTAAACACCAATACCGTTCAATCATTTACAGACCTGCAAGGTTATTGTGGAGGTTATTATCTAGAGAAATTAGGAGTGTGCAAAGAAACTGCACAAGCAGTAAGCGAACATTATAAACCTCTTAATCCGAAAGATAATATCCCAGAAACGCCAACGGGTTTAAGGCTGTCATTCGTAGACAAACTGCAAAAAGTTAATGCACTTGCAGAAGTTGGAGAAATACCAACATCATCTCGCGATCCATTCGCAATTAGAAGGGATATTCTTTCAATTATACGCATATGCACTTACGAGAAAATTGATATTAATATCAACATATTTGCAAAACAGTTACATATTTTTGTGCAAGAAAGAGCCAAGCTTTTTCTAAAAAATCACACAACACTTTCAGACGAAGAAGCACAGGTGCCTCTTAAGCGCTTTCAATTGTCTGGCAATTTTGTTGACTTGTCTTCATTGTATAAAGGTGTTAAATATTTATGATGCACGGCGTCCAATGGTTTATTTTTAATTAATCTTGACTTTTAATAATATATAAATTTTTCAGCCACAACTAATCAGTGTTGATATGTCTATCGTTGCAGTTCCAAAGGAAATTAAAGACCATGAATACCGCGTAGGGATTTCACCTTCCGGTGTAAATGAATTAACTAATCGTGGGCATACTGTTTATATAGAGACCAATGCTGGTGCAAAAATTGGCTTTACTGATGAGCAATATATTAATGCAGGGGCAAAGATTGCTAAAAATATTGAAGAAATTTACAATGTTGGAGAAATTATATTTAAAGTAAAGGAGCCGCAGGCAGTGGAATATAAAATGCTGAAGAAAGGTCAAACAATTTTTTCATTTTTACACCTAGCACCGGATCCAACTCAAACACAAGGATTGATTGATTCTAAATGTAATGCAATTGCTTTTGAAACTGTAACTGCAAACGATGGATCTTTGCCAATACTAATTCCAATGTCTATTGTGGCAGGGAGAATTGCCATTCAAAAAGCGGCGACATACCTTGAAGTTGCAAACGGAGGTTCGGGAATATTGCTTAGTGGAGTCCCTTCAACATCAAGATCAGATGTTACGGTAGTTGGCGGTGGTATTGCGGGATATAATGCAGCATTAATGGCGGTAGGTGCAGGAGCCAATGTTACAATTTTGGATAAATCTTTAAAGAGGTTGAACCATCTTGAAGAAATTTTTGGACATCGTGTAAATTTACTATACTCAAATGCAGATAACTTATTAGAGTCTGTACGAAAAAGTGATGTTGTAATAGGATCGGTATTAATTCCAGGTGCTTCTGCTCCAAAAATCATTACAGAGGAAATGATAGATTCTATGCGTGAGGGGTCGGTAGTTGTGGATATTGCTATTGACCAAGGCGGGTGTTTTGCAACAAGTAAGCCAACAAGTCACTCCAACCCTGTATACCGAATAAATGGTATTACGCATTATTGTGTAACCAATATGCCAGGGGCGGCTTCTCGTACTGCAACGGTTGCACTACAGTCTGCTTCACTGACATATTTACTTGAGCTTGCAGATAAGGGTTTGCATAAATGCGTTGAAGATAATATTCACATGAGAAATGGCCTTAATGTTGTAAATGGCAAGGTGACATGCAAAGGTGTGGCGGATGCTCTTGGATATGATTTTCATGATCCACTTATTGCGTTAGAGAGTTAATTATTCTTTGCCGTACAATAATAATGTTGTAAGTGGCGTAGTTGAATTATTAGACTTGAAGATAACTAAAAACAATTGTGACAATATGAAGTTTATTGCTGATGTAATGATAGATAAAATCACACAACAATGTGAATCTGAAAAGGCATAAGTGTTGATGGATACGACAATTCTAATGGAGAAATTTTACATCTATGCTTAAAGACTCAAAACAGTTCGTAGAGACCCTGACATAATGTTCTTTGCTTATGTTATATCTTTGCTGTATAGTCACGAATGATTTTATCTATCATTTTTATGTTTGCCATAAGGGAGATTTTATCAGATTTCGTCACTTTTTTCCGTGATATAGAGGTAATTTTTGACGGATTGATGTGCCTCCCGTACTTCATTACTTCATAATGTAAATGTGCACCCGTTGAATAACCTGTACTTCCAACATATCCAATAACTTGTCCCTGACGCACTTTTGAGCCCTTTCGGAGATGGCTATTAAAACGAGATTGGTGTGCATATGCAGTAGAGTACACTTTATTGTGTTTAACCACGGTATACCTTCCATACCCTTTGCGACGCCCTCCGTTCCAGCCCATAAAGGTTATAACTCCGTCCGCTGCTGCATATATTGCAGTACCCGCAGGTGCTGCGAAATCCATGCCCGTATGAAGTTTAGAGTAACCTAAAATTGGATGTTTGCGATAGCCAAAGCGAGATGAAATTCTTGCACCATTAATTGGCGTTTTCATAAATGTTTTAAAGACAGCATTACCAAGGCGATCATAATATTCTTTTTTATCACTGAACCTGCGAAGTATAAAGTATTCAAATGCATTTTTTTTGATACGCAAATTTAATTTAGCATACAAAACCCTTCCCAAGCCTTCCTCTATACCCTCATCATTGATAATTTTATCATAGACGATTGTAAATTTATCTCCAGAGCGTATGTCTCGTTGGAAGTCAACATCAAAGCTGTAAATGTTTACAAATGTTTGAAATGCTTCGTGTGGAATATCGTGTGTAATAAAGGCATCATAAAGGCTACCATTAATAATGCCAGAGGAATATGTTGCTTTCCTTGTGTGTTTTATTTTTTGCTTTTTAAGCTTAAATACATTATTTCTTTTGACCAAAATATGCCTCATGCCGTTATGAGGAAATGATAAATATTGTATATTACGCACAAAGTCTCTACTATGAACAAATGGAGGAAGAATTGTGGTGGATGTTTCCCGATCAACATCGTCCTGATAAAGCATTTTGATATATTTACCTTTTTTAATAATTACTTTATCAATGTTAATGATATTATGAATTTTTGCAATGTCGTCTGTTGACACGTCTAGATCTATGAGTATTGCGCGCAAATTCTGTGTGTGACCTAACTGATGAACATCTGTATTTTTTTCGTAATCATCTTTATATTTTATTGTACTTGAATCGAGTATGTCTGGGGTGACATCTAAAAAATACTTGGATATTGCTTTTTCGTTTTGAAAGTGCTTTTCTTTCACTTGTATTGATGTATAAATTATAAGGAAGGCAAAGGAAATGAATATTGTTAGGTAGAGTCTTCTCTTCATAAGGTATTTTGAAATCAATTGAAGTTGTTATATTATATAATTTGGACTTTCAAACATTTTTTATATTTTTTCGTATTTCGCCGTTTGAAGTAAGGTTTGGATTATATCTTGGTATGTGATATTGCATTGTGAACATATTTTGGGCATAAGAGAGGTGGCAGTCATGCCAGGGTTTGTGTTAATTTCTAGTAGTCGGTAAGTATTTTTATTGCAGATGAAGTCTACTCGTGAAATATTATGTGCACCAACGGCATGATGTAAATTGATTGCATCGCTTTGTAGTTTTTGTGCAAGGCTTGGTGTAATATTTGCAGGCATATGATATGTAGTTTGATTACTTAAATATTTTGCGTTATAAGAGTAAAACTCTTCTTGTGGTGATATACTGCAAGTTCCAATGACCTTATTATTGAGAATTCCCACGCAAACTTCTGTGCCTTTAAAAAAATCTTCAATCATAAAAAGATTGCCATCCGTATAATGAAGAATTTCTTCTTTTTGCCTTGGTGTAAGCCTCCCACCTTCTTCTAGAATGAATGTTGCAACGGAAGAGCCACCATTTACGGGTTTAATAACACTTTTGTGTGTTATTTGATATTTATCTTCAAGTAAATTTTGCTTTGTAATTGCTTGATTTACAAGCACTGGAATATCACAAGATTGTGCATAAAGATTGGTTATCATTTTATTCATCCCAATTTGTGAAGCATTTACACCTGAGTGTGTATAGGGCTTTTGTATTGCATTGAGAACTGTCTGAATGTATCCATCTTCGCCATATTTACCATGCATTGCAATGAAGATGACATCTGTATGTTGAGCTTCTTGCACAAAGTGTTCTCCGAATATAATAAGATGTGGTTGAAACCCAAGGTTTTTAACAGCGTGAAATATTCCTTCTGCGGTTTTTTTTGATATATCCGCTTCCGCAGTATTATTTTGATATACTATTCCAACTTTCATTAGCTATTGTTATTATCTAGCGTACTTTCTTGATTACTTTCTTCTCCATCTGAATATTCATATCTGTTGCCATTTTTAGCATAGGCAGGGTTCCGTGTGATTATAATTTCCTTTTCATTCAAGCCTGTAATATAAAATCCGTTGGTATTTTCATCAATAATGGTAATTGCTTTTTCCTCAACTACATTGTTGGTCATTATTTTAACAGATGGGTGGTTGCTTTGTAATATTAAAGCAGTTTTAGGGATGTAGTGTGACAGGTGTTGCTGTAGTACAATTTTAGTTTTAACCGTTGTATTGTGAGGAAGTGGTTTGTATGGCATTGTGGCCGTTGCCTTAACTATGCCAACGGCTTCATTAATAACCTTGCTCATAAAAATTATTTCTCCTTTATAAGATTTTGACTGAAAATCAATCTGTACTTCCATACCATTTTTAATGCGAGAGGTGTATATGATGGGTATGTCAAGGTCAATATTGATTGAGTGTGATTTACTTGGAAGTGCAATGAATAGTTTGTCTCCACTGTTGATATTTTCTCCTTCCTTTGCAAAGGTGTTCAGTAGCGTGCCTTTAAAAGGCATGGGAAGTGATACACCATTAATAAATGTTACAACAGAAGTTCCTTTTTTTAGTTTCCTCCCTTCTTGCTTTATATGTTTGATAGTAGAAGAAATTGATGAACGGACTGTAATGGCATTTTGGTCAATTTTACCAAAAACTTGAATTGTTTCTGGATGAAGATTTGCAGTGGATTTTTTAACGCGAAGTTTAATTTTTTGTGTATTACTTATAATGTTGCTAGCTTGCTCTTGTTGAAAGTCTTTTTCTGGGCTATGTGTAGTTGTGCCAAAGGCAAAATAAACCCCCACAATGAAAATAATCAACACAGTAAGGATAATATACTTATTAATATTGTTCTTACCCACCACCAACAAATGTAATAATTTCCACCGAAGAATTGCTTTGTATAATATAATTGTCAAGTTGTGATTTAGGAATTACTTCGCCGTTGCATTCTATGGCAATTTTATTTAGCGAGAGATTGTACTCTTGAATTAAAGATCCAAGTGTTTTAGAGTTTGTTTTAATGTCTTTGCCATTTAGCTTGATTTGCATCTGAAGGTAAAAAATTGTCTATAAGGTATTTTTAGCCTCGGCAATTATGCCGAGTAAAATTATGCATTATAATACACAATGAGTAATTTTTTAAAAGTGCAAGAAATTATGTATGGTTGTATTGCATAAAGGGTCATTAATAAATTCTTCAAAATTTGATTTGTATTTGATCCATCTGCATTTAATGTTTAATTCCTGAATTCGTGGAAAATCTATTATTATATCTGCCATGCAAACAAAGAGCGATTCTTAATTTTAGTTTTTTTTGAAAGAGGTGCATAAAGATTGTATAAATTTTAGTTTACCGACAAGTCTATAATATAGTTGTTTATATATAGCATATGTACAAGACTTATTAATAAAGTGTAATGTCAAATGATAGTATTCGTCTCGTTGGACATTGGGTATTTTGTGTGGTTTGTATGATTTATAATAATGAAAATATTTTTCTAAATGCTGAAGTAGAGATGATATTTTCTCATAACCTAAATTGCAATGTAGTTCCATTGCAATAAAATCAATATTGCTTAAATCTTTATTCATTAGTAAATCATATTCTCCGCATTCAATGTCACATTTTAGGTAATTTATTTTTTTGTGCTGAATAAGTTTAAATATACCATCTAATGATATAGACTTCACTTCTTCGTATGTTGTTTCATCGTATCCTGTGCCATCTTTATATTTTGGTATATCCGATACAGATGCATTTCCAGACATATCAATGTGATTATCTGGTGAGCGAAAGTGCTTTAATTTTACTGTTGCATTGTCTGTACTGTACCCCGCCAGTTGATAAGTTTGTACATTATTTATGTGATAACTTTGTATGTTTTTCTTTGCTTTGAGGAGTGTTGTATA
Organism: uncultured Rickettsiales bacterium; assembly: GCA_905480015.1. Taxonomy (GTDB): domain Bacteria; phylum Pseudomonadota; class Alphaproteobacteria; order Rickettsiales; family Deianiraeaceae; genus CAJQOT01. The sequence goes on along the minus strand of CAJQOT010000054.1, from coordinate 2,856 downwards.
CGAGGCTTCAAAAGCGTATATTGTATTAAAATGCTTATGGTTTGCTACGGTAAATGCACCAACATTCATTCCCATATCAACGCAAACATCTTTTGAAATATTATTTGGAATAATATAAGAAGTTTTAACTTCGTTTAACACTATATTAAACCAATTATCTGGATCCTTAAATACCAAGGGATTTGACATATGAATAATAATTTATTTATAAGGACAATCAACTGTCTTCGCTTTATTAAATCAAGAGAATTTTACCATAATTGCGGTTATAAAATGATATTAAACTAAAATTATTTATATGCTTACTACTCAACTGTTACAGATTTTGCCAAGTTGCGTGGTTTATCAATATCATTGCCAAGCTTTTCCGCTGTATAATAACTAAGTAGTTGAACGACAATGGTAAAAAACAGTGGGTGCGTGTGGTGGTAGTTGTTTGACTCTGCGATTTGAATCTCTGCATCGCCTGTGTCTGCTATCATAACGACAACACCACTTCGTGAAAGAATTTCCTCATTTGAATGAACTGTCTTTTCATACATATTTTGCGAATGTGTAAGCGATATAACAAGGGTTGTGTCATCTACAATTGCAATTGGCCCGTGTTTAAATTCTCCCGATGCAATGGCCTGAACGGATATATATGAAAGCTCTGAAAGCTTTAATGCACCCTCACATGCAATTGGAAAAAGAAATGTTCTACCTGTAAAAACAACTTTTTTTGCATCAATCACTTTGTCTGCTGTCTTTTTTATGGCAGAGTGATCGCTTGCAAGAAGATTTTCAATTTCTTGTGGTATAGATGTTAGCTCTTGAATAACACTTTCATCGTTTAAATTCTGTACGGCAATAAGGTAAAAAATTGTCACCTGTGCAATAAAATTTTTAGTTGATGCAACACCAATTTCAGCACCAGTAAAACACTCAAGCACAAAGTCTGATTTGTGTGCGATAGATGACTGCACATTATTAAGAATTCCTAAAGTTTTTGAACACTCAGTTTTGTTTGCAATTGCATATTCCATTGCGGATATTGTATCGGCCGTTTCACCAGATTGCGACGCGAATATATAGAGCGTTTTAGGTAAAAAGCATTGCTTGCGATTACAAAATTCTGAAGATATCTCTACTGAGACAGGGACATTTGCATAGTGTTCAATTATATATTTTGCAAAATTACCAGCATAATATGACGTTCCGCACGCAATAATTGCTATCCTTTCAAAGTTTGTAATGGAAGGAATGTTAAGATGAACTTTATTACTGACTGTGTAGTGTGACAAGATATTTTTTATCACCTGCGGTTGTTCATGAATTTCCTTCATCATAAATGTATCGTAATCACCCTTAGTAAAAACGCTTGTCGCAATGTCTTTTTGTGTAATATTAAGAGTTACTTCCTTTCCGTCAGCATTAAAGGTGTTAATAGAGTTATTACGCATTTTAATAAAGTGTTGATCGGGAATTGTTATAAAGCGATTTGTATGATGTGCAATGGTGTTTAGATCGCTCGCAAGCATGTAGCCATCTTTTAATATACCAACGGATATTGGTGACCCACTTGAACGAAATGCGTATACTGTATCATCACCTTCAATAATAAAAGATACTGCATACTTGCCTTTAAATTTTTGCAAAATACTTTGTATTGCAACTTCGGGAGAGCAATGTTTTATAGCGATGTTAATAAAATGTGCAATTGTTTCCGTGTCTGTTGTGCTAGTAAATACACAGCCTTTTTTAATAAGATCGACCTTGATGGAGCGATAGTTTTCTATAATACCATTGTGCACCAATGCTACCTTACCTACACAATGTGGGTGTGCGTTTTCCTTGGTTGGCTTACCATGCGTTGCCCACCGTGTATGAGCAATAGCCATTTGTGATATTGGTATATCAGAAAATTGCCTCTCTAAATCTGCTATCCTTCCTGCAATTTTGCGTGTTTGAATTTTGCGATCATTCACAAATGAAATGCCAACAGAGTCATATCCACGATATTCTAAATGATGAAGAGATGTTATTATTAATGGTATTATATTTATATCAACCGTGCTATACCCAACAATACCACACATTATTTATGTCCTATAAATTTCTCCTTGATAGTGCTGTTGTATTTTTCTACATCAAGATTGCCAGATGTTTTATCTACAATAACACAAGTCATTGCATCTCCAGAAACATTTATTGCACTTCTTAGCATATCAAGGAATCTATCAATACCAATATAAATGGCAATATATTCAGGTGGAACGCCAATTGAAACAAGAATAATTGGCATCATAACTAAAGTTCCACCGGGTACACCTGCCGTACCTATAGAAAGAACTAATGCTAAAAATACAATATTTGCATAATGCAATAAAGATAAATCAATGCCTGCAATTTGTGCAAGAAATACTGACACTATACCAAAATGCAATGCACCGCCATTCATATTAACTGTTGCACCAAGTGGGACACCAAAGGATGTCGTTGTCTCTGTTGCTCCTAGTTTTTTTTCAGCGGTGAATTTTGTCAGAGGAATTGTCGCCGTTGATGATGCAGTAAGAAACGCAAAAAATTGCATTTCGAACATTTTCTTAATAAAAGGCATAGGGTTTAAGCCAACCATCATAATGTATATAGGGTATATCACAAATACAACAGCGAAGCCAGCACTATAAAATATCACCAGCAATTTTAATAGAGAAAACAATGCTTGCGGATCTTGTGTTGCAGCGAGGTACCCAACTAAGCCAAATACTCCAATAGGGGTAAATTTCATTACCATTGAAACAAGCTTATACACCACTACAGACAACTCATCAACGAGGTTCACAACGCCTTGTGCTCTTGCTCTTACAAGGTTAA
>CAJQOT010000053.1 GCA_905480015.1 uncultured Rickettsiales bacterium | reverse complement strand
CGAAATCACCAAATTGTGCTTCCCATACTGTCAGGTCATTTGGATTTGTCATTGAATGTCCATATTCATACCCAAGCACAGCAAATTCTGAAAGTAGAGAGTTGTATACATTATACTTCCCCTTTGCACCAGTAATGTTTGAAAGAGGGCAATACTTTTCTTGTGTTTTTTGATTATAGTATACGGAGTGTCTATGGGAAAATGTTCCTCGCTCGCAGTCTTCTCCACTAAGACGCACATTATGACCTTCTAAAACTAACGAACCATATGCAAGTAATTCTGCGGTTCCCCAGTCAATACCTTTGCCTGAAAGAAGTGCTTTTTGCCTTGCATCAATAAGTTTTCTTACTTTGGAGTTTATGTCAAAAGTTTCTGGAACGGAAGATATTGCACCACCAACTTTGTCGAATATATCTTGTGATATTTGTGTGTCTTTAAAGTTGAAAAACTCCTTAATATCTTTAAGTACTTTAATATTTCCCCAAAGCTTACCAAGCCAATCCGCTTTTTCTGGTTTGTATGTTTTAGACTTTTCAAATTCACTATCAATTTCATTTTTGACATACTTATCAATATCGTCAAGTTTTTGTACGCCAATTTCAGCAGAAATTTGTTCACGGTAAACTTGTGCAGGCGTTACAAGTTCTTTAATTTTTTTATACATTACAGGTTGAGTAAAAAACGGCTCATCACCCTCATTATGACCATATTTACGGTAGCAGAAAATTTCAATTACTACATCTTTCTGAAACAATTGACGATACAACGCTGCTAACTTTGAAACTTTTGCAACGGCAATGGCATCATTCCCATTAACGTGAAATATAGGGGCATCAATCACTTTTGCAACATCGGTACAGTATGTAGAAGATTTTGTCTCACTTTGAGTTGCTGTAAACCCAACTTGATTGTTAATCGTAATGTGTATTGTTCCACCAACTGTATAACCCTGTAAGTTTGCCATTTGAAAACACTCATATACTACACCTTGCCCTGACATAGCAGCATTTCCATGAATAATAATTGGCACAACTGCCTTTGTGTTACCATTTAAAGCTTCTTGTTTTGCACGAACCCTTCCCATTGCAACGGAATTAACCGACTCTAAATGTGATGGATTGGGTGTAAGAGTAACATACAAATCCTTCCCATTTATAAGCTTTCTATTTCTTGAGCAACCAAGATGATATTTTACATCTCCAGATCCCGGAGTTCCTTCTGGCGTAGAGCTAACGCCTGCAAATTCTGAAAAAATTGCATGATATGGTTTACCAGTTGTGTGAACTAGGGTATTTAAACGCCCACGATGTGCCATTCCAAGTACGACCTGTTCTGCTCCATTGTTTGAAGCTTCAAGCATTACGGATTCAAGTGCGACAATTGTTCCTTCTGCACCTTCAATTGAAAACCTTTTAGCACCAGGAAATTTTTTATGGAGAGTCTGTTCAAATGTTTCAGCGCGAAACATATATTCATACGCTGTGATTTTTTCTTTGTTCGTAAGTGTTATTGGGTTGTCTTCTATTTGTTCATTAAGCCATTGGCGTTCTTTTTCATTTTTAACATGAGAGACCTCGTAGCCAATATTTCCGCAATATATTGCCTGAATTTTTTCAATTTCCTTTTTATACGATGCACCAATTTTTAATGCCCTTTCTAAAGATTCATGAATATACCCACTTTTCAAGCCAAGTGGATCAAGATTAGATGCAAGATGTCCAAATTCTCTAAATGCAGTTAGTATAAGCTGTAGTGTTGCTTCAGAAGACCCACCTACTTGTTCTTTATTTTTAGATTTTTTTTCAATTTCTATTATATCTTCTTTTGAAAACGAAGAAAACTCATTTTTATTTCCAATGATAGAAATTCTAGCAGTATTCCAGCAAGACTTTTTTAAATCTTGTTTAATTGATTCCATTTCTTCAGTGTTGTCTTGAAAGTAATCTTTCCAAGATTTATCAACAGATTGAGGATTTTGTAAAAACTTTGTATAAAGTTCAGCAATATATGCAAGGTTTGTACTGTAAAACATTATAGTTTTTATAAAAAATAACAAGATATATAGGGTATTTTTATATTAATTGTCAAGAATTTTTATATAATGTTGGTAACTAACAATAATTTCTTGACAAATTAAAAGATATTCAAAAAGTAATTGTTACGCATTATTAATGCGGGTGTAGCTCAGCTGGCTAGAGCGCAACCTTGCCAAGGTTGAGGTCGAGGGTTCGAATCCCTTCACCCGCTCCATTGTTTGCTAGGGGCGTGTATCATTCTTTGTCTTTTTTCATTTCATCGCTATATCAATTATATTATCCCTTCTAGACGCCCATCTTTTTCGTCGCCCTTTCTATCACGATGTATAAACATTGCAGAAATATTACCCATGGATTATATTCTAAACACGATAGTTTATCTTGAGGTTTTAGTTGATAAACGCATAAGAATATGATAATATAGTATATCTATATATGTTACCAATGATAAGAAGTCAAGGAGAGATAGCGGCGATAGATGCAAGAGAGGCAAGAGAGAGAAGAGAGAGAAGAGCGATAGAGAGAAGAGCAAGAGAGCACGCAGGAAGGATGGAGTATAACAACGCTGCATATTATAACAGCGTTGACGAAGAGATGAAAATACAAATGGCATGGGACATATTTGACAGTACGTCATATTATGATCAAGATAGCTTTTTATTTCCTTCCAATATGCTTGCCATAGGCAATGACATCAAAAAAAAATATTGCACTTCAAGTATACATGAAAAGTACGTTTCACCACGAACAAAAAGGGAAACGGTTAAGCTTGATACATGTACTGATGCATTAACAATAGGTGGAACATTAAGATTATCGATCTATATTGAGCGTGTGGAACATCATGTGTCTGTGGTAGTAAAAAGAAATGATGATGGTATAGGCGGCAAGCTAAAATTCACAGCACACTATGCAGACTCTTTGTTTACCGGTGGTATAACGAAAGAGGTAAAAGATTGTATCGAAGCTATACTGAACAAGATATATGGAGAAGATAATTTTGTGTTGGAGTACAAGAGACACAAAGTACCAAGCCAAATAGATAATAATTGTTTATTGCATGCTTATTTTAACTCTGGTAGTTTTGATGCAGAAAAAGACCTCTTTCCTGGTGAAAAACGTTTGGGTGACGCACACATTATAACAGAAAAAGAGTTGTTGAAAGATATTAACGATACGAAAGCAGACCTTGTAATGAAACACAATGCAGTAGTAGCAGAACACAGGGCAAAGAAAGAGCAGAGAGAGAAGGAAGAGAAGAAAGCGAAGAAAGAGAAGAAAGCGAAGAAAGGTAGGAAAGCGAAGAAAGGTAGGAAAGCGAAGACAGATGGTAGTAAATTATTTACTAAGGCAGATGATTACCAGAAGTTTGTGGAAATCTTTAGCAATATGAAAAAAGACAATAATTTGAATAGTTTACGTTCTAGTGATATCATTGAGATTTTTACTCAAGCAAAAACACATGATGGATATACAAATAAATTATCATCAATAAATCCGACACCAACTAAAGCACAGCGGAGGTTTTCTGTTGCATTTCAACAAGCATGTCAAGATAAAGGTATAATGAGTACCAGTGTCGCACCAAAACATAACGTTGGCCTTAGAACAAAAAGATTCATAGAAAAATTCAACGATCAAAATCCTAAATCTCTTAAGAAATTTATCGAATCTGCATGGAGTAGATAGAGTCAATCACAAAGCTTTTGTAAAAAAAGCGTTTGCAAAGGTAGAGCAAGATGTATTGATGTCATTTAAAACCTTGTATTTCCCCATTGGTATAAAAAATTATTGATCGTTACTAATAAAATTCAAGTACATTGTGAGTATCACTTGATTGTAATTATTATCTATAAAATTAAGTCTTGATTTTTGTAATTAAACAATATTTATAATGTATAACATTATCGTTTTTTTATGGTACTAAAATTTGGGGGGGTACAAAGCGTTGCAATTAAGCCCAAAATTGTTGTTTTCGGCGTTGGTGGTGGTGGCTGTAATGCTATTAATCACATGATAAAATATAAAGTTGATGGTGTTGATTTTATAGTAGCTAACACCGATGCACAATCGCTTGATTCTTCAATGTGTGAAAATAAAATACAGCTTGGCTCTGCTATTACAGGTGGATTAGGTGCAGGATCGGTGCCAGATATAGGAAAAAGATCAGCAGAGGAGAGTGTATCGGAGATTGAAGATTATATTCGCGATGCGAACATGGTATTTGTTGCCGCTGGCATGGGTGGTGGCACTGGCACTGGTGCAGCACCATTTATTGCAAAAATTGCAAAAGAAAGAGGCATTCTTACGATAGGCGTTGTAACAAAGCCATTTTCATTTGAACGAGATAAACGAATGAAGGTTGCACAGGAAGGAGTTGAGGAAATGCGAAAATATTGCGATACAACAATAGTTATTGCAAACCAAAATCTTTTTCGCATTGCAAATGCGGAGACCACTCTTACCGATGCATTCACAATGGCTGACAATGTACTTGTTTCGGGAATTAGGTGTGTTACAGACTTGATAACAAACTCTGGGCTAATTAACCTTGATTTTGCCGATGTGAGTGTGATTATGTCTGATATGGGATATGCTGTAATGGGTGAAGGAGAAGGTTCTGGAGAGGAGCGCGCTATTCGTGCCGCGGAAAATGCTATGACAAACCCCCTTCTTGAAGAGTCGTCCATTAAGGGTGCGACGGGGCTTCTTATTAATATTACAAGTGGTAATGATATTACATTGTTTGAAATTAATGATATTATTGATAGAATTACTTCTGAGGTTGATTCAGATGCAAATGTTAAATTTGGTTCAATCGTGAGAGAGGACTCCGCTGGATTAATTCGTGTTTCAGTAGTAGCAACGGGCTTAACTCACCTGCAAGTTAACAGGTCTCGCATCCATCAAGACAGTACAAATCACGATATAAAAGATAACATTGAGTGTGATATTGACATTGAAGTTGATGAGAGTAGAAATAATCATGTAGCTGAGGAAACATTTAATAGCGATACATCAGGAGACAGCGGCGAAAGTTTTAGTGGTTATAAAATACCGGAGCAAGAGTCATTGCAAAATAACAATGAACATGAAGACTATTTTCATTCATTTTATGAAGGTGCGGATGATGTGGGTGCAATGGGAATGGGCAATGAAAGTAAGAATACATCAAATACATTTGTTCCTAGAAAGGCTATTGACATTGAACGCAAGGCGAAGCCATCAGAAAGTAATGGCTCTAAATTTGATCTCAAAAGTATATTTAAAATTAATAGAGGGTCTTGACATTTGTTTATTTTGTGTGTATGCGTTTAGTTGGTCTCGGTTTCTTTTGCGTGTGTGTTGATATGCACATGAGGAAAGTCCGAACTTGTGAAGTGTGTGGTGCCTGTGAAAGCAGGGGGCAGTAATGTCACGGAAAGTGCAACAGAAAGTAAACCGCCTTTTAAAGGTAAGGGTGAAACTGTGAGGTAAGAGCTCACAATTATTTTATGGCAACATAAGTATTGGTAAACCCCGCCACAAGCAAGACAAATAGAGGATGCACTCCATTTTATGGAAACGCTTACACTTCGTGTGGTGTCCTGGGTATGTTGCTAGATGTATTTTTGTAAAAAAATACCAAGATTAATAAAAGATTTACACAGAATTCGGCTTAAACCGAGACCTAAATTTGATTAGTAAGGAATTTTAATTGAAAAATATT
>CAJQOT010000052.1 GCA_905480015.1 uncultured Rickettsiales bacterium | reverse complement strand
CTATTTTGAGCAATTCTAAAAACTTTGTGCGGTAAGTTGGTGAATGCAAGACGGCGTAAATGTACGCTAAAACTTCCTCTGGTGTGGCGTTAAACTTTTCCTTAATCATTTTTGCAAAGGCGGGCTTAAAGTTTACGGTTTTTTCTACCTCGCCGTTTGCCTGCGGGTTGTATAGGTAAAGTGGGGCTAGACGCATTGAATCAGCACTTGTATCAAATATGTGTCTTTCGGAGATTATATTAGAAATAAAGAAATAAGTGCCAAATCCTTTATTGTCATTTCTCACAAACTCCAATCCTAAATTCTCACCTTTTAACATATGTTGCATTTGTTTAAAAGCAGGGCGGGAAGTAAATCCTTGTTTATAGTAAATAAACCTATTATCAAAAGAGCAGTATTGAATTTTTACAATTGATTCTTCATCAAATTCTTGCATCTTTAGTTTATCTGCAAATTTATAAGAACTGGAATTTGCAATATTATATTGGTTTTTAAAAGTGCTATCAAATTCTCCACTAAATGCAGTTTTCATTTTTTCTATCAATTTTTCTTTTTTTAAATCAATAATTAAATCATCTCTATCAGTTTGTACTCCGCTTCCGCATTGCCCAAAAACCTCCGTCAACCCCCAGAACTCGCCATATTCAAGCATTGCTTTTGTTTCCCGCAAAGGGTAAAAAAACGAGAGGTCGTCCACAAACCTATTTGCTCCCCATTTTGTTGAACGAAACGCCTTGTTAAAGCCCGTAATATCAAGCTTTTCAAAAGAGTTAATATCCAATGCCGGCAAAGAGCGGAGCTTTTTAAGCCTTTTACCAATTAAATCCGTTTGAAAGACATCGCACTTTTTTGCCTCCTGTGTGGTTTTAACAAAAATCACTATACAAACATTTTGCTTGATTGCAAAAATATTTTCATCTTTTATTCCGTCAATTTCACCCCCTCCGTGTAGGTTGATAACATAAATTTTATCAAAATCTTTCATTAGTTCATTCCTCATTTTGCGATGAGTCAACCCCGTTAAGAACGAATTATTTACTATAAGCCCAAAAACCCCACGCCCTGCAAGTTTGATTTTCCTATGTGCAAAGGCAATAAATTTAATGTAGTCGTCATCAAGGTTTGTTTTTTGCTCATCGCTTGGTTTGTATTGTGCGTGAAATTCTTCCAGCACTCCCTCAAGCTTATTTTTAGATTTCACATTATACGGCGGGTTGCCAGTTATAACCAAAATGTCCTTGTCGTCTTTAATATCTTGAGCCTCCTTGCCTTCCTTTGCAATTGCAGGGAAAAAGTTTTCATATAAACTCGCCTGCCTATCAGGGTGACGGTTTTCCAGTGTATTGGTGAAGTAAACCTTTATGCGGTCGTCTTTTTCAAGGGTGTAATCTTCATCTTTTAAATGTTGCGAAAGTTTTAAATGAGACACACAATAAGCGGGAATTAGCAACTCAAAACCAAATATATTTTTAAGAATATGATTTTTAATAAGATTTCTGCGTTTAAGAGAAGTCTTTGAAACTTCGGACAAAATCTTATCGTAAATTTCAAACAGAAATGTCCCCGTTCCACAGGCAAAATCAAGCACCTTGACACTTTCATCAGAAAATCCTTCGGTAAGGTTAAAATCTTGTTTTAGAACTTCGTGAATATTGTTAATAATGGAGCGAACAACTGGCTTTGGAGTATACCAAACGCCTAATTCTTTGCGTTTTTCTTTGTCGTAAGCGGTCAGGAAGTTTTCATAAAAGTGAATATATGGGTCTTCATATTCATCTTTATTGTTTTGTAAATCTGCAATGACCTCCTCAACATTTGTGTTATTAATAATATGAAATAAGCACTCAACATAAGGTTTTAATTGTGGGTAATTTTTAATCTCATTTATAAACGCAAGAATATCTTTAATTAAGGCAAAAGATTTTGGTGTAAGGTTTGTAATATTTGCAAGTGTTAGTTTGTCTTGCGATGTTAATGTGATTTTTGTTAAAAACAGTGAATAAGTAAGAGTTTGGGCAAAAGCATCTGCAAATGCTTCTGGTGTTATATGCTCTGAAATTTCAGATTGAAATACTTTAAAAGTACCCACTATTCTTGAATGCTCATTACTTTCAATTTTTGATAGCATATCATTAATTTCCTCTTTAATTGTGCGTGTTGGCTTGGAAAGTTTATCTGCCAAATCTCTCGCCTTATAAATTTCTTGAGGTTTTTGCGATAAAAAGTCTTTAATTAATTCCGCTATATCATTACAATTTTGTTCGTTTAGTTTTATTGACTTTTGCTCTAAAATTGTATTTTCGCATAGTCTAATATCTTTGACTACATTACCATTATAAATCCAAATCCATCTTAAATAATCCGTCAATATTAAGTTATCTGTTAAAGTTTTATATTTTCTAATTTGGTCAGATTTTAAAACTTCATCTAAATTTTCACCAATTTTTTTATTCTCAAGATAGCCAATATCCGTATCATTAAGTAAAAACTGAAAGTCTGGTGCCCCCCTTCCTTGTTTGTCTCTTGGTGGTTCTTGCATGATATCTATCTTATGTGCATCGGTAAACTCTGTTAAGAGATTTTGTAAAAATGTTCTTCCACTATGCTCAAGTTCATCTTTTACTTTTGCAACCTCGTTGATATATTTGTTAAAGTTTTGCATTACTTCTTTCATTGTTTGTGTTTTACAATCTTATTATTTCATTAACTCTGTAAGATATTTCTTTTTTATCAATGTCGTTTAATTCACCAATTTTATTTTTTAAAATGGAGTTGTCAATTGTGAATATCTTAAACCTTACAATGCAGTCTCAATTTGTGTCTTGTGAATATTCCTCACCTGAAATCACAAGGGCTGGGCGGTATTTGAATTTACCCATTTCATCTGCGAATGGGAAAGGTGTAATAATTATATCAAATGGTTTGTGCATAATCTCTTAATCTATTATTAATTTTTTCACGATGTTTCCCGTAATGTACTTCTGAATGGCAATTTGGACATAGTAAAACAAGGTTTTTTGGCTCATGCTGTCCACCATCTGAAACCTCTTGAATATGATGAAATTCTAAATAAATTTTACTATCTTTTTTATAAAATGGTTGTGGATTGTCGCACTCTTTATTTTCACATCGTATTTTGGAATATTTTTTTTGTGCTCTTTGGAATACATTGTTGCAAATATCCTGAGGTATTGCTTTGCGTACTTTGGTTTCCCGCATCATCTCGTTAAGAGCATTTATTACTCTGCCGTTTGCATTTGTATAATTATACTCCTCATCTTCTGTGTTGCCTTGTGTTGTGTTACCAAGGTTTTGACTGTGTTCGCTTGGTGTTTCTTTTTCTGGTGCAAAATAACTTGTAATTAAGCTATAAAATAAATTACTCCACTCTGGTAAATTTGGAAAAAATCGTATACATGTGCCTTGCTTTATAGAAACATAATTTTTAAACTTTACTTCGCATTGCTTTCTGTTGCCTAATTTTTTTTCAATTGCACTTTCAATAAACTCCCTCTTGAAACTTTCTAAGTCAATATCCTTTCGGTACTCTACATTTTTAATAAATATTGCGTTATAATCGTATGCTTTTGTTTTTTTACAATATAAAGATGAGTTGTCATTAATTCTAGCGAGGTGTATTTTTTGCTCGTCTTCGTCTTTAATATATACAAAATCATTCGTATTTATTGAAATAAATCGCCACATACTACCCCAAGCCTTACCAACCAATTTATTATCAAATTGATCAGTGTTATAGGAAAACCACCCATATTCATCATCTAATTTTGTAGCAATATTATAAAAGTCGTGTTTGAAGTTTTGTTCATCAGTATTACTATCTCTTGCTGAAATATAGTATTTTTTGCACAATTTCTCTGTCTCGGGTGTTGCCCATCCGCATATTAAAACATTTTCACTTAATACTTGTTTTGTATGCCACTCCGTTCCAGCAAAACACATCGGCAAATAATACACCTTTCCTTTTGACATAACACTATTTCACAAGTTTTTCTAAATAAGCAAATTGTTCGTCGTCTGCTTTTGATGACCACTCATTCAAACCCATTTCCATTAATTTAAGGGTGGATTTATTAGGAACTTGAGCTTTTTTAAGTATTACTTCTCCGTTTGATTTTTCCTCAAACTCTATTACATCGCCTGCTTTAATGTGTAATCTTTTTCTAATTGGTGCGGGAATACTAGCTTGGTATTTAACCGTTACCTTTGAATACGAGTGTTCTTGTGTAATCATATTTGTAATATATTTATGTAATACAGTAATACTTTATTTGTAAATGTCAAGGGTTTCACTCGCATAGTTTGTTAAATTCTAGCTTAGCTCGGGAACCTGCGGTTTCACGCACAAAGTTGCTCTTTTTCAAAAGGTAAAACTCTATTCATTGTCTCTGCAATTTCTTTACTTTTTGTTCTAAATTTATCAAGAGCGGGGAGCCAGTCAGGACAACCCTCCTGATTTAAGAACAAATCAAAGGGCTTGCGTGGTGTTATGACTAGGTTTTCACGGTCTAATAATAAGTTCGGAAACATAATTGTGATAATTCGTCTCTTTTCTTCAATTTCCGAACTTTGAAATAGTTGGTGTGCTTTTGAAAGTAATTCAAATATTGTGCCAAGGCTTTTATTGAATTCGTTGTCTGCTTTTGATAAAACTTGTATTTTATGCTCCGTGTTTGCTTTTTGAACTTGTAAATCTGTTGTTATTTCTTCGTATTCTTCTTTGGTTATGGTGAAATCTAAAAGGAGGTCTCTTGCTCTTTTTATCTTGGTTTGAATTGAAGTGTATTGAGTTTTTAATTTTCTTACTTCCTCCATTTGGTTTTTATGCTCTGCATTTGAACTATCTTTTAACTCATCGTTAAGCTGAAGTAATATTTCTTGTGGAATTGTTAGTTTTTTAAGTATATCTTCAATTTGTATGAGTATCTTGTTTTCATTGATGTGGAAGCAATAGGAGCACTCTCCTTGGCTTTTGGTTGGTCTCATATATACATACTTCTCTTTCTTTAATTCAGGTGAATATGAGCAATTACAATGTGAGCATTTGAGAAGTCCTTTTAGAATGAATGGTTTTTGTGTTTTGCGGTATTTTGTTGGTTTCCTTCCCTTGCGAATGGCTTGGCATTCGTCAAATAAATCTTTGCTTATTAATCGTGGGTGTATGTGTTTGTAAAGAACTCCTTTGTATTGCATATAGCCATAATAAAATGGGTTTTTTAGCATTCTTTCAACTTGTGATTTTGAAACTTTGTTATTATTTTTTGTTCGCAAGCCTTGTGTGTGAAACATTGCTTGAATTTCACTCATTGAATATTGTCCGCTTGCGTATTCTTGAAATATTTGTTTTACAAGAGGTGCTTTTTCATTATCAATTATAACATCTACTTTTTCTTTTTTCTTGTCTACTCTTTGTTTATTCCAATAACCAAGCGGGGAGTCCCCTAAAATTGTGCCTTCTTCCAATTTCTTCTTTATGCTTCGTTTTACATTATCACTTATTCGGTTTGTGTAATCATTAGCAAGAAGAACATCTAAACCATAACGAAACTTAGTGCTTGAATCGGATTCGGAGGTCATTTTTTGCCTCGTACTTGTGAAATGAATTTCTGCTTTGTTTTGATTAACAAGGCTTTTAAGTTCAAGAGACTGTTCGTCAAAATCCCTTTGCAAGCGGTCGGTGTTATATGCAAGAACAACGATTTTTTCCTTTTGTGTGCGAATGAAGTCAATCATTTGTTTGAACTCGGGGCGTTTGCCTTTTGTTGAACTTTCAATTATTTTGAACTGTTTTACAATTTGCAAACCGTGTTCAATGGCGTAATTGAGGGCTTGGCTTATTTGTGCGTCAAGTGAGTGTCCTTCTTCTTGGTCTTTTGTTGAAACACGGGCAAAGATTATGGCTTTCATTTCTTATTCATTACATTTTTCAATGTTTTATACATTTCTTCTGCTCTATTTTTAATAAAGTTTTCAAAATCTTCAATATTGTTAAATAGCAAGCTTGAACTCGATGAAATATAGTGCTGACTCTTAAAATCATTTATTTTATTTTGGTCATTATTATAAACTTTATTGAGCCATTCAATTGGCAATGAATCACTTTTAGATTGATTATCCAAAACAGAATTACTTGCAGGAAGTAATTGCATATTTGCAATAGAATTTGCTTTGCAGTATAATTCATTGATTTTATCATCGCTTATATTTTGAAATTTCTTTTTTAAGTTTTTCTTACTAAATAATGATATAGGATATATATGGTCAATCTGAAATTTATTTCTAAAATCAAAACTTGGATACAATATAAACATCATATTATATATATCTTTTTTGTATCTTGGATATAGAGGCTGGTATAAATATTCTTCATTTATTGTTATTTCAACTGATTTTTTGCTTCCAATGGATTGTTCAAGTGAGTTAATGTTTATTTGATAGTTGCTATCATTCATATGTTTTCTTATTTTTTCAAGAATATCATCAGTCGAACCACCAAACAACCTATTCCAATATGACAAAATAATAAACATTTTACAGTCATTTAATTCAACATCATTAACAAATCTTTCTTTATTAAGTTTGTATAAATGATATGCAACAATTGTAATTGGATAGTTTGAATTGAGTACCTCCTTGGAAAACCCCATTTGATTTAAAATATTACAAGCATTGATTATCGCAGTTTTTATATTTTCAAAATTATCCTCAATTCCTTTTACAACTTCGTCTTTGGTAAAATTTTCAATTTTAAATTTTATATTTTGTCCAAGTAAAAACAAGGAGGTTTTTAACACAAAGTCTTTATCGATGTTAAAATTATTTTTCTCATTAATATTTTTTACTAATTCAAAAAGCTCCTTTTTAATATCAATTTTTTTAAAGTATGATGTCAAAACTGATAACAATAAGTCCGAAAATTTTAACTTCTCACCACCACTATTAATTCTTATAAAAATATTCAATACTTTATCTAATTCATCTGTATCTTCTTTGTAATAATTTATAGTATGTTCCTCGCAAATTACTCTCTTTAAAAGTCTCAAATTGCTTCTAATAATTTTTTTATCAATTTCAATATTGATATTATCTACATAATCATCAATATCATCGTGATTTAAATCCAGAATTTTACCAACCTCAAGCCAGTGGTTTGTGGTATTTACATCATCACTGCCCTCTCTAAAATTAAACTGATACTTATTATTTATATCATCATCGTTATTCAGTTTTGCAAGATTAAGGTATAATCTTTTTGTTTTATAAGCATTTGTGCTATTTTTTTGATAATATGCTTGTTTTACCGTGTAACTACCCTTTAAGCCAATAAAAAGAGATGTTAACCTTTGCTGTCCGTCAAGAATTGATATTATCTCGCCATTGTGTCCGTTAAGACTTACTTCTTCATTTTGATTTTTTCTATCGTCAAAATTTTTAATGAATTCATAAAATTTACAGCGATCTACTACCGACTTTGGAATTGACCACAATAAGAATGAACTTATTGGATATCCTCGCATAATTGAATCAAATAAGTTTATAATTCTTTCTTCATTCCATATAAAATCTCTCTGAATTGCTGGTAAAAAATATTGTGTATTGAGGTTTTCAATAAATTTTTTTATTGTATCGTTATGGTATTTAATCATATATTTTTAATAAATTTCATTACTTCTTTCCATTCTTATAAATCCACATTTTAAAAACTCAACTTTTATCCTCACTCGTTATCAAGTGAAAAAGCTTTTTTACTTGCTTTGGGCTTGAAATATAACTCATAATATAATCATATTCAGGGAGTGCTTTTGCTTTATTTCTTGCCTTCATTTCTTCAATATCAATCTTCTTAATTATTTGTGTTTTCTTTTGTTCGGGTATTGAATAGTAAGAATTGGCAGTTGTAAATAAGTCTTTGTGTCCAAGGTTTTGAGAGAACGCCTTTTGTTGTTCTGTGGTTATTTCACTTTCAAAGAAGAAATTTGTTAAGGAATGCCTTACTGTGTGCGGTGTAAAATGGTAACCTTCAAAAAGCTTGGTAAGGTCTTCACGCACTGCGTTTGGTTGAATAAACTCCTTTTTGTATCCGTTTTTTTCAAACATAAATTCGTTGTTGAGTGTTATTTGCACCTTTGGAAACAAAGGGTCTTTTTCTGTGAAATTGTATTGAGTTTTTAGCAATTCCACCCAGTTTGTGAGTATTTCAAATAGTTCCTGTTTGAATTTTAGCAAGTCCGTTCTTTGAGGTCTTCCAGTTTTTGGATTTCTTTGAAATACGAACCCCTGCCTTAAATTTAAGTCTCCAATAGTT
>CAJQOT010000051.1 GCA_905480015.1 uncultured Rickettsiales bacterium | reverse complement strand
GGAAGATATGAATTTAACAATAATACTCTACCCCTTGATTTACAAGGGATTGTAGACAAATTGATTAATAATTCTAAAATTGACTTTGCTTCATAATGCTAGGTAGAATCAGGGTTTATAGGATATGGCGGGAAAGTTCGGGCTTTGCTGTGTGGAACCCCATATAGGTTTTAAAAAATTGATTAATTAGATTGGGTTGTAGAATTTGAAGACTGTTCGTTCTCCTCCTTTCTTGGTGGAATATTCAAGCCTATCTGCCTTGCTATGATTTTTAGAGTTGTTTTGTCTTTGTAAGTTTCAGCTTGGATTTCTCCTCTTACTTTGATATTCGTTCCCCTTTTGTAGAATTGGGTATTGTTTTTAATCGTAACAATTAGCTCATCATCAAAAACAACAACTTTAAACCATTTAGCAGTTTTCTTTTGAGTTTCTTTGTTATATTTATTGACCGCAACAAAGAATTCTAACCGTTCCTTTGCTTTGGTTTTTAGTAAAATATCAGAGCCGATATTTCCTTTTATTGTAATACTTTCAAAGTTGAAAGTGTGCTTTTGATTACTAGACATAGTATTAAGAAATAAATTAATAATTAATAAAAAGTTATAGCGAAGCGACTAACGCCTCGCTATAACTTCTGCCCAGTGGCGAACGACCAAAAGAAAAATGAGCGTAGCGAATTTCTGACAATTTAGAAAGTCATCGTAGCGAACGGAGAGAGTGGAGAGAAAGGTGGAGAAAATCAGAATTTTTGGAGTGGATAAAAAGTTTTTTATCACAGATAAAAGCTCTTATTTTTAAGAGCGTAAAGTTTTTATGTAAACGGAGGAAATTGTTATTTTACTACCTTGACTTTATCAATTGGTGGCTGTCCTAAAAGAGACTTGTCTCGGAGAGACTAAGCTATTTTTTTACAATGAGAATCAGACAAACCAAGTCTCTCTTTTGCAATTTGAATATATTTTTCCTCTCTTTCAATTCCTACAAAATGACGATTATATTTTTGAGCAACAAAGGCAGTTGTTCCACTTCCTAAAAATGGATCAAGTACGACATCTCCTTCATTGGAACTTGATAAAATAATTCTTTTGAGCATTTCTTCGGGTTTTTGGGTTGGGTGTACTGCCCTTCCGTCGTCTCCTTTGATTCTTTCTTTTCCTTGAACTAAAGGCATTTCCCAAAGGTCTCGCATTTGTTTATTGCTTCCGTCTTTTTGTTTATCAGGATTAATTTCTTTTATGGTATCATAATTGAAAGTCCAACCTGAGCCTTTAACTGCCCATACTACGAATTCCGTTGAATGAGTAAAAACTCGCCTTGTCATATTTGGCATAGCATTGCTTTTAAACCAAGTAATAACATTATTCACTTTATAATTGAGTTGTTTTAAAGCCATGGTTACTTCTGCAATATTATGGTAGCTACAAGCAATATAAATTGAACCATTGCTTTTAAGTGCCTTGTGGCATCCTGCAATCCATTCTCTTGTAAATTGTATGTATTCAGGTGCGGTCATTTTATCCCACTCTTCATTGACCATAAACCAGTCTCCTCCTGTTTTATTTTCCTTCCAATGTAAGCCATTTCCTGAAAGATTATATGGAGGGTCTGCAAATATTAAATCTATTGAATTTTCTTCAATTTGTGTTTTTAGGATTTTGGTACAATCTCCGTTGTATATTATGTCTTTTTTCATATCATTAACAATTAACGGATAAATTTTGTTCCCAAGAGTGTATAGTGTTTGGTATGGTTTTTAGCCAATCATTTGCGTTTGCACAGCTTTGCGACTTTTGAATGATATCATCGTATAGAGATAATATCTCATCGTGTTTTAAAAATTTTCCTTCGGTTTTGAATTTTACAAGGGCTTTCAAAAGGCTTATAAAATTATGAATAGTGAGTGGAATTATATTTTGCTTCTTTCCTTCGTATTCATATTTTATTGCCGTCCAAAATGTATTTGTTGTGTCTCTGTGTAATTTTGGGGCTACAAACAAGCAATAGGAAGGTTTGCTTTGGTTTTTATCTTCAAAATCTCGTAAGTGCCTCATTACTGGTTGCCCTTCATTATACCATTGGTCTCGTCCATTGAGCATGGTAACTTCACATATTGCATTAAATTTTTCGTAATAACATTCAATATCAGGGGTATTTGCAGGAGCGGTAAATGTTGGTTCGTTATCGTCCCCTACTGGATAATTTGGCTTTATTGTGATTGCATCATTTAGGGCATTTAACCCAAGAGAGAGGAGTTTTTCCAAAAGAATTGGTCTGTCATCATAAGAAAAAATATTTTCTAATTGCGAGATATAATCTTTTACTTGTTCGATTTTTTGAGATTCTTGATGATTTTCTTTGTTTTGTAAGGCTCTTCTATATCCTCTCAATTCTGTTATATATTTTTTGAGATTATTTTCATCAAAGTTATTATATTGTTTTACTTCTTTTGGTGTTTCGTTTAGTTTTGTTTCATATTCTGTAATGTCTTGAAGAAGATGTTGAATAATTTTTACTAATTCATTTTGGCTTTCCCATGGGAGTTGTGGCTCTGCAATATTTGATATATAGTTCAAATATTCTTGCTTATTTTTGAATTCTTTAGAGCTAGCATCATCAAATTTGAGTAAATTTTCAATTTCAACTGCCCTTCTTGGTTCTAAATCAACATAAAATCCATTTCCACGAATATATAAAAAACGAGTCAATCTAAAGTATCTTATTGCATTATCCCCATAGTCTTTGAGGTTTTTTAAAAATGTTTCTATATTTTTTTCCTCATTATTTGTAAATTCTAGGGCAAATTGTTTTTTGTAGTCTTCAAAAATGTTTTTTTGCTCTGCCTTACTTTTTCCTTGTAATTGATTGCGAAGTTTTATTATTGCATCGACATATTTTACTATATCTTGATAATTTACAAGTAATGGACAGAAAAGTGAAAATTCTTGTTTGCTTATTCCTTTTGCTTTTTCGCCGAGTTCTTGTGATTTTTGATTTACCTTGTTTATCAAGTGTAAAACACCAATAAAAGGCTTAATATTGTATCCATCTGCTAGTTTGTAATCAGTGCTATCAGGGTTTGGAAGTTGCCATTTAATGCAGAATCTAAAATAAACATCTCCAATATCGGAATAATTTTCTAAAAAAGAATTTCCTAAATCTGTAATTTTTACAGCTCCAACTGTTTTTTTTGCCACTGCTAACCCCATTTTTGTTAACGGTGCAACAGATGTTCTTCCCCTCAAACCTCTTCCTTTTTGTAATTCTTTAGAATGATTAACCATATGTTGAAAAATCTCCTTTGCTTGAGCAGGAGTCATTTTATCTTGCAAAGTATCATAATAACTTAACTGCTTATCACTCAACTTTGTTGGCATATATAATCTATTCTGAATCAAAAGAGTTTGATATTTTTCTTGCCCCACTTCATCAAAATTTTCTCCCTCCATTTCTTTTAATACCTTCAAAAAAGGTAGTATCCTTTCAGGATTCCTAACCGTTGTAGATAATGACCAAGGTTTTCTCATAATTATTTTTTAACTTTACAATAAAATACTCTTTCTATATTTTGAGCCTTCCCACTTTTACCAGTAGTAAAGGTTTTATAGTTTTTTTCAAATATATCTACCTCTCCTTTATTTTGCAAGATTTTCATAATGTCTTCGTCTTGTATTCTTGCGTTTGACCTTCCGTGTTTTGAATTTTGTGTATTATTATATGAAAGTAAGATGTGTTTGCAACTTGCATTTTCAATTAAATCTTGAAATTGCTCTGTTGCATTTTTTAGGCAATACCCACTTTTGATATGGTCTCTATTCATTTTTTTTGCTACACCAAATACCTCGGGTTTTTTCCATTCTATAAGGTTTTCAAGAAGGTGGTAGGCATCTGAATATTGCCTTGAATTATAAGGGGGATCAATATACAAAACATCGCAATTTATCTTGCGAATGAATGAGTTTGCATCTTCGTTGTATATATGGTTATTAGCATTGTAGATATAATTAATATTTGGAACTAATAGTTTTAAAGGTTGTACTAAATCAAGGTTCTTTCTAAAGGCATCGTAATGCCCTACTGTGTTTGCAACTTTATCAACTGCATATAAAAGAGAGCATAATAAGATATTCCTTTCAATTTCGTTTTGAGATATTGCTTCAATTTCTTCCCTTATATTTCCTATTTTAATTGCGTTTTCTTTTGTAAAAAATGTATTTGCAAAGTTTTGTGAAAAATAGTTTTCTTGTGTTGCTGTAATATTATTGAGGTGTGTTATTTGTTTTGAGATAGATTGAGTAATATCTGTATTGGTTTGTAAAAAAGTTTGAAGACAAATATAATTTGCATAGAGTAAATCGTTTGAAATGATGCTCGTGTTTATATCATTAAAAGCTTCTCCCACGACTCCAGTTCCTGCAAATATATCACAAAAAGAATTTATTTTTCCGCATTTTTTTTGTGCAATTTCTTTTATAAAATCTATGAGCTTGTATTTATTGCCTAAGTATCTACGGTTTTGGAGAGAGAAATATAATAATTCAGTAGTAAAATTTTGTTTTGCATGAATGTTTTGTACTTGTGCCATAGATATCATATTTTTAATTTACTAAATACTGATTCAACCCTTCCATTCATACCATTTTTAATTAAAACTCTCCGTACTGTTTCTACTCCTATATCTAAATATTTTGCAATATTTCCATATGAAGCTTTCTTTCTTTTCTTAACAAACTCATCTATAATATACCCTTGTTTTCTTAATTTCAAAATTTCATCTTCTTTTTTGTGTTTTACTTCTTTTGGTCTTCCTAGTTGTACTCCTTTCTTTTTAGCATTTTCAAGTCCTGATTTTATTCTATAGGTATGTTGTTGTAGCCATTGTTCTGAAAGTCCTGCTAGGACTGGGAGGATTATATTTGCATATATTGTTTTGTTATAGTGTTTGTCTAGGGTTTCTTGTTTTTGATGGAAGTCAAAAACTGATACTTTGTATTTAGAAAGCTCTTCTACTGTGTTATAGGTATCACAAGCATTTCTTCCAAGCCTTGATACTTCGTGTATTAATACCTTTTGGATTTTATTAGACTTAGCAAGATTGATGAGTTTTTCTGTTCCGCTTCTTTTGGTTCTAGTTCCTGAAATGTGTTCTTCTATTTCTTCTACTATTTTCCAGTTTTGAGAGTTTGCGAACTCTTTAAGTTCGTTTAGTTGACGAGTGGTATCTTGTGTTCCGTCTGCTTTTGAGATTCTGAGGTAGTGAGCGATTTTCATAAGCTATTTATCTTTTGATACTCTAAACTACTTACAATAAAATTTGAAAAAGTAGAACAAGTATTTATTATAAGTTCAGCATGATGTTTTGATGGTTTATAACTCTTATAAGATTTAATATTCTTACCATGACCATCTCCAGTTTTATTGCGAATAGAAGCAATACCTCCAATAATGCTACTCAATCCAGTTAAAATTTGTTTTAATGGTTGTTCAAACTTTTCAGCAGAAGAATCAAAATTCTTATAACGCCCTTTAAAAGCCTTATATATTTTATCTAAATCACCATTGTATTTGTTATCCTCTTCATCAAGAATACTTAATAAAACAGTCTCAATCAAAGAGCGTGCGATAGTAATTGCCCCTTCATAATCAGAATTCTGTATTCTATCGTAAGCTTTGGAATATTGTTCAGTAATATACTCGTGACTTAGTATGTCTACAGACTTCAATGCTACATTACTATAATTATCTTTATTCCAACCATAAATATTTAATGCTCCCAAAGATTTTGAAAAAATTTGATAATTAGCTTCTTTTAAAAAAGTATTATAAATACTAAGCATCTCTTCTATTTCATTTTTATTGTCTCTGACAACTGGATGTAATGTCTCACATAAAAAATCTAAAAATACTTTATTTTCACCATCTAGTAATTTAAATCTAGCATCTGTAAAAATCCAATCCATTTCCCAGTCATCATTGTTTACAGTATGTTGCCATATATCACCTTCAGCATCTTTAAACCTACCATCATGTGATGGTAGAGATTTTAAATCATAAAGCCTATTAAGAAACTTACCATCACCCAAGGAACCATACCAAAACATCTTTTTATTCACCAAAGTATCAAAAATATTTTGACGAATTTTTTTAGATATCATTTTATTCATATCAATTATACTGTATTAAATATACTACTCATCATCATTGAAATTATATTCAATTTTTGGTACAATTTCATTTTGAGCATAATGTATAAATTGTTTTCCTATCTCAGTTAATTCATATAATTTACTTTGTTCAAAGGCAGATTCCATTTTATTAGATACCGTACCCCTCTTCCCAGTATGAGACTGTTTTATAAAATTACCTTGATAGTCAGTAGCTCTTTTTTGCCTTATTATACCTCCTGTGCTTAAATCTCTAAATAATAACTTATATAAATCTGCGTCAGCAGAATCCTCTCTCACCTTTTCATCTCGTCCTAAGTCATTCCATATTTGCCATCTTGATTTACCGTCTGAGTTAAATAATGTTGATATAACAGAAAAGTGAAATTCTGAATATTGATTAATCCAATCTAAAAATAATTTAACTACATCATCACTTGAAGAAGTTGGACTAACAATAGCAGAGTTTGTAAGAATATTTCTTATAAAGATTCTTTTTTTCTCACTTTCAACCCCTGCCCATTCTCTAAATGCTTTCTTAACAATAGACTGATACGCTTCACTTGTTACTCTATTAGATACCTCATCATCAAGCATATCCAACCTAGCCATTATTTCAATAATGGTCTTTTCTTTCTCCATCATCTCATCTTTTAGCATTTCCAACCAATGTTGAAAAAAACTATTTTGTTTTTCTTGCTCCTGTTCAGACCAAGCTGTTGCAACAGCAGAAAACAAACCACCTGCAAAAGGTATTGCTCCACCAACGGCAGAAATAGCACCTCGTATTATTTTGTTTTTCTTATCAGACATGAATTTTAATATTATCTGTTATTAACCATTAGTATTTTGAGTATAATTTTATAAGAATAAAAATCAAGTAATTGTAAGGGTTTCCAGTCCCTAGTTTTTAGGGGTGATTATTGAGTAGAAAATTTTGCATATTCAAATAACAAGAAAAGTATTTGACTTTTAATTTATGATACATCATAAATCTATTATAGATAATAATTATCATAAAAATATGATGTATGTTAAAAGCAATATATTTCATATTATTATGAGATATATTATATCTATGATGAATAATATAAATATGATACTTAATACATGATATATATAGTTTACAACCTAAAAGGTGGCGAAGGGAAAACAAGAATTGCCGTTAATCTCGCCTTAACTATGGAATACGCATATGTAACAAATGATGTATATAATAGAAAAATAGAAAAGGTGTTTCCCAAAGGGAAGATGATGAAAATATTCCCAGAGGGGAAACTTCCTGAAATTAATTCAAACGAAGATTTGCTCGTAATGGATCAAATGCCTGATTTTGATAAAAACGATGATGTGGTGATAGATTTGGGAGGATATCCCGACACAAGAACAACAAATAATATTAAGAAAGCACAATGCATTATCGTACCCATTACATACAATGAAGATGATTTTGATACTGCCTTTGGAACATTAGAAGAAGTCTCGGATTATAATAAAAATATTGTTATTGTTGCCAACCGCACTACTGGTGATGAATTTGAAAAAATCAAAAAAGAGGTTAAAAAAGCAGGGTATTCATATCCTATTTTTGAAATTAAAAAATCAAATGCCGTCTCAAAAATAATTCACAGAAAAGAACCAATAAAGGAAACAGCAAAGAAAAGCCTTAAACTTTTTAGCTCTCACTATCAAAAAGTAGCCGAGCAATTTGATGAACTTATTAATTTTATTACTCAATAATATGACAGATTTAAACAAATATGCTAATAATAGCAAACCACAAAATTTTGGTTTATTAAAAAATAATCAACCAAGTACAAAGCCAAAAAAGAAGAAAGAGCAGGTATATACAGAGCCTGTTACTATCTCTCTTTCTAAAGCTGAGGTTGAAGCTCTTGATGAAATACAAGAAGAAACAGGAGCAGGAAGGTCTGCTATCATTAGAAGACTTATGAAGAAAGGAGGGTTAGAAATAAAAGAAGCTAAATAGTATGAAATATATGATAAATCATAAGTTTAATATAAATAATAGTTTTCATAGAAATATGATGTTTATTAAACATACTAAGTTTAGTATAATTATTAAATATATGAAACATATTATATTTATGAAGTATAAGAATTATATTAAATATCATAATTATAATATTTTATGAAAAATTCCTCACAAGAAATCAAATCCCAGCTATCAATCTCAACCCTACTAAAACATTACGGAGGAGAATGTACCAATCAATCTTCAGGAGCTTGGTGGTGCTTGATACACGAAGCAGGGGGTAAAAATTCAGGACACAAAACCCCTTCTTTAGTTGCAAAAGATAGTACAGGGACAGCGACTTGTATGTCTCAGAACTGTTTTGAATCTGATGATATTTTTGGTGTTATCGCTAAAATGGAGAATTTAGATATAAGAAATGATTTCACAGAAGTTAAAAAAATGGCTTGTGAATTGGCTGGAATCAGTACAGATTTTCATATTGAAACTCCACAAATTGAAACAAAGAAGGATAATTTAAAACCTATCACACAAATTGAGGAACTACAAACAAATCATATCAAATATTTAGAATCTATTGGGATTTCGAAAGAAACTGCTGAATTTTTTAATCTTAAATCTCGATATGATTATATCCTCCATCCTCAAATTGAAAATGATGAAGTGATAGGATACAAAGGGATTTCCATCACAAAAGACAAAGAAACTGGCAAATCTAAAATGTTTTTTGAAGGTGAAAAAACGAGCGTTTGGGGGAATTTGAACCAAAATAAACATCTTATTTTTGTTGAAGGTGAGAAGGATTGTTTACGGTTATTTGAGGAAATTACCAGACTGAATAAACAAGATAAATACTCGGTTTTAACAATTACAACAGGTGCAAAAACCGTTCCAAGTAATATTGTAGATACAATAAAGAAGGTCAATCCTCAGTCAATTTCTATTATTTATGACAACGATTCCGCAGGAATTGAAGGAAGTAAAAAACTTGCCAATGCACTTATTGAAGAAGTAAAAACAGTAAATATTTACTCATTTAACCAAGAAAATAAAGAAGGATATGATGTGTCCGACTTCTTGAATGAGGGTGGAAAGTTGAGTGATTTGTGGAATTTAGAAAAAGAAGAACTATCAAAACAAACCGAAGAAGACAAAAAATATAAACAATTTATTATTCCTGTTAGCACAGAAGAATTGAAGGCAGAAATTAATAAATCATCAAATTTAATAACAACAGGGTATAAAATACAAGGCGAGGAGCTATCAATTCCGCCTTCTGCCATTAGTATCTTTGTTGCACCTACAAGTCATGGTAAAACAATGATACAAGCAAATTTAGCTGTAAATATGGCACAATTGCACAAAAAATCCTCTGTATATTTCTTTTCATATGAAGAACAAAGATGTGATATTTTGCTTAAAATGTTGAATTGTTATGTTGGTGTAAAACTTTCAGAAAATAATTTTAGAACTATAAAGCAAGAATTCATTGGAAATACGGAATATATCAAGTCTTCAATATTAAATAGTAGAGATTATGAGGAAGGTTATCTCGGTAAGAAAAAAGAGTTTTTTGATACACTCATCAATACAAATCGGCTTTCTATTCATTATGTGGAGCAGTCGGTGGAAGAACTTACAAAAACCATAGAATATTTAAGTAAAAATACCAACATCGGAGCGGTGGTTATTGATTATATACAGCTTTTGTACTCGGAAGAGAAAAGACTTTCAAGACAAGAAGAGTTAAAAATTATCTGCCATAAGCTAAAGTCTTGTGCTATAAAAACAGGTCTACCAATTATTTTAGGCTCTCAATTCAACAGGCAAGTAGTTTCTGCAAATGAACTCATTTCAACCAATATTGGAGAGGCAGGAGACATCGAGAGAATTGCTGGGCTTGTCGTTGGAATGTGGAATAATAATTTTAATCAAGCAGATAAAGAAAATACTCTCTTGCTGAGGATTTTAAAAAATAGAAATGGAAAAGCTGGGCTTGAGGAAACATTTAATGTAGATGGGAATTTAACGAGAGTCGTTCAAAATGAAGATAAGGGGCAGTCTTATAATACACGCTATGAATTTTGATTATAAAAATTATGAGTAATGAAAATACAGTAAATAATGAAGAAAATATCATTAAAAAAAATAATGATATTGAAGTCACTCCTGTTGTTACTGCCTTTTCTGTACTGCAAAAAATTATTAGACACAAAGACCCAAAAGAATTAGAAAGCAATTTACAGTATTTAGCAGAAGATAGAGAAAGAGATGATAGTAATCTTGTGAGTCTTTCATTTAAAAACAAGATGAGCAAAGCTCCTCAACCAATAGTGAAAGATTTCAAAATCACGGCAGAGGATTATACACAGATATTTAATAAACTTTTAGAAATACAAGATACCGAAACTGCGGAAGCTATGAGGCTTTTGTATCAATATATGTCCGAGAGAAAGAGTTTTAATTTAGACAGAATAAACGGAAGAAAACTGTTGGAGATGGGAGGTTTTAAGGATATTAGACCAGAAAGCATTGATAAAGTTTTACGCTTAATATTACGGTATACTAATATTACTATGACCACTCTTGACCCAGTAAAAACAAAAGAAATACGGAGTAGAAATAAGAAAAATCAATCTGATAATATTTACAAAAACTTTACTGTATTACAAGTAAAAGAATTTAGAACACGAGAAAAGCACGACAAAGAAAATAAAGAATTGTTGCTCGAACTTTCTGATGTAAAATTTATGGACGGTTATATGGATTTTATTAATGAGGTGAGTCGTAGCTACCTCCCTATGAAAACTATTAACAAGATACCAAAAGTTTCTGCAAAGGATAAGAGGAGATATTTTATAGGCAATATATGTGATATACTTTCCGCCCTTACCTACAAACCATATATCATTAAAAAAAATCTATTAGAATGTATGGATATTGGAGGGTTTCATAACAATAGATGGAAAAGCGAAAAAAGAAAGGCTTGGAAACCTATCGAAGTGAGTCTTGTTGAAGCAAGAAAGCAAAAATTGTTGGATTATAAATGGATTTTTCGAGAGATTAAAGAATATGAAGCCGAAAAAGATAAAATTTTAATAGATGATAAAGGTGGTATTCAGAAGGTGGAATTTAAAAACCAAAAAACTTTCGTATTGTTAGATAAATATTATAAATATATAGAGGCAGTTGAGATTGAGAGACTATATATTACAAAGCCGAAAGAAAAGAGAGATGATAAACCTATGGATTTATTTTCGTACTAATTCATTTCATGTGGTAGTTTTTTGAGACTTGGGTGTTATGTTTTATGAGTCTTAGGTGTTAGAAAAGTTGGGGCTAGGGTGTTAAAATATTGCATCTAAGGTGTTATTTTTTTGGAACTTGGGTGTTAGTAAAATTGCGTCTTAGGTGTTTATCCTTGTATCTAAGGTGTTAAAATACTGGGGCTAGGGTGTTTATTCCTGTATCTTGGGTGTTAGATGGATTTTTGAAAGCCTTACTGTGTCTAGGTTTTTAATGAGTTTGTTTTTAGACATAATATATAATATATAAATTATATAAAAGAATGTAATTCTTTTTATTAAGAATTACATTCCAAGAGCTGAAAAGAAAAAGAAATTTTGACAGCTTTTATTCCATCGTTATTATTATAATAATACACTTAACTGAAAATAGTAATGAAAATTATTGAAACTACAAAACCAGTCACTCTTGAATTTGCACTTAATGCCGAAAGAGAAAGGCTTACAAAGTGAGATAACGAAGCAGTTGTTATTATCTATACCTGATTATCGAATCCTGATACAGAAAAATCCTGAATATATGCAAGAAAATCTGAGGAATCGGACGAGAAGCAAGTTCAGAGTATAGAATCTCAATTAGAATGGTCTTTTGGTATGAATGAAAAAACAAATTTTGAAATATCTTTTGTTGTCTTTGAAGCAAAATCAGCAAAGATTCCTTGAAAAAGAGAGTGATTTATTGAGATGATAGACTTAATAGACAAATGAAAGGCTGATAGATTGATTGTTTGGAAACTCAATAGACTAGGTAGAAACTCTCTTGAAGAGTGAAGTGTAAAGTACTTTTGTGAGAAGTTTGTTATAAAGGAAATCCATTCTATTGATTGAATTAGTAACGGTCATAATATACTTCTTATAGCAAATTAAAATAACCTTGCATACTCATAATTTAAAACATATTCAATTAACTCTAGTTTATCTTCGTACTTATAAGTAAGCTTTCTATAGAGGGATTTAATCTGAGACCATTTCTTTTCTATAGGGTTTAAATCTG
>CAJQOT010000050.1 GCA_905480015.1 uncultured Rickettsiales bacterium | reverse complement strand
ATTATAAGCATGTCAACATACTGGACGCTGACTTCAATCCTAACATTTCTACAGACAGCCTCCAATAAAACCCATATACACTGTATTTTTATTCCAACCATTGCACTCCAACAATTGCACCTTTAATGCCCATATTAGCGGAACAGAATTTATAAAAACTATGGATGAATCTCATATATTTCTTTAATCTAAAATGATCAGATTATACTATTAAGATACTTTGCTTGAGTACGCTTTGTCTACTTTGGTATGATTATGAAAAAAAGAGTAAGAGTGTTCGTCAACTTAAATGTAAAACTTTGCTCAACAATATGCAATAAGAAGGCAGTTAGCAACATTGTTCAAGTGTGAATAAAAAAAATATTCAATACCCTATGAGTAGTGAGACAATTAGGCTAAAAAAGTACATATTTTATAACTTTTTAGCTCAAATTTCCTCTCTCATTTTCCTTAATAACGTCTTCGTTTAAGTTTAATGCAAGTTTAATTACCTCTGAAACATGCGATACTGGGTAAATTTTTAACTTATCTTTAATTTCACTCGGCACATCTTCAAGGTCTTTTTCATTTTTTGCTGGTATACAAACCTCCGTAATTTTGCTACGCACCGCAGACATAAGCTTTTCTTTCAACCCACCAATTGGCAGGACTTTACCTTGTAGTGTAATTTCACCCGTCATTGCAATAGTGTTTTTAACGGGAATATTTTTAAACAATGAAATAAGAGATGTAACAATTGTTACGCCCGCAGAAGGTCCGTCTTTTGGTGTTGCACCTTCTGGCACATGAATATGAATGTTATGCTTTTGTATATCAGTAAGAGAAACGCCGTATAATTCAACATGGGATTTTAAGTATGCAAAAGCAATTTCCATAGACTCCTTCATAACATCTCCAAGTTTGCCAGTAAATTTAATCTCACCTTTTCCATTGGCAATTTTAATTGCCTCAATTGAGAGAATGTCTCCGCCAGCTGATGTGTAGGCAAGTCCAGTTGTGACACCAACTTCTTTACCGCCTTCACGCTCACCATGTTCATATTTAGCAACGCCAAGGTAATCCTGAATGTTTTCTTCTGTAATTTTACAAGCCTTCTCCTCTCCCTTGAGAATCTTAACCAATGCTTTTCTTGAAATCTTAAAAATATTTTGCTTTAAATTACGCACGCCAGACTCCCTTGTGTAATGATTGATAAGTGATAAAATTGCTCCATCCACAATTTGTAGTTCACCTTTTTTTAACCCAATCTCTGTAAGAGCTTCTGGGGTTATATAGTTTTTGGCAATTTGCACCTTTTCAAGCTCAGTGTAACCACTAACATTAACAAGCTCCATTCTATCCATTAGAGGCTGTGAAATATTTAAGCTATTTGCCGTTGCAATAAATGTAACATTTGAAAGATCAAAGTCTACTTCAAGGTAGTTATCTTGAAAGGCTTTGTTTTGCTCAGGGTCAAGAACTTCAAGCAGTGCTGACGATGGATCTCCACGGTGACCATCTGAAAGCTTGTCAATCTCATCAAGTAAAATTACAGGGTTCATTGTTCCCGCTTTTTTTATAGCACTCACAATTTTACCAGGAAATGCACCAATGTATGTTTTTCTATGTCCACGAATTTCTGCCTCATCTTTCATGCCACCAAGGGAAATGCGTGCATACTTTTTGCCCATTGCCTCCGCAATTGAAGATACTATACTTGTTTTACCAACGCCAGGTGGCCCATAAAGGCATAAAATTTGCCCACGAGGCTTGTCTATTCGTGCGTACACTGCAATGTATTCTAGTATTCTTTCTTTAATTTTTTCTAGGCCGTAGTGGTCTCTATTAAGAATGCCCTCCGCTTTTTTTGCATCCATTTTTTTATGAGAAAAAACCCCCCATGGCAAAGAAAATATCCAGTCAAGATATGTCTTAATGATAGAAGTTTCTGAAGAGTAAGATGAAAGTGACTTCATACGCGTAACCTCTTCCTCAACTTTTACCATCACATCTTTTGGAGCCTTTAATTTTTTCAAAAGCTTTTCGTATTTCTCCGCACCATCGGCACCTTTGCCATTTACTGTGTTAAGCTCCTTCTGTAAAACATCAATTTGCTCACGAAGATAGTGCTCTTGCTGACTTTTAGAAATATTTTGCCTTACCTTGCCCTGAATTTTACTTTCTAACTTAGAAAGTTTAATTTCATTATTAAAGACATGTGTAATTTTTGTTACCCTTTTCGTAAGGTCTAACTCCTGAAGAATGTCCATCTTTTTCTCAACTTTTGTTGGAAGCGTAGAAGAGACAATGTCTATGTATACCTCTGGGTCTTCAATTTGTGCAACCGTCGCAACAATATCAACGGGTATAGCACTTGTATTTTCCACATACTCAACGAAAGTATTTTTCAATGCCCTTACTAAAAGCTCTGCGTCTTCTTGTGCAATATTGTCAGTTTCCTCCTTGTGGCAAACCGCCCGTAGCATTGTCTCACCTTGAATAAAGCTCTCAATTCTAGTGCGAGTATAAATATCAACAATAACTTTCATTTCTGCCTTTCCCGTCTTAGCAACGTGTACAATATTTGCCAAAACACCGTATTTATATAGGTTATCTAGCTTGACGTCCTCTATATGAGCTTTTTTTTGTGTTACCATTAAAACAGACTGACCCTTACTAAAGGCATGATTAATTGCGTTTATAGATTGCTTTCTGCCAACAAAAAGCGGAACAATGGTGTTAGGAAATGCGACAATATCCCTTACCGCAATAACAGGAATTGCATTATCTTCTATGTTCATAACAAAAACTATTTTTCACGCAGATATAATTTGACATATCAATATGTCAAGCTTATTAGCAAATAAGACCATAAATTTGGAAAATTAATCTATGATGAACATCACACAACATATCCTTAATTCATCGCTAGAATTCTCTCTAATGGGTGTTGCGATTCTCTCTCTTGTTTTCTCTCTTTTTAAACACAACCCAGCGTCAAAAACATTCAACAACTTTCTTGTGGGAGTCATTGGTTTTTCAATTTTTGCTACATTTGCCACCTATTCCTACCTAACAAACATCAATGTCATAAATATAACGCTATTAATAACATCTTTATGTATATTACAATTTCACGCTGAGCACACCCTATCAAAACTTTCAAGCTTTAGCGTTTTCTTTCTCACCATTTGCTCCATTATTGGCACCCTATTTGCAATAAAAGCAAATAACTTCCTATCACTATATCTTGCATTTGAAACTATATCATTCACTGGGTACATTATGGTCTCCCTACTCACCAAAAACCCCCTTACATCAGAATCTGCCATTAAGTATTTTATAATTGGCTCAATATCTTCCGTTATAATGCTCTTTGGCATTTCATTTATTTACGGCGGTAGCAACTCCATTGCATTTAACGAAATCGCAAGCAACCAACTTGCTACATTTGGTATATTACTATTTTTATGTGGAATATTTTTCAAGCTAACCGCATTCCCCTTTCACTTTTGGGCACCAGATGTTTACTCTACAACAAGCCTGCCAACTTTAAGCGTTATCGCCATTCTCCCTAAAATTGCCGGTCTTTTTTCCCTTGCAAACATTCTTCCATATGCATCGCACAGCATTCTTGTTGCGGTGATATCATTTGTTGCTATTGCATCAATGTTAATTGGTTCCGTTGGGGCAATATTCCAAAACAACATTAACAGAATTATTGCATACAGTGGCATTGCAAACATAGGGTTCATTCTTACAATATACACAACTCAACAATTTTCCAAAGCAACTCTTGTAGAGTTTATTATTATATACACATCATCATTGCTTCTTGTTATATGCACCCTCCTTGCAATACGCAAAAACACCAGCCACCAGCTAACCATACAAAGCATGCAAGGTCTTTATAAAACCAACCCCACACTATCAGCCATACTGTCCATTGCACTTTTAAACCTTGCCGGTATACCACCCCTTGCTGGATTCTTTGCCAAATATATTATCATCAAAAACCTTATAACACAACAAAATTTCCACATGCCAATAATTATTGTAACTGCATCGGCAATTGCTCTATTTTACTACCTTAAAATTATTAAATGGATTTTCCTATCACCACCATCAGAAATAATTACCACACTACCAAAGTCTTCACTGGCAACAAAAATTACCACCACTATTCTCCTTGTGTTTGTCATAACATACTTTTCTTTTCAAACATCTCCTATATACCAAAATCTCATTCAACAATACACCTCTTAAAATGAATATTAACTTCTGCTATAAAAACAACACACTGCAAAATATTAGCTTACCAAAAGAAGTACAAACGCCTTGCTACATTTACTCTCAAGAACAGGCCATAAAAAATTTTCACTCACTTACCACCACACTTGGGGACATCAAAAAGCTTGTTGCGTTTTCTATTAAATCTTGCCACAACAGCACTCTTGTGCAAACTTTAATTAAAAATGGGGCAGGAATTGATTGCGTTTCCCTTGGTGAAATGAAGCTCGCAATTGAGCTTGGGTGTTTGCCTCAAAATATTGTCCTTGCTGGAATTGGCAAAACAGACGAAGAAATTATTTACGCCATTCAACAAAACATTCTGCAAATCAATGTGGAATCAAAAGAAGAGATGCTTATCATCGACCATCTAGCAGGCAAACTTGGGAAAAATGCTCGCATTGCATTAAGGGTAAATCCTCATTTAAAAGTTGAAAATTATACACACGATAAAATCACCACTGGCAAAATAGGTAACAAATTTGGCATTGATATCACAGACATTCCACACACATTAGATATTCTAAAAAACTGTAAAAACCTTTCTTTTAACGGCTTTGCATGCCATATTGGCTCACAAATTCTTGATGCATCACTTTTTGATGTCGCATTTACGATTTTAACAGACCTAATCCAAAAGACAGAATCCAAGGGCTTTGAATTCAAAACAGTAGACTTTGGCGGAGGCATTGGCGTACAGTATTCATCAAGTGACCAACAATTTAACTACAATACATACAAAAATGCCATCAAAAAATGCTTATCATCTATAAAAAGCAAACCTTTGGCAATTTTTGAACCCGGAAGGGTAATTTCCGCAAATGCAGGAATTTTACTTACAAAAGTTTTGTATATCAAAGAGACTTCGCACACAAAATTTGCCATCATTGACGCAGGAATGCAAAACCTCATTCGCCCTGCAATGTACGACTCATTTCACGAAATTATCCCACTTCAAATAGACAATACAAAGCCTAAAGAAATATACACTATTGTTGGGCCTATTTGTGAATCAAGTGATATATTTTTACAAAATTATGAAATGCAAAAACTTGAACGCGGAGATATTGTCGCCATATTAAACGCCGGTGCATACGGCGAAGTTATGTCTTCAAATTACAACATTCGTTAATTGTCAGGTTTAAGTTTTCCACAAAACTTTCTTTTTTCACACCCATAAGAATTGCATCTTCATATGCATCTTTTACTATTTGGGAAATTTCTTCCATATTTTCATTCAAAAGTTTATTCTTTTCCACGCACGCAATTAAAGTCTTTTTGCTATCAACCCACTTAAATTCCATAAATCTAAATACTTATTGTGCAATGAAGAAGGGTATGTAACACTAAATTACAACTTTTATTTTCTCCAATGTATCTGTCTCAAGTATATGTGAACTTAAGGAAATCAATTTCACTAATGTACTTGATAGAGTTAAGGTTGAAAATAGACATACTTTTGACTATTGCAAAGTATCAAAAGCCCCAATGATATACTTTAATAGCTTATTTGATGTTGATATAAAGCTTACTAAGGATAATTGTAAGTTATTCGCTTATAGATGATTTCAAGAGAGTGGGAAAATAAACGGGTATAAAACAGCTTTAAAAGGAGGTAACATTATTTAATCCCAGACCGCTGACAGCACGCAGATGTAGTCAACAAATGGAAGCAATTCTGACATTTGTGGAATTGTAAATTGTGTAATTCCACCAATGACACTTATTTTACTGTTACTTTGTTTGCGAAAATTTATAATTGTTGATTTATCACATTGTAGTGCAGTTTGCTTTGTGTTACTTGGAAACATTGCACCGAAAGATACATAATGCACGATGCTTCCAAAGTCCAATGCTCTTGTCATTGAATTATAACAGCTTACACCAATAACTTTATTGCTTTGTTTCGTAAAATTTATTACATCTTCTTTTGTGGCATCGTGGCAACCGATGTGCACTCCAACATTGTATTTTAGTGCAAGGGGGATGTTGTCATTTAAAATTAGCAAAACAGAGTGTTTGTCGCAAAGTAATTTAATGGGAATAATTATTTGCTCAATTGTTTGTATGCTGGTATTTTTTAATCTCAATTGAAACATTGTAGGCTTTTGTGGCAAGGTAAATATTTCTTCCAATTCTTGAATAAATATTATAATATTGTGAATTTTTTCTGGAGATATTAAATATATTTGCATGGCATTAAAGGTAAAACACCACACCAGACTGACCCCACAGATTTTTTGCGTTAATATCTTGCATAGCTTGAAAAGATGAAACACGAAGGTCGAAGAATACTCTATTGGTTATTTTATAGCGAGCTCCAATGGATATATCAAAAGAAGGCTTAAAGGCAAAAACGTTGTGTGCGGTTGCATCTCCACCGCTTATTCCACCGGACCCAATATTACCATTGGACAGCCTTAGAAATGCAAATTGCGATGCAACTCCTATTCCTGCGGAAACGTATGGAATAACTTTGCGTATTGTTGCATTATGACTGTCGCTTAAAAAGTCGACAAATTCTTTATATACGCTGTAATGAACGCCCATTGTCCTTTGGATAAATTCAACATTTTTATATTTGATTACCACGTCGTCGGTGCCATCATTGTATGCAATGTCAAATGTGCTATTTGCACCGTGAAATGTTTTGTTGGATACAAAGCGTCCTTGATGTAAATATACTTTCCATTCTTTGAGAATATCATACCCTATTCGCTTTCCATATGAAAATGATATCCCAAAGTTCATTGAATCCATAATCATATCGCCATCGCTATTGACGTTTGATAGGTATTGTGAAGTAAACTGTTGAATGGCGACTTGCTCAATAATATTATCAGATTGTAGCTTGTTTGAAAAGTTTTTTACCTGCAACGGCGGTGCATAAAGAAGGTGAATTTTGATGAATGTTGATTTAGGAATTTTGTTGTGTACATTTGTGTGGCGATATAAATTATTAATTTGTGCAATTTCTCCTGCACTTGCACGACGGCCGTCTTCTTTCCATTTTGGAACGGACGGTAGTGGTTTTTCTACTTTGGGCTCGATGTACCGTTGATGTTGAGATGATGAATGTAGGCTGTGTAGTTTTTGACGCGTGTATGGCATGGTATACGATGGTATATTATTGTGCGTTGCTTGATATTGATAAACAGATGAATTATCATTCTGACCAGAGAATACATAGTGTGAGTAGGCAATGATCGGTGTAAGTAATAAACGGATAATCATAAAATTATTTACTTTGGTATAGAACTGTGTTATAATGTACAATAAATATCTTTAAAATGCAAGTTTTGTTCAAAATTGTGATGTATGTAGCTTTATTGGTTGGGTGTGCAAAGGCACCAGATGGCTGGACGGGCTCTAGATTTGTATTTATGCGTATTCATCCGGATCAACGGTATGGTGCAGAGCACGATTGGACAAAGGGCTTTAATGATGGATGCAAGACTGCTGCATCCGATGCAAAAGGTGTATTTCAGCTAATGAAGCCCGAGATTGATGGCTGGAAGTTAACGGGTAGAGACCCAAACAACCCAGAAAGTCCACACCCTGAAATAAAAAGTTCTAAGGTTTATGGTAAGGGTTGGTTTGATGGTTTTGAACATTGTACATATGAATATGACTGGTCGGTTCTTTAAGCTTTTGTGGAAGTGTGGTGTGGTTTATATGATGGTTTCGTGTGGTTATCAGTTTCCATTTGGTTACCCAACGAAGCATAACTATATGAATAAGTCGCCGGAGGGGCCTCCCGCATTCCAATATGGGTGGTCACAAGGTTGTCGTATGGGTGTTTCGGGGTGGTCGAGCCAGTTCTATTCTGGTGTTGGTCAGGAAAAGTTTGGCAAAGATTTCAGATTTGCAGCAAACAACCCTGACTATGAAATTGCTTGGCAGATTGCGTTTTGGTATTGCATGAGAGGGGCAGAAAGATTTGATGGAAGAAAAAGAGATAAATATGCAGGATTATGAATAATAAATTATTGACTATATTAATACTGTTGTCGTCATGCTCATACGTGCCATGGCTTTCACATATTTCCTCAGGTTACAGGGTAACTGTTGCACCGTGGATTTCAGAATCTAATGCTAATCAAGTTGAGAAGAA
Source organism: uncultured Rickettsiales bacterium (assembly GCA_905480015.1). Lineage (GTDB taxonomy): Bacteria > Pseudomonadota > Alphaproteobacteria > Rickettsiales > Deianiraeaceae > CAJQOT01. The sequence goes on along the minus strand of CAJQOT010000050.1, from coordinate 5,244 downwards.
TGGATTGTGGGATGGGTGTAGTTCTGCTCATACAAGGGAGTTTTACCCTACAAGTATACGGCACATTTCTAGAATAGAGATGGATTCGGACTATATTAATGACAATGAATATAAAACGGCTTGGAGGTACGGGTATTATTATTGTCATATTAATAGGAATGGTTTTTTGGGGTCGTATTTGCGAGGATGGAATATTATTGGTTGGAAGGGTGCTGGTATTGGATTTAAAAGTTAGCAAAGCTTGTGTTTTATAAAAAAATATGATACAATTATGTGTAAGATTATGATATTATGAATAATATGATAAAAATATTGGTAGCAATGTGGATTGGTATAGCTTTGACATCATGTAATTTGTTTACTAAACATATGGTTGATGCAATACCGATGTTGAGTAAGATTAATGCAAATAAAGAGATGGATGAATCGACAAAAAGAGGGATGTTTGACGGATGTTTTACGGGGTATCATTCAAGGGGTACCTCTTTTTATAAAACTATGCTCTACTTTAGGCAAGATCCGCGAATGGTATCCAATAAGAGATATATGTTTGCATGGGGTAGAGGCTATGTTGCCTGCTTTGGGGAGGCGATTTCGTGGTCACATATGCCAATTGGAGGCAAGGCTTTTAATACTGACTCTTTGGGGGCGTGGATTTCACCTGTTGGGCAAAAAGTTCAAGTACCTATAGGTGGAGATGCTGAAAGCCAGCCAGCAGTATGGTACTTTGATGAAAGCATTAACAGAGGTATTCCGGGAACGGCAAACTACGGAACTAATCATAATTTTTTTGGAGCTTTTGGAACATGTTATTTATGTTAAGGGTATTTATTTTACTTTGTTTGAGTGCGTGCTTTGGTCATAGTGGTGTTGGTAATTTATTAGCACCACAAGGTAGAGTTCTTTCATATATGCCAAAGGGCGGTAGTGAGGCGTACAATAAGGGGTGGAAGGAAGGTTGTGAGTCTGGATTAGGTATTTTTGGGCATATATTTCAAAAGCACTTTTATCGCTTTAGGAAAGATCAGAGATTTTATAATATGAAATTTGGCGATGAAAGAGATTTATTTAATGGCAGGGAAATTACCGAGAAAGACAAAGAGGACTACAAAGGTGCGTGGTATTCGACATATTTATGGTGCAGGCATCAAATTGTGGGTATGCAATCTGGTGGTTCTAACATGCAGCCATTTTTACCTGGTGACGACGATGCCTTTAAGTTGCATGGAACACATCAGATTTATGAATTACAATCGTGGGGAAATAATACTACAAATGGTTGGTTTGCAAAATGGTAGAATGCTAAAATACGATCTACCTGCCTTGCAATACTGTGTGTATGTTTTACCACTCAAAATACCATCGTTTTAATTATTAACGCAAAGTCCATCAAGCAATATTTCAAAGCTCACAACATATTAAAAAGCACGCCTTCTTGCAAGACATTGCGAGCAAGGTGAATGACATCAAAGAGTTTGCGTTTTATTCTTGACATTTACTAGATGTTAGAAATTTTTACCACTATATTTATACATCACAATATGGAGATTTATTTTAATGGCCAGTATTGCAATATCAACGATGCAAAGGTTCCAATCACTGATAGAGGGTATATTTTTGGAGATGGTATATATGAGGTTTTTCTTGTGCAAAACAATAAATTTATTGATTTTAACGATCATATTGAGCGACTTAAACGCTCACTATCTGTTATGAATATGGAAGTTGAAGAATTTGATAATATATCCGAAATTTCACATAACCTTTTAAAAAGAAACAACAGAAAAAATGCGTTGATGTACATTCAAATTACAAGGGGGTCTTTAACAACAAGAGAACACAACATTCCACATACACGAAGCCCAGTGGTTACAATTATACCATACCATGAAAGAGAATACAAAAAAGAGTGGCATATAAATGGAATTTCCTGTATGCTTGCAGAAGATATTCGTTGGCTTAGAAGGGATATAAAGTCTCTTAATTTATTGGGTAATATTATGTTAAAACAAAAAGCACTAGACTGTGGCTTTGATGATGTAATATTTTATGAAAAAGGAAGCTTGGTTGCAACGGAAGCAAGTTCTTCGAATGTTTTAATAGTGAAAGATGATACATTAATCACGCACCCTGCGAATAATTATACTTTAGATGGTGTAGTAAAAAATCGAATCTTAAAAATTGCAAAAGACCTTGGCATTTCATACCTTGAGAAGGAGTACATTATTGATGAACTGTTTGCCGCGTCAAGTGTATTGTTAACAAATTCAGGTTACAAAGTACGACTTTGCACAAGTATTGATGGAAAGAAAATCAACAATGGAAAGCCATGTCAAATTGGAAAAACATTATTTGATGCATATGAGTCGTATGTTGTTTCTCAGTCATTGTAGTATATGAAATTTATTATTTGTGGGGCTGGAAAGGTTGGCTTGACAATTGCACAACAGCTTTTGCTTAACACGGAAAATGATGTAACAATTGTAGATTTTGACGAAGAAAGAATTAGCAATGCGAAGAATCTTGATTTAAAAACAATTTATGGATTCTCGTCCTCTCCTGAAACTTTGGATATGGCCGGTGCTATATATGCGGATACAATAATTTGCGTTACCCTTTCTGACGAAATAAACATGCTTACTGCTCATATAGCTGGAACTATGTTTAATGTCAAAACAAAAATTGCAAGAATTCGTAGCACGATGTACTTAAGCGACAAATGGTCTTCACATATATACCGGCAAGGCGTACTTGGCATTGATTACATAGTTTCGCCTGAAATTGAGGTTGCAAAACATGTAATGGATATGTTGTATCATGTGGGAGTTGAATGCAGAATTCCGTTTTATCGTCAGAATTACAATCTAATATCTATTTTAATTAAAAGCCAATATAATCAATGTACAATTACTGAATTGCAAAATAAAATAGATTTATATGGGCTGGAAGAGTGTGATATAAAATTCGTTAAAAGAGATAATGAGTTACATTTCGTATCTGACGACTTTTCGCTTGGAACTGGTGATGAGGTATATTTTTTATGTAAAAATAAAGATGTACAGCAGGTGGTAAAGGTTTTGTACGGATCTGTTCTTAAATTGCAAAATGTTCTTGTTTGTGGCGGTGGTGATGTGGGGCTTAATATTGCACAACACCTAGAAAGCAAACATTTTAATGTTAAATTAATTGAAAAAAACCAAGAAAGGAGTGATTTTTTGGCCAATAATCTATCGTACAATACCGTTGTAATGTGTGGCGACATGCATGATAAAAATCTATTGGAAGAGTGTGGATCGACGGATGCAATCATTAGTGTTTCAGGGCACGACGAGGTAAACCTTTTTACAACGCTGATTGCACAGTCAATTGGTATACCTAAGTGCTTTACATTGATAGACGAACGGAACTATAGCGATGTTTTTGCAAATCTTAACCTTCAAAATATCATCAATACAAGAGACATCACAATATCTAAAATACTTAATTGCATTGGTGGTCAATATTTTACAATGCAAGAGGTTGTATGCGGAGGTGTATACATTATATGTGAATTTGTTATCAATAAAAATGCCAGTATAAACGGACTAGAGTGCCACAAAGTAGACACAATAGAGATGTATATTCTTGGGATGGTTAGGGGCGGTGAAGTTATCAATAATGAATTTACGGAAGGCAAATTTATTGATGGTGACATTATTTTAGCTATCTTGCCATTTAAAAATATCCACAAACTTGAAAAGCTCCTCAAACATTAAGAAAAATAGCACTATACCACACTCACACGCAAAGAAAGACCTGCCATTCGGCACTCTATAAAAAACATACTAAATCTTATGATATTATAATGTTTCTAACTTTTGCTTTGATTGTTGCATAATTTATTGTTGTTCCAAACTTTACACACTAAAGATGGATCTTGAATGTATGGGTTATAATTTTTTTGTATTTTTTTAATTCTTTTGTTTCTTGCAATTTCTTTTTGGCTGACTGGGTCTTGCAAATGCCACTTTATAAGAATATCTTGAGAGCATTGAGACAGGTTATCACCATCCAATACTTGCCCAGTATTATTTCTTGACCATGTGCTTATTTGTGGCTTATATCTAGTAACCATATAAAAGTATGTCCTAGCAATGTCGCCCTTAAATTCATCAATTGGCTCAAAAACTCTTCCTGTGTAACATCCATTGGATTGACCCATTTTGCTTCCATTTTTGGATGTGAAATGCCTTAAACTCGTATTAACTTCTCCATATGGAAAGTTACCCCTAACGCCGTTGACACGACCATCGGTTGGGTATATGTGGAATAAATCTGTAAATTGAGGCTGGTGTTTATCTCCGCCCCAGAAAGAAACTGGAAACGAGTGTTCACGATTATAACAATCTCCCTCTTTTCTAAAATTTCCACACTGATCTTTTTTATCTACGGAGTATTGGTACCTATATGGTAAATTTTGAGCATTGTAGGAGTATATATCCCACACTACATTTGAAGAGCCAATTAGAATATCCGTTGAAGAGAAGCTATCCCATACTTGATTATATCCAATACTTTCATGGTCTTTAATATCATTGAATAACTTTACTCTTAATTCGTCCCCCAATATGTTATTGTGTGTTTTGCGGCACCCATGAATATAAAATAAAATACATAATACTGCCAATATCTGTATTATTTTAAGAGCTAATGCAGTGGTAGATTTTTTAATGTTCATACTGAAGTTACGAAGTATTAATAATGTTTATATTTTTCAATTGATAGAAGTAATGAGCGTTATTTGTCAACTCCAATTTTTAAACACAAGTGGGAAACAACACACTGTGTACACTCTGGTTTGCGAGCCTTACAAACATAACGCCCGTGCAACACAAGTAAATGGTGTGCAGAAAGTTCGAATTCCTTTGGGAGCTTTGGGAAAACTTGCCTTTCTGTTTCAAGGACATTCTTCGCCTTTGCAAGCCCAGTGCGGTTGCAGACTCTAAAAACATGGGTATCTACTGCTAATGTTGGAATGCCGAACGATGAATTTAAAATGACATTTGCGGATTTCCTCCCAACACCAGGTAAAGATTCAAGCTCTTTTAATGTGCGGGGCATTTCTCCGTTGTATTTTTCTACGAGCATTTGCGATGCAAGGAAGATGTTCTTTGCCTTCGTGTTGTTGTAATTTATGGAGTTGAGCCTTTCCCGCAACCAAGCGTGACCCATTGTTACAACATTTTGAGGAGTAGAAACCTTTTC
>CAJQOT010000049.1 GCA_905480015.1 uncultured Rickettsiales bacterium | reverse complement strand
TTGATTATCAATAACATCTTTTATCATTTTGCCAAAATATCTAACCCCGTTGGCAACAGTTTGAAACGATATCTCAAGCAACCTCCCTATTGAACGACTAACGTAGTGAAGCGAAAATTAAGCTAAAACTTTACAAAACTTATTTTCAAAACCAAGACCTTCCTTATAAAGCTTCAATGCTTGTATTTTAACTTGAAAGCTATAACCTTTCACGGTGTTTCTTGTAAAATTACACTTACAATTCTTGCATTTATATCTCTGTTTGCTGTGCAAAACCTGCTTTTACAAAGACTTTTGAACTACACTTTGGACATTTATTCATAACAAAATAATAAATAAAGAACTTGTGAGCGAAAATACTATTTATATTGACCAATTACAAGAATTAGTAAAATTATTTTCTTCTATTGAGAATTATCAAATAAGAGGATATGCTATTAACCTTATTAGAGAGATTGGGAAGTGTGAGGATGAGGAAAAGGCTAAAAAGTATATTAGTGAGATATTAGGAAACCAAAGAAATGATAATAATAAACACTATGAATAGTAAATCTAATGTAGTTAATATAGCTGATTATACTACTACCAAAATAAGAGAACAAAAGACATTTGCTAGCGAAGTTGATAAACAAATAGGAATAAGAATTCGTATTGCAAGGCATATGAATGGTCGGAAGCAAGAAGAATTAGCAAATTATCTTGGATTAACATTGCCTTATTTCTCATTTCAAGTACGGTTATTGACTTCATTTTTCTGCTTGTTGAAAGAAAATTTACCACCTGTTTTTAGTTAGTGTGGAGATATATGTGCTATTGCATATTATTCTATACCTATGATAAACATCCCCACGCTATTGGCTAGTTTTAATGCTTCTTCTTTATCAAGGAACATCATACACTCTGCCTGAACTGCGATGCCTATGACTTTTGCCTCAATGCATTGTTGAATGGTATGAATACCAATCGTTGGCATGTCAACTTTAAGAGTCTGACCCTGTTTAGCCGCTTTCACTAAAATTGCCTCGCCTTTGTTAAAAGGCATCATTCTGGTAACCATATTAGCCGTACCTTCAATTCCTTCAATGGCAGTAATACAGCGATTTTCTACAATGCATGCTTGGGAAATATCATATTTAGAAATCTCATCTAAAAAATTCCTTGCAATAGAAATGGACTGCAATGCCTCCTTGTTTGGCTTCGTCCTTGTAAAGCATCCCGTCTTTGCAAGCAAGTTTGGAATAATATCCGTTGCTGAAATTATTTGAAAACCTTTGGCTTGAATGTATGATAGTATTGTTGTAAGAATAAAGTTGTCACCTCTATTTGAAAGCGTTAAGAGTTTCCACAACAATGGAATTAGTTTGAATTTCAATAAATGAATATCAATTTTTGGCTTTGTTACTCCACCAGCGAGGCAAATGTGCGTAACGCCTTGTTTCTTAAAAAAAGAAAGTATTTCTGAAATTTCTGAAATTTTAAAATGTTGATGTTTATTAGTGCCAATATTTGATGGCGTACTTCCAAGCAATGCACAAATAGCATTTGGACATTCTTTTAGCAACAATATTGGTAGGCTTCCATTTCCAAAAACAAAACCAATTTTCTTTTCTGTGTATACCATAAATATCAATTGACAATTTTATATTTACCTCTCTTTATTATGAGAACAATTCTTTTTTCAAGAAATGATTTTACTTAACTGGAAAGCAAACGGCTCACCAAAGCTTGTGGAAGAATATAATGCACTTGATATCACGCCACATCAAATGACAGTTATGTCCCCAATGCACTTAATTTCCATGCTTGACAGATCTAAATATAACATTGGAACACAAGATGTTTCTACATTTTTAAATGGCTCCTACACGGGTGAAGTTACCGCAGAAATGCTTTCATGTACCAATGTAAAGTTTTGCCTTGTTGGTCATTCAGAAAGAAGGCACTACCTTGGTGAAGATAACAAGACTATTGCAACAAAAATAGAGCACTTACTCGCAAATAATATTACACCTGTTTTATGTGTTGGGGAAAACTCACTAGACAGGGCAAATCAGTCTCAGTTTGAAATTCTTAAACAGCAAATGGATGTATTTACTGAAAATTGTATTATTGCTTATGAGCCTGTATGGGCAATAGGAACTGGTAGCACACCAACAAACCATGAAATTGATGATGTATCATATTGGTTAAAGCAACAGTATGAGGGCAGTTCATACGTACCAAAAGTTTTGTATGGCGGTTCTGTTTCTGCAAAAAATATACAAGAACTACATAAAGCTAAAATTGATGGAATTCTTGTTGGCAAAGCATCGTTAGATATTTCTCAAGTTTTAGAGATATCTAAATATTTTTGTCATTGACAAACAACTATATATAACATTGCATTGAAGTCAAATTTTCAAAAGCACTAAAAATTATGGTGAAGTAACCGCACCGTACCTAGCCGAAGATGTTAATTTAGCAAACTTTGCAAGTGCTCCGCTTTTAAAATTATGCTCTTTGCGAACAAAGGTAGCACGACGCCTTTTCTCTTCATCGGGTGTTATTTCAACAGAAATTGTACTGTTTTTACCATCAATAGTAATAACATCTCCATCTTTCAGCATTCCAATCATTCCACCATCGTATGCTTCTGGGGAAATATGTCCAACACAAAGCCCACGAGTACCACCCGAAAAGCGACCATCTGTAATAAGTGCAACATTGTCCACTCCTTGACCATACAATGCCGCAGTTGTAGAAAGCATTTCCCGCATACCTGGGCCGCCCTTTGGCCCTTCATAGCGAATGACAATCACATCGCCTTCTTTGTATTTTCTATCAGAAACACACTTGAGTGCATCCTCTTCGCAGTCAAAAACTTTTGCTACTCCAGTATGTACAATTTTTTTACAACCTGCAATTTTTACAATTGCTCCGTCAGGTGCTAAATTTCCACGCAAAGTGACAACTCCACCTGTAGGGTGAATTGGATTTTTAACTGAATATACAACATCTTGATTATTTGGAAGTGATACATCAAAGACCTCTTCTCCAAGTTTTTTACCTGTTAGAGTCTGGGTTTCTCCGTCAATATATCCGCCGTTTATTAACTCTTTAATTACAACTTTTACACCACCAATGTTATAGAGATCGTTTGCAACATACTTTCCACCTGGTTTAAGATCTGCAATTAATGGAGTTTTTTTAAAAATTTCACCAACATCGAATAAATCAAACTTAATACCCAGTTCGTTTGCCATTGCAGGTAAATGAAGACCTGCATTCGTTGAAGCCCCCGTTGCCGCAACCAACGCCGCAGCATTTTCAAAAGATTTACGAGTTATAAATTTTGATGGACGAATATCTTGAGATATTGCATTCATAATAATTTCTCCTACTGCAAATGAGTTTTTATCTCTTACATCGTATTTTACTGATGGTGCTCCCACTGAAAACCCAATTGGTGACAAGCCAATTACTTCTGAAACACACGCCATTGTGTTGGCGGTAAATTGCCCTCCACACGAACCCTCGCCTGGGCAGGCAACCTTTTCAAGATCATGAAGTTCTTTTAGTGTAATTTTTCCTGCTTCATACTGTCCAACTGCCTCAAATACATCAACGATTGTGACATCATTACCTTTATATTTTCCTGGCATTATTGAGCCACCATAAATAAATGCCGATGGTACATCAAGCCTTAGCATTGCCATCATTGTTCCTGGAAGGGACTTGTCACACCCTGCAAAGCCAACAAGTGCGTCGTAGCAGTGCCCTCGCATTGTAAGTTCAATTGAATCTGCTATGACTTCACGGGAAACAAGAGAAGACTTCATACCTTCATGACCCATTGCAATGCCGTCCGTTACTGTTGTAGTGATAAATTCACGAGGAGTTCCACCCGAGGCAAATATTCCTTTTTTTGCAACTTCTGCCTGCCTTTTTAAGCCAATATTACACGGAGCAGTTTCATTCCATGAAGAAACAACACCAATGAATGGTTGATTTATTTGCTCTTCTGTTAAGCCCATTGCGTAGTAGAAGGCTCTGTGCGGTGCGGATTTTACTCCTTTTTTTACTGTATCTGATTTCATTTTTCTTCTTTTTTAGGTGTGGTTTTAGGTGTTTGGGAGTGATGTGTGGAATTTTCTTGTTTTGGTGAGGAGTCCATTTTTGACCAAGACTGCCCAATAAAACCCTTTATAGCCACTTCCGACCAAGATTTCCCCTGAAGACCTACAATACCTGACTTGTGTGTATTTTTATTACTCATATTTTTTATACAAAATTAACATACATTACAATAAAAACAATATATACAAATGTCATTAAAGCAGACAATACAAACGACCAAAATGCACATTTATTATAATTATTATTTTTAGAATTTAAAGCATTTAATAGACTGTGGTTATCGTTGCTATTTTCAAATATTTGCTTTTTTTGTAATTCAAATGCTTCCATTTTAAAATTTAAAGTTCGCATTAGTGCAATTGAAGACCACCCACAAAGAAAGATAACAAAAAATGGTGGAATAAAAATATACCAACAAAAATGATAATTTATAAGCTCTTTAATGCAAAAAAGCATTAAAAGCATTATGGATACATTATAATAAAATAATTGTTTATCATAATTGTTTGATGTATCTTGAAAGTGTGAATCCAAATGTAAAAATTCATCAAATTTACGATTAACATCGTCTATGTTTTTTTGTTTCCGTATATATTCTTCCATTTACCTACAAAATGATAAGTTAAAATAAGCACACACTGTAAGTATGTCAAGCTTTTTCACCAAAATTTCGTATACAATTATAGACCGAAACATGACTAACTTTTAATATTCTGCCAATTGAACACAAACCAAGATCTTCAAGGTGCAATTCTCATGCTAAACGCTTTCATTTTATTGAATTTCAACCCATAAAGTGAACATTGTCGGTTTATCTTGACTTTTTTAAAATAAATGCACATTCAAGGAAAAAATATATACACATATGTTACTTGAATTCATTCTGGGAAATCTGTTGCAAATCAGTATTACTGTGGGCATTTTGTTGTTATCAATGGCGTATTTGACCCTTTTTGAAAGGAAAATTATAGCATCTATGCAATTTAGGACTGGCCCTGCTGTAAATGGTCCATTTGGTATTTTACAACCTTTGTTTGACGGCGTCAAGCTTCTTGTGAAAGAAATTGTCATACCGAATAAATCCGATAAATTCACCTTTGTAATTGCTCCAATGCTAACATTCTTCCTTGCACTTCTTGCTTGGGCAGTAATTCCAATGTTTGAAGGAGGTGCATTAGCAAATGTCAATTTTGGTGTTATGTACCTTTTAGCTATTTCTTCCCTTGGTGTTTACGGTGTTATAATAGCAGGTTGGGCTTCTGGTTCGAAATATCCATTTTTTGGTGCAATTCGTTCGGCAAGTCAAATGATATCATATGAAGTATCCATGGGACTTGTGATAGTATGCGTGTTAATGCTTGCGGGAACTTCTAACATTGATGGGCTAATTAATTCACAGAGAAACATGTGGTTTGTCGTGCCACTTTTTCCTCTGTTTGTAGTATTTCTTATTTCCATTCTTGCGGAAACGAACCGCCATCCTTTTGATTTACCCGAGGCAGAAGCAGAGCTTGTTGCGGGTTTTAACACAGAATATTCGTCAATGGGTTTTGCGGCGTTTTTTTTAGGAGAATACATTAACATGATTTTAATGTCCGCTTTTACCGCAATTCTTTTTCTTGGTGGGTGGTTGCCACCGTGTCAAGCACTTGATTTCATACCAGGCTTTATATGGATGACACTCAAAATTCTTGCAATTTTATTCTTCTTTGTATGGGTGCGTGCAACTTTGCCACGGTACAGGTTTGACCAGCTAATGCGTCTTGGGTGGAAAATTTTCTTACCAATTTCACTGGCATCAGTATTTTTTGTTTCAAGTTATATTATTTTTATTGAATAAAATGCAAATACTTTTTATACTTTCCCTTTTGTTGTTTACAACGGCATGCAAAAGTCATATTGAAAAAAAGATTGAAGAACATATCCGAACAACACCCGATTTAAACAAAGCGGATGAAGATTTTTCTAACACATTTAATAACTTCTAACTTTTTTTAATAACTCTATTTATATGTCTATAATGAAAATTCTCTCCATTTTTCTTTTATTTTCAAAAATTGCTTATTGCGAAGATATCTTCAATGGGCAAATCAATCACATACAAATTTTTGGCTCTACATCGTACGTTGTAGGCGGTGGGAATACAGCAGATGATGGATTTGAGTACAATAACGGTAAATTAGATATTGGTTATTTTAGTTTGACATACAGCCAGCCAAGTTCATTATTTCGCATAAATGCACGAAGAAGTGTTGAATTGGGATATATATACGGAAGTAATCGTTTAATAAAAAATGCACCAGAAAAATATTCTAGATATAGCCAACCTACAATTGGTGGAACATATGAATTATTATTTGGATCGTCAAAGTTATATCTTGGGGCGGGTCTTGGATTGTTTTTTAAAACAAAACATAATAGTAGTGGAAATTTACTATCAGTGGAAAAAGATAACAGAGTAAATTCAAGGTTTATGTTCGCACCTAAATTGTCCATTGGTACTGCTATTAATTCGTTAACAGTGGAATTTAATGCAAGGCACTTTTCTAATGGATCGCTATCGGAGCCTAACATAGGTTATAACTTCCTTGGTATATCCATAGGTATATTATTTTAATGCAAACTATGTATATAGTTCAAAAATTTGGAGGAACATCCATGGGTTCCATTGAAAAAATTACCAATGTTGCACATAAAATTATTAAAGAAATTGAATTAGGGAGTAAAGTTGTTGTTGTTGCGTCGGCTATGTCTGGGGAAACAAACCGCATGATAGATCTTTTTAATCAAGCAATTGGCGACTTCCATCAAACGCAAGAAATTCTTGCAGAATATGATTCAATGATTGCAACGGGTGAGCAAGCATCGTGTGCAATTCTTGCAGTAATTTTAACAAAACTTGGATATAAATCTCGCTCGCTAACAGGTTGGCAACTTGGGTTTGAAACGACGGGTAATCATTCTAATGCAATAATTGAAAATATTTATACTGAAAAACTTATAGATACAATAAACTCTGGTGTTATTCCAATTGTTGCTGGATTTCAAGGAATTATGCCACAAACACAAAGGCAGTCCACCATTGGGCGTGGTGGATCTGATACATCGGCCATTGCAATTGCAGCCTCATTAAATGCTAAAAGGTGCGATATTTACACAGATGTTGACGGCGTGTATACTGCTGACCCTCGTATTGTAAAAAATGCACGAAAACTTAATTATGTTGGGCATGAAGAGATGATTGAAATGTCTGCATCTGGTGCAAAAGTTTTAGAGGCTCGCTCCGTTATGATTGCCATGACACACGATATTGACGTCCAAGTTCTTTCTTCATTTGTCAGTCCTACTGAAGATGGTAAACCACAAGGTACAATTTTAACTAATGATACAAATATTATGGAACGAAGAATCATTACAAGCGTTACTTCAAACAAACAAGATATTGAAATAACAGTTCTAAATTTACCAAATGAAGTTGGTGTCACTGCTAAGCTTTTTGAAGTTCTTGCTCAAGAAAAAATTACAGTAGATATGATAATCCAAAGTGCAAATGACCGAGGTAATATTAACATTACTTTTACTGTTTCATTGCTAGATTTAGCAAAAACAAAAATAGTAATTGATGCACATAAAACGGAAATACGATACTCATCGTACAATGTTCGTGAAGATGTTGCAAAAGTTTCTATTATTGGCGTTGGTATGAAAGTTCATTCTGGCATTGCATATACAATGTTTTCAGAACTTGCGAAGAACCAGATTAAGCCTTTGGCAATTTCAACATCGGAAATTAAAATCTCTATTCTAGTGGAGCAAAGATATGAAGAGCTTGCGGTAAGGTGTCTTCACGATGTCTTTAATTTGCAGGCGTAAATACCTATTACCAAAAATGACGCTTGATTTTTTATATTACATAAATAATATATATTTGTATCTAATTGTTCAAAATGAATAAAGAAAATTTACCAACGATAGGTTTAATTATTGTGGCGGTTTCAGTTGCAATTTCTGTACCTTTTGCTTTTGTGTTTGACCATAAAAATACTAACAATACCGCTGTTGATGCCGTAAAAAGCGTTACAAATACTGTGAATAATATCGCAAATACTGTAAAAATTTACGCAGAGTCTAACAAAGATAAATCTACGGCTACAACACCAAAGTGGGTGCATCCGTATAACCATTGTTTATTGATTGTCACCCAGAAAAACCCTAATCTTGATTTGTACGAAGCAAAAGGTATGTGTTCTGAATTATTAAAAAATAAGGGTAAAGTATAATGTTGAAATTTCCTTTTGAGACACTCCCTTCACAAGAAGGTTTTCTTGGTTTAGAAAGTAACGCTTCCTATGAAAATGCGACCGTTGTTGTCGTTCCCTTTGGTCTTGAATCTTCTGTAAGTTATGAAGGTGGAACAAAGCACGGACCGCAGGCAACAATTACGGCGAGCCATCAGGTAGAATTATTCGACGACGAACTTTGGTGTGAACCGTATCAATCTTTTTCAATATGTACTATGAAAGAGAGAGAAATTACGGGAAATCTTAATGAAGAAATAGACAACATTGAAGCAATTACACAAAAAATTTTAGATGACGGGAAATTTCCACTCACTATTGGCGGGGAGCATTCTATTACAATTGGTGCTATCAAACCTTTTGCGAAGAAATATCAAGATTTAACAATCCTTCATTTCGATGCACACGCCGATCTTCGTCAAGAATACAACAACGAGCCAAATAGCCATGCTTGTGCATTGCGTCGTTGTTTAGACTTCCCACATATTAGCCTTGTTTCATATGGTATTCGAAATATTTCCGCAGAAGAAATTCCATTTTTAGAGGATAACTCACATAGAATTAAAATTAATTGGGCAAGAAATAAAAAACACTGGAATTTACAAGAAGATTTAAAATGGTTTGAAGGAAAAAATATCTACATTACATTTGATGTAGATGGATTTGACTCAAGTGTTATGCCTGCAACTGGCACACCTGAACCCGGTGGTATGTTTTGGGACGATGTCCTTCCAGTTATTAAAGAAGTTTGCAAAGTTGGCAATGTTGTTGGGGCAGACATAAACGAACTTGCACCAAGGTCAAATTTTCATTTTTGTGACTTCCTAACCGCAAAATTGGCATATAAAATACTTTCGTACAAATTTGTATCAGGGAAATAATCTCTTGACATTTTTCAAATAAAATACCACATATTCTAATATTACTTGTAAAAATATGGAACAATACCTCACCGTCTTACTTTATTTGCTAATTTCCGCAGGTATTGCAATTGCAATTGTGCTTGCACCGTTTATAATACAAAAATTCTTGGGAACGCAAGACTACACAGGCGAGAAGCTCTCCCCTTATGAATGTGGGTTTGAACCAGTTGGAACAGCACCGAGAAACTTTAATGTGAAGTTTTATCTTGTGGCAATTTTATTTGTGATTTTTGATTTAGAAATCGCCCTACTATTTCCGTGGGCTTTAAATATTCGCGACCTTGGTATTGCGGGTTACACTTCGGCAATGTTTTTTTTATTTATTGTGACATTTGGCTTTATTTATGAATGGAACAATGGAGCCTTGGAGTGGTAAAATGCTTGAAATCATAAACAAAAAAAGCAAGACAAGCAAAAGCAAGACAAGCATATATTTACCATAAATTATATTTTTTGATTGCAATTTATAAAAATACACTTATTAACTATATATAATATTTTTATACACCATGGTCAATCGTAATCTTTCTAACACATTAATATATTTTTCAATTTTTTTGCTTTGTAGCTGTGGATCTCCTGTGCAAAAAAGAATTTTAAAATTAAGCAATCAAGATGTTAAAGAAATTTCATCATTAACAATGAAAGAACATTACCAGCGTAATTCTCTACAAAAAGAAGGATTTTTTAATAAAAATAGTACTTTTATCACGGAAAAGGATATTAAAAAAAATAAAAAATCGTGGCATAGCGATGGCAAAGCTCCAACGCATAACTTTAATGGTGCGAAAGATAATGTCTCATATCGTGGTTTAAAAGAAAACAAACATATACAATTAGTTTTTGATAAAAACGGCAACCTTATTACAGACAACGAAAATATGCCATCATATGACTATGGCGTAGTGTTTAATGATGATAGAACAATAAACGATGCTGGACTCTTCACACATACTAGAAAAGATGTATTACCATGGATTTTATGGGGTAACACTCCAGACGATAAAACATCAAAAAAAGAAAGGTTTAAATCTGTGGAAAAAACTATATTAATTGATAGCATTAAAAAAGCTATATCTCTTTAGATAGAAAAATATCAGGACATATTTAAGTAATTAAATATGTCAACTGAAGTTATCTTGAGCCTTATTTTATATTTATAAAGTTATGTTCGACAAGTTAACCGAGAAATCAGTAGAAATTTTAAAATCATCGGAAAATATAGCCAAAGCAAAGGGTAACCAGCAAATTCGTCCGGAGCACTTTCTTTCTGAAATGATATCAGACAAAGATGGCTTCATTAAAGATTTACTTATTATATGCAATGTTCAAATTTCTTTACTTGAGAGAAATTTACGCGATGCCTTAATCAATCTTCCACAAGTTACAGGGGACGGTATGGGGCAAGTTTATATGTCATCAGATTTAACTAAAGTTTTAACCGAGGCAGACACTATTTCAAAAAAAGGAGGAGATGCCTTCATTACACTTGAAAGAATTTTAGAGGCAATGGTGTACATTGCATGCAGTGTCACAAAAATTCTTAAAGAAGCAGGTCTGAACCTGACAACGCTCCGTGAGGCAATTGAAAAAGTTCGTGGGGGCAAAACAGTGTCATCACAGTCTGCCGAAAGCACTTATAATTCTTTAAAAAAATACGCAAGAAATGTTACAGACAAGGCAAAAGACGGGAAAATTGACCCAATTATTGGTAGGGACGAGGAAATTCGTCGCTCTATTAGAGTCCTTTCGCGTCGTACAAAAAATAATCCTGTTTTAATTGGTGAGCCAGGCGTTGGTAAAACGGCAATTGTTGAAGGCCTAGCATTAAGAATAATTAACCACGATGTGCCAGAGAACCTAAAAAATAAGCAGCTATTTGAACTTGATATGGGTGCTTTAATTGCAGGGGCGAAGTTCCGTGGTGAATTTGAAGAGCGACTTAAAGCAGTTGTTAATGAAGTTGAGGCAGCAGATGGTTCAATTATTTTATTCATTGATGAAATCCATACTCTTGTTGGTGCAGGAAAAACAGACGGAGCGATGGACGCTTCAAACCTTTTGAAACCCGCCCTTGCAAGGGGTACGCTCCGATGCATTGGTGCAACAACTTTAGACGAATACCGTAAATATATTGAAACAGACCCTGCCCTTGCCCGTAGATTTCAATCCGTTTTCGTTGCGGAACCCAGTGTAGAAGACACAATATCTATTTTGCGTGGGATTAAAGATATTTACGAAGCCCATCATGGTGTAAAAATTTCAGACTCCGCCATGGTCGCCTCGGCAACAATGTCTGATAGGTACATCCAAGACCGCTTTTTACCAGATAAAGCCATTGATTTAATTGATGAATCATGTTCAGCACTTCGTATGCAAATTGATTCCAAACCAGAAGAAGTTGATAAAATGGATCGTCAGATTATTCAATTAAAAATTGAACAGCAAGTCTTAAAGAGAGAGGAAAATTCTTCTTCTAAAAAACGCCTTACGGAACTTGAAGAACAGCTTCACGCCTTGCAGGAACAGTCTACAAAATTGACATCCAAATGGCAGGCAGAAAAGACAAAAATTGAAGAACTACGAAATTATAAAAAGCAAATTACACAACTTCAAAACGACCTAGAAGATTCCCAAAGAAGAGGAGATTTACAAAAAGCAGGGGAAATTTCTTATGGAATGTTACCAAAAATTAAGGAGAAAATTAAAAACCTTGAAAGTGCAACAGAAGCGACAATGGTTCGTGAACAAATTGACGAGAGTGACATTGCCAAAGTAATTTCGAAAATCACCGGAATACCTGTCGATAAAATGATGGAAGGGGAAAGAAAAAAACTTGTGAATATTGCCAAAAAACTCGGTGAAAGAGTAATTGGACAATCGCAA
>CAJQOT010000048.1 GCA_905480015.1 uncultured Rickettsiales bacterium | reverse complement strand
CCTGCAAAAACAGGGGGAAAGTTCCATCAAAACCTTCCGTAAATCGTTATATACTGCGGTAAAACATCAATTCTCATTTCCCAAAATTATCTAATATTTATACCCAAGTTTTTGGGAAACTTCGTTTCATCAAAACTTTTGCAATTCCTCTCGGTAAAATCATACTCACCAAAAACATTTATATGTTTCCAAAAAACAATAGAACCATTGCCAATGGCTTCAATAAGTTTGTGTTTCTCTTCTTTTTGTTCTGTTTTTGCTACAATTTTTGATAAATGCAGATAATTCCAACAAATAATACTGTTCTCAATCAATCGTTTGCAATGTTCAATAACCTCTTGTTCTTCTTGAGTTTCAACCTGAAATTCTTGATTATTGGCAAAGAAAATAGCATCAGAGAATTTATTTGAGTTTTCTACTTTGTTCAGTTGTTTCTCAATAGTTTGTCTCAATTCTGAATCATCGATATACTTGAGCAAGAAAATAGTTTTAATAATCTTTCCAAATTCTTTGATAGTTTTGTATAATGGGTGTTGCCTTGAATATGAATTTAACCTTTTGAATAACTGATTTGCTGTAGCATAATTTAATTTCAAAGTGGCAATAAATCTCAGTAAATCATCCCAATTATCCTCAATAATTGTTATATCAATTTTACCGTCAGGAAGTATGTTATAACCTTTTGTCTCATATTCTTTTCTTGGTAGAAAGCTATAAAGTTGCTGGTCAGAAAATTTCTTTATTCTTGGAGCAAAAGAAAATCCAAGCAAATGAGTCGTTCCAACAATAGCCTCTGTATAACCATGGGTATCGGTAGAATGAAGTGTGCTTTGAATAATATCATTATGAAGCAACCCATCAATAACATAAGCAGACTCTCTTAAACCAGAACTGATAACTATTGAATAAAAGAGCAAATGCCTCTCATCAATAAAAGTGTAAACACTGACTCCTTTCCCACTGCCAAAATATTTATAGGAATAATTTGTATGAAGTGAATCAACGGCAACACCTCTTTTCTTTCCATCGTTTGCAGTATGGTTTTTATCTTTATTCCTCAGAAAAACCTTTGATAGCTCTAGCTCTGACATAAATTTCAGAACTTTGTTATTGCCACTCAAAAGATTATCAACAGAAAAGTACCAGTTAATCGTATTATCAAGGCTATTTTCACTAATTCCTCTTGATATTTTTGCCATTCTTTTAATTCCAATATTGCAACCATAGCCCATAATTCCTGCAAAAAAGACTTTATCCTTTGGTTTTTCTCGGTTATATTTCAAATTATAATGTTCAAAAGATTCGGAAAATCCTGTATATTTGTTGATAGAACTAAGAATTTCTAACAACGAAACATACCGACTTTGAGGAAAAAGGTCGGAAACAATATTACTTTCCTCTTTTTCTACCTTTGAAGCTTCAACATGAAAACCTCCTTTTCTGGGAAATTTAATATACTCATTTATACCATTATTGATATTAGCATTTGTCAGTTCAAACTGACTATCAAGACTATTTTTTAGTTTATTTAAAACGAGACTGCAATTTTGAAACTCTCCTAATCCAGCTTTTTTAATAAAATATTCCTTATTTACTTTCCAATCCTCTTTTAAAATCAAGTAATTATCAAAAGGCTTGTATTTATAAGAATGTATGAGGTTCAAATCTCCTGCTTTTATAGAATTTGCTATCTCAAAAAAGAGAAATAATTTATAGAGAGAGACTCTAATTTTCCCATTTTTGTCAAAAACTACTTTTTGCTTTTGGCTAACGCCGAACTTCGTTTCAGTATCTAAAAAACGAATTGGAGCATGATTCGTAATAACTCCATCATTATCTCTAAAATTATTAATAGCCTCAATAATAGCTTTATTTGAGGAATCTTTTTTAAAAGATAAAACTTTTACAATCGAAGAAACCTTTCTTTGGAGTGAAATAGACCGAGATTCTAAAATAATTTTCTTGTATCTGCTGATAGTTGGTTTTGGAATATTAGAAAGTTCAATATCGTTTGTTGATATTTGTAGTCTACTTGCTACATATTCAATATCTTGCTCAGCAAAATATTTTATCTGAGGAAATCTTTTACTTGCCCGAAAATATCCAAACATCAGAACGAAGCAAATTTTATTAGTATTATTTTCATAATCTGAAATATTGGATTGAATCCAGTCTGAAATATACAAATACTTTTTTCTTTCACTGGCACTAAAATTCGGAGCTGACTCAAATTCTTCGATTTCTGATTTATTCAGGATTTTTATATGTGTTGCCATAAAAAGAAATAAAGTTTAATATTATTAACTAATTTTTCTAACTTTTATATCAAAAAAAGGAGGGTTTTGTTGACTTTATTTATTCGTTTTTAATATGACCCGTGGTTTAAGGGTTTCGTAATCGTCTAAAAAATTACTAATTTCTTTAGTAAGACGGTTAGGTATAGATGAGACAATGACCATTGTAATATAATTTGAAAAAAATATCTGTTCTTCATTTACAATTTGAAATATTTTTTGATCTTCCTTAAAAATTGATAGCATTGTATCTTGGATAACCTTATTTGATTTTGCTAAATTATTCCAAGACCAAAAAACTGCAGAAGATGTTAAAATTTCAAGATATTGTTTTACTGATTTTTCTTTGTTGTAATACTTTTCTTTTATTTGTTCTGACATTAAACTCTTTCTATCTTTATAAGAAAGACTGGCTCCAAATTTACCTTATACAAAAGAAATTCTTATAACATCTCTAATTTTAGAATATTCTTTTGTTTGAAAATTATAGAATGCATTTTCTATATAAATAGGATCTCTAGTTGCAAAAAATGCACCAATTAGCATATCGTTTGTTACTCCCTTATTAACGACTTTAAGTGTTTTAATATTATTTGTATTTTTTAAATTAGTAACCCATGTTTTAGATAATTATTTCTCACAATATTTCTTTGCATTTCTTTTTAATCCAGCTTGATATAAAGAGATGCAAAATGTTCCTTTTATAAATTTTGATACTTCCATTTTTAATATCTGATCTTTTTGGTCTGGATGTTTTATTAAAAACCCAGATATTGTTCCTATTGCAAAACCACTATTAGAGTATTCATATTCCTCATCCCTAGAATGTTTAGGGCTTTTTTCATTAAACGCTTTGATTACTTGTTCAATATCTTGAAAAGTTTCTATATAAGTTGGATTTTGTGCAAAAACAGGACTTATAAACGTTATGATTAATATAAAGAATAAATATTTGATCATAAATAATATAAAAATTAAGAGTAATACAATATTATAATAAAGTACACAAATTGTAGCGACTTCACAGACCTTACAAATATGATCCTATACTTCTTCAAAATGAAGATTGAGACGGTGAAGGAATATGTGAAAATTGCAGAAATAAAAAAAACTCAATACCATATGAGTAGTGAAGGTTTTTCAGATAAAATACCTTAAAAAAAGAAAATGGAGAGAGGTTAAACTTTGCTTGCAATAGGGGTGGTTTTGTGTTATTGTTAGTTACATTATATATACTTATGAATAATACTACATCAGGGGATTTACTAGAGAAATTACGCAAAGCTAAACGAACAGGGAACTACAGAGATAAGACGACAACCACACTCTTAGGTGATTTGCAGATGAAAAAAAATGACTTTCAGGGGATAAGTAACAATGGAATATACCAAACAGTTGATGGCGAATTGCTAGCCAAAAGTATACTTAATGAAGACAAAAGTAAACTGAATAAAGACAATCGTCATGAGAGCAGACATGGTATGTCTGCAATTATGGTAGAATATCATATGTTGTCACTTTATGCTGAAATATTTACTAAAGATAGACCATTGCACTTGCAGATCCAGTTGTATAGTAAAGGGCGTGACGTGGAAAGAGATTTTAACATAAGCTTTGTGAAGCCAGAAATGAAAATATCAACGGCAGATGGAAAGATAATATTTATTCCATATGTTGGACAGTCTGCATACTTGCAGGATGAGCAGAAAATAAGCGAACAGAAAGATAGCAAGGAGAAACGAAGGTTAATTCAGAAATACGACGATCGAGAATATACGATGTCCCATATCTACAGAAGTTATGGTTTTAAGGATGTCAAGAGGGAGAATTACACCAAAGAGACAACAAAAGTAGATGGTAAGAAGACTGTTAATATTAGAATCTTTGACCCACAGATAGAGATTCATAATAAAAATAACACCGTTACCGAGCGTTTGTTTGAAGAGGAGTCTATTGAAAAAATTGTGAATTATTTTGGTAATTTAAATATACATAATGAAACGACCATAGATCTTATTAATAAGGAATTAAATAAACTTCATACACGTTATGCGGAAAAACACCTAGATGTTACAAATCCTATACCAAAATCAATAGCGGAGTGCAGGGAAAGAATAAATGATAAATCAGCACAAACACCGAATTGGGAACATATAGATGGTAGAATGAACCAATCTATTTTGACGAAAGGTTTTTCTGATGCTCATAAAGAAGCCTTAAAACAAACATTATTCTGTTCTAATAATTTGCCCTTAGCAACTACATCATTAACAGTTAGTGGGAGAAAACAAACTCCTTGCGGCACACCTTTACTTGCTGGAGGTAGGGTTACCATAGCTGGTAATGATGCACAAATACAAGTAGCATGTAGATAAAAATAGGTAGTGACAAAATCAACCAATTTAGAAGTAAAATATATTTGCGGTAATACACAAGTGTACACTGGGCAAGAGATTCTTTATTAATGGTATGAGTGAGCTTGTAGGGTTAAGAGTGTTTAAGATGTTTCCTATCAGAAATATACATAGCAATAATAAAGCAAAGTATTGCAATAACAAATGCAAATCCAAGAATAATAGCAATCATAACTTCTTTAGTAAATTAAAAAGATATAGTAATATTGTAAATATTGTAAGAAATAAACTAAAATCTAATATTGCTAAAGCAATTCTTTCAATAGTTAAGTCAAAATTATTATATAACCATGCAGTAAATGGTACAAAGATAGCAGATACTATTGTT
The DNA here is from genome assembly GCA_905480015.1 of uncultured Rickettsiales bacterium. Lineage (GTDB taxonomy): Bacteria > Pseudomonadota > Alphaproteobacteria > Rickettsiales > Deianiraeaceae > CAJQOT01. Next base: position 285 of record CAJQOT010000048.1, on the reverse strand, counting down.
AGTATTAGCTTTAAAATACCAATTTCAATTTCAATCCTTTTCTCATTCATACTCAACTCCATATTCCCAACATTCAAATTTGTCAAGCAACCATTTTTCATTAAAACCATATGAACGCCATCCTAACCCTAAACCTACAAAACCTTCTACCATACCTAAACAACAAAAACTACACAGACTTATCAATTAAACAAGAAGGTGAAATATGGTGCAAGCAATGGGGTGGTGAATGGATTACAGAAAATAATCAAACAATAACAAAAGCATACTTAAGAGGCTTGTTTA
>CAJQOT010000047.1 GCA_905480015.1 uncultured Rickettsiales bacterium | reverse complement strand
GTTTTTGAATTTGTGGTAAATTGTAATGTGAAAGAGCAGGGTAAAGCTCTGCAATGTTTTTACCTGCATGTGAATTTCCAACAATGTTGATTACCTTTGCAAGTGGATGAGTCAAAAGAACACGGAGCGTTTCGATGCCTGTAAAACCTGTAACCCCTATAATTGCAATATTAATTATTGACATTTAACTTAAAAATAAAACAAATTTATTTTGTATAAAGTGGTGTGTAAGTCAAGTAAATAAAATATGGCAGGTCATTCAAAATTTTCAAATATTAAGCATCGCAAAGGTGCACAAGACGCAAAGCGTGCCAAAGTTTTTACTAAAGTACAAAGAGAGATATTCTCTGCAGTAAAAGCTGGCGGCGATGCTTCGGAGGAATTTAATCCTCGTCTGCGACTTGCAATTTTAAAGGCAAAAAGTGTCAACATGCCAAAGGACAAAATTGATTCTGCAATAAACAAAGCTGTTGGCTCTAATAGTGGCGAAAATTTTGATGAAATGCGTTATGATTGCTATGGGCCTGCTGGTGTAGGCGTTATCGTTGAAACTCTTACAGATAATAAAAACCGTACGGCTGGGGAAATTCGCCCGCTTGCAATCAAATATGGTGGAAATATGGGAGAGACTGGAAGTTTAGACTTTGTATTTGCTCACGTTGGTGTAATTTTGTATGAAAAAAATGATATAGATTTTAATATACTGTTTGAAAAATCTGTTGATTTTGGTGCGGAGAATGTTGAGGAGGTTGATGGTGGATATGAAGTTACCACGCTGTTTGAAGATTTTCATAAGGTTCAGTGGGAAATATCACAAATGTTTGGAAGCCCTGTGTTGGCTTCCATTCAGTACATTCCAGTATCATATATTGATTTACCAAGTGATAAAGTAGAAGCTTTCCACAAATTTATTGATGCACTAGAAGACCTTGATGATGTTCAAAATGTATGGCATGCACAGTCTAAAGCTAGTTAGTAAATATATGTGCTAACTATAAATTACTCGATAAACGCACTGTAAGTTAATTGCGGATTTGAAGTAATGAGGAATTTTGCAACCCCCATTACTTCAATAAGTTTAAAATTATTGTTTATAAGTTATAATTTGCACCAAACCTAATGTGTGTCAAATCATTGTAGTTACTTGTATTAAAGTGTTTATCAAGAACATTTTGTAACGCTAAAGAACCAGTTAATGTAATTTTTTCGTTTAACATTACTTTTGCTCCACCAATTAATTGAAATGGAATTGCACTGTGTATTTTGTCTCCAATGATGCCAACATTATTGAATCTTAACACGCCACCGCTTGAACGATTTGCACAAAGTAAGCCAATACCACCACCAACATATGGCACAAGTGTTTTGCCAGCTACAACAAATTCTTTTGGAATGTTGTAATAAGCATTTGCAAAAAGCATACTCTGTAACACACTTTTACCACCAGAATGAGTTGCAAAAAGATTGTTATTTTCACTGCTTATTCTATTTAATGAATTCTTTAGCTCTAATTCAAAAGAGAAATTGTTATAATTATAACCACCAGCAACGGAAAGTGAAGCACCTGGGTTAAATTGAGGTCTCATACTTAAGCCAGCAGAACCACCGACTACATTTAGATTTGCTTTGTCTTTGCGTGGTCTTACGACTTTATCCGTTTTGATTCTTTGGTTGCAATGTTTACAGATTGTCATAATTACTTATTTAGTCTATAGGAGTTCAGTTTAATAAAAGGTATTTCTATGTATTTATAAGATAGAATGCTTAATAAAATTGATATTAAACAATAAATATATTGATAAACAACATGTTGATATTGTGGCAAAATACCTATTATAATCATATGTAATAAATACAAACTATAACTAATCGTTCCGAGCATCAGTATTAATTTATTCTCAAACAACAATCTAGTGATCTGATTGTTTTTATGACCAGACACTATAATTATAGATGTAATAATTGAGTAATGAAATAAAGATCCATTATCATTGCACATGTAATATATCAGCGATGCAATACCTATTATGGTTAATAACTCATAAATATATTTCTTATTATAATCAAGTTTATATCTTATATAGTAGCATACATAACCCAACATAAAAACATATCCATATCTTAAGGGGGAAATGTGACGACCTAAAGAATGATGTGATATTTCTTTTGCCAAAGAATTAAATCCTATCATTATTATTAATGTAATAATGATTATAAATACAGAATGAGAATATCTTTTTAAAAATATTAGAAAAATAGGGAAAATTAAATACCAGAACATTTCTACACCTAGTGTTCATTCAACACCAGGCATGGTATAAGCGATTGTATAATCCCACGAAAATAAAAAAGAAAAGTGCATCAATAGATTGTATAAAGAATAATCTTGATTAAATTTAATCATCCAATCATTTTCAATACTCAGTCCCCATGATAATAATATTACTAGATAGAAAATCGGCGCTATTCTAAACACCCTTTTAATAAAGAACTCTTTGTAATTCGGGTTGCTATAAAAAGAATAAGTGATTGCATATCCAGAAATAACAAAGAATATATATACCCCATTCTTTCCTGCATCAACTAAGTTATTTCCTATATACCCTAATTCCCTTAATCCAAACCCTCCATAATGAATCGTTAAAACCATCATTATGGCATAACCTCGTAAGCCAGTGATAAAGTTAGTGTCACAATATCTATTTAAAATAATTTTAGTCATAATTTTATCACTTAATGTTATAGTTCGTTTTGTGATAAAAATAACTTACAACACGGCTTTTAATATGTGAATAAAAAGATTTATTTGATTTACACATAATTATTATTCGTTACATACAAGTCTCTCACCCGCCTTACTATACAGCTAGTCAAAAGTATTGTCTCTAATCTTCTTGTTCTTAAAGCTAATACAAACAAAGTCTAAATCGTGCTTCTGAACCGCAGGAATTAATTTAATGCACCATCTTTAGCTGAGGCAACATTTGCGATAAACAACGAAGATGTTGCAATCAATGGAAAGAGAATTTTTTTGAACATAAAAGTATATTAATTAATTCCCAAAAAAAGAATTTATTAAAAGTCTTTGTCAAGAAAAATATATTTTGAGCATTTACTATGCTTTGTTATTGTTTTATTTGTACAAATGTGTCAAAGTTTACAATATACGAAAAAGTCAATATGACTTGGTAATGTTAATTTAAAATACTTGACACTTGACAAATTATCTTTGTTTTTCTTTTTGATAAAAAATTTAGCAAAGAAGGTTGATGTCTTTAAAATTAAGTGTAGAATTTTTTCCTCCTGCGGAAAATCTTCTTATAGATACTGTAAAAGTTGTAGAGCAGTATATTAAAAATTTCCCGATTGAAAGAATTTCTATTACACATGGTGCGGCTGGTAGCCAAAAAGATAAATCCCTCCACTTTATTAAGGAAATACTAAAACATCAAACGATTGATCCTGAAAAAATTACTGCACATCTTTCATGTGCTGGTCTTGCAAAAAGTGAAGTTATGAATTATATTACACAATTTTACAACCTTGGATTAAGAGAAACTCTTGTCATAAAAGGTGACCCAACCGCGAGCGAGTCCGATGATTGTTATAAAACAACGGCGGATGCAATTATCGACATTAAAAAACAATTTATAGATATTTCAACCGTTGCCGCATGTTTTCCCGAGCCAAGAAGTGGAGTAGATGAAATGACGGTTTTAAAAGAAAAAGTCCAAAGTGGCACAGACAGATTCATCTCTCAATTTTGCTTTGATTGTAAATATTTTGAGGAATTTTATAGACAGATTCAAGAACACAACATGAAAAAAGAAATTACAATTGGATTAATAGTCCCTTCAGCACAAACTTTAAATTTTGCACGCAAATGCTATGCAAATATTCCACAATTTGTGGAGGAAATTTCTCACAATGAGGAAGATTCCATACAGTTTGTAGTAGACCAGATGCACAAAGTAGAAAGTATTGGCTATTCATCTGTACATCTTTATTCATTAAATAAATTGAGTTTTGTGAAAGTTTTAAACAAATATTTTGATGAAAGAAAAAATTCCTAAAAAACCAAGTAAAATTATTAAAGATTTTCATATTAAGGGTAGTCATAGTATTCGTATTAGTACGAACGCAATTACTAATAAAAATTTGACGACATCTTCTAGAAAGTGGATAGATAGGCATATTAATGATGAATTTACTCAAAAATCAAAGGCAATGGGGTATAGGGCTCGTAGTGCATTTAAGTTGATAGAAATTCAAGAGAAGTTTGGTATTGTAAGGTCGTATAGTTCAGTGCTTGATTTAGGCTGTGCCCCAGGTGGGTGGTCAGAAGTGCTTGTGCAGTTCACAGATAACAAAGTAATCGGAATTGATTTACTTGAAACCGTGCCTCTTGCAAACACAATTTTTTTACAAGGTGATTTTCTCGATAAAGAAATACAAAGGCAAGCATTGGAGTTGAATCAAAACAAAAAATTTGATGTCATTGTAAGTGATATATCTCCCAATACAACGGGAATGAAGACTGTCGATCATTTGAGAATTATGAATGTACTAGAGATTGAAATAGAATTTGTGATGTTACATTTAAAAAATGGGGGTAGCTTTGTTGCAAAAATTTTTCAAGGCGAAGGCGTAGATGAAAAAATTTCAATACTAAAAACTCTTTTTCATGATGTAAAAATTTTTAAACCGAAGTCGTCCCGTAAGGAATCAAAAGAAGTTTATTTGGTTTGTTTAAAATTTTCATGAAGCAAATAATGTTTGTAGTGCGTCATATTTAGAGCCAGTCTATATATTCTTTGAAGCACTGTTAAACTTCTATTAAACTCATAGAGAGATTATCTCAACTAATGAAAAAATAGCTCTATATAAAATAGTTCAGAACCTACTTTTTTATTCATTGGTAAAAACACTTGACAATATCAATTATACGCACTTATAAAATAGTGCACTTGGGCATGCTTTCTGCATTACTTGGCCAGAGTGGAAACACAGCAACCAAATGTTGTGGTGTGGGTCAAGTGCATTTCATTAAACTTTCTAAAATGTCGTATATTGTCCTTGCACGAAAATACCGTCCAACAAATTTCTCACAGTTGAAGGGTCAAAGTGTGTTAGTTCAAACACTTACCAATGCATTTCTTAATAAAAAACTACACCACGCCTACTTGCTAACTGGCATTAGAGGGATTGGCAAAACAACTACCGCCAGAATTATTGCAAAAACACTAAATTGCTCAGAATTACAAACAGAAAACAATTCTCTAGTTCCGTGCGAACAGTGCCCTAATTGCCTATCGGCAAAAAATAGCTCCCATCCAGATATACTAGAGTTCGATGCTGCAAGCCACACTGGAATTGATGATATCAAAAATATGTTAGAAGGCATAAGTTATTCACCTGCACTTGGTAAGCATCGTGTTTTTATTGTAGATGAAGTACATATGCTTTCAACAAAAGCCTTCAATTCCCTTTTAAAGACCTTAGAAGAGCCACCTGAAAATGTTATATTTATTTTTGCAACAACGGAAATCCAAAAAGTTCCAGTAACAATACTTTCACGGTGTCAAAAATTTGTTTTATCACCACTTTCAAACAAAGAAATGGCAGAACACCTACAATCTATTGCTGCAAAAGAAAATATTATTATAGAAAATGAGGCATTAGAATTAATTTCATATAAATCAGGAGGTTCAGTGCGTGACGCTCTATCAATTCTTGATCAAGCCGCAATGAAGTCCGTAGATACAATCACGAAAGACACAATTCTTGAAATGCTTAGTATTGCATCAAACGATAGTATAGCTTTATTGTATCAAAATATAATAACGGCAAATATACAATCCGTTATTATAACTCTAAAAGATATTAAACGCCATGGTGTAAGTGAGCAATCAATTATTGAAGAATTTTTAGAACATTTGTATCAAGAAATACACAAAAAAATTAAAGACGACAAACCATACTCAAATCTCCTTCGCCTGTGGAACATAATTCTACCGGCAACTCAAGAGCTTTCATATGCATTCAATAAATACGCAACGCTTGAAATGATATTTATAAAAGCAACGCATATTCATGCCTTGCCTTCCGTGGAAAACCTCGTTCATTCTATATCTGAAAATAAACTGATAGAAGTTTTGAAGGAGTTTCCATCAGCATCAATTGAGAAGGCTACACAAGCATAAATTTCTTCATTTCTTTTTGAGTTCTCTGCCTTTCCTTTGAAAGGAAAACCATTTTCTTAAAGTTGTCTTTATTGTTTTTAATTTCCAAGTCAACCGTCCAAAGCATTGATGAGTAGTAAATTAGCATATAGTAATTTCTTATGTCATCATCAGTCAGTGCGTATGGTATAGAAGCCTGTGGTAATATTAGATCTAAATCTTCCGAAATATCTTCGCCGGCAATTGAAAGTTCAAAGAGATTTTGTATGTGATTATTTGTAAATGATACTTCATATTCCACCAATAAGTCTCCGCATACTTTATTAATTAACTCACAATGTTGATAAGCAAACACAACCGCATTAATTTCATGCGTAGGTATTTCTGATGATGAAATTTTTGGAGCGGAAAATGTTTCTATATTAGGGGATTTATCAAACTTTTTTTTGTAAATTTTATTCTTAAAAAAGTGCATATAATGTTGTTGTATAGTGCTTGACTGATTTTTCTTCAAAATCTCTGTAATGTCATTTTCAAGCCTTACAACTTGTGATGGATTTTTAAAATCTACATTTTCTGACCATATAACCCACGCATACTCATGTATTGGAATTCTATTTTTTGCCAAACTGGACAAAGATCTGGAGCCATTTTTTTGTAGAAATTCATCTGGGTCTTTTGTTCCGTGTGGAATAATAAAGCTGAATGATTTTTCTGCTGTCATTGCTGTGAAAATCATATTGATTACTTTTTTTTGTGAAACAATGCCGGCGTTGTCCATATCAAGGCAAAATGAAATTTCTTCAAAGCGAGATAAAAGTGTTTTTAAATGCTCCGTGGTAAACGCAGTACCCATTTGTGCCACAACATTTTCTACTCCATCTTTATAAAAAGCAATAACATCCATAAAGCCCTCGCATACAATGGCAAATTTTTCTTTTGTTTTGCGTGCATTGTGAAAATTATACAATATTTGATTTTTTTTAAAGATTTCCGTCTCTGGTGAATTGATATACTTTGCTGACTTTGCCTCTCCATTAAAAATTCTACCAGAAAATGCTACAACTTTGCCTGAATGAGACACAATTGGGAAAATAATCCTATTGTAAAACCTATCAAATGCTCCACCGTATGAACTTTCAATACAAACGCCACTTAAAATGATATCTTTTTTAGTAAAGTTTTTACTTAAATGCTTAAAGAGACCGTCCTTTGCAGTTCCACCAAAGCCAATGCCAAATTTTTCTTGCAACCCTGCAAGGCCTCTACTTTTTACATAAGACTTTGCTTCATTGTTGTTTTGTAATTGTTTATTGAAATACTCTACACATGATTGCATAATATCAAGACTCTTGACGACACCTTTACTTTGAATTTCAATCATTGGAAGTTCAGTGTTTGTTAATGCACAAAGCTCTTTTAATGCGTCAATAAATGAAATAGTCAGATATTCTTGAAGAAATGATATACCGTCTCCATGTGCTCCACAACCAAAACAATGGTACACGCCTTTGTCATCTGCAATGGTAAATGATGGCGTTTTTTCTTTATGAAAAGGGCAGCATGCAAGTTTTTTACCGCCTTTATGATGAATTTTAATGTATCTTGATAGTAAGTCTGAAAGGGTGATTTTAGATTTTAATTCACGAATAAAAAATTCGTTCATAAATAATTACTTGCTTGCGATAACAGTCTCACCACCAATCATTGTTTGTCCACATTCAACAATAACATTGTATGAATCTGGGATATATAGGTCAACTCTGCTTCCAAAGCGAATAATACCATATCGGTCACCAGATTTATAGCTATCTCCAGTTTTTGCATATGAAACTATTCTTTTTGCAATAAGACCTGCAATTTGAGTTAAACCCAGTAAATCTCCATCATCAGTTTTAAGCAACATTATGTTACGCTCATTTTCTGTTGATGACTTATCTAAACTTGCATTCAAAAACTTTCCTTCAATATATTTTACTTCTTCAACGCTACATTTAACGGGCAATCTGTTGACATGCACATTAAATACATTTAAAAAAATACTCACTCTTGTAAATTTCTTGTCACTTTTGTTTACCAGTTCATCTGGAAGGCTTTCACTTTCTACAACGGCGGTAATTTGACCATCCGCAGGTGCAACTAAAATTCCCTCCCTTTGTGGAACAACGCGGATGGGGTCTCTAAAAAAATAAACCATCCATACTGTTACTATAAAAAATATAGTTCCTAAAAACGAAGACAGCCAATAGCTCAAAACTGTTACAGCTATGCTAATGAATATAAATACATACCCTTCTTTGTGTGTGCTTTTTACTCCATCCATAATGAATGTCGCAACACCTTTAACAAGAGACATAAACACATTAAAAAAACCTTGCGAATCACCATTGTTTGACATATCGTAAACATAAATATATATTAATATATATACATTGGTTTATTAATAAATCAAGAGAATTTTATTATTACCTGTAACTATAAAGAGATAATGTGTTTTGTATCGAGTAGCATCCAGTGGTAAAAACACACACAGCAAAAAATGCCGCAAGTTCTAAAATTATACTCCTCAGGCAATTCACACAAAAAGACACTAGGAATTTTGTAGAGACATAAAAAAATAACACTTGCATAATGCATGAAAATACGGTATTATAAATGATAACTTATATTTTTATTATGAAATTATCACAGAATGTTAAGAATACCTTGAAAAGTGCGCTGGGTTGCGCTGGTGGTGCTGCTATTGGTGGTGCTTATGGTTGTTGTCTCGGCGGTAGTGTTACGCAGGGTATTGTCGGCTCTCAGGCTGCGCAGTTCTGGTCTTGGTGCGGGTAGCATCGGTACCCTCTCTACATTCGCATTTTGTTGTGACGGTCAATGCGATAAAACTTGTATATCCAATATAATTCATCCAACGGAAGTCGTTACAACGGAAGTCGTTACAACACAGCTATTATCACAAAGTGACATCAATGTCGCTGTCAGTCATTCGCGGTGAGATGGTGAACATACCATTGGATGTCCTTAAGAAGATGAAATAAATAAGTGATTGAAATTTAATTAACTAACCTTATTGGGAGTATACCATTAAGGTTAGTTATATTATGCAGTACAATCAATATTCATATGGTTGGAAAGCATATGAAGGATTAATTTTAAATG
>CAJQOT010000046.1 GCA_905480015.1 uncultured Rickettsiales bacterium | reverse complement strand
TTCCACACTTTGTTGATATACTACATTGTGAAAGTTCAATTTGCAAAAATGGGGGAATTTCTCGTCAGGGGCATCGCTCGTTGTCACGGAAGAAAATTGGATGGATTAAATATAAACTTAACAGAATAAAAATTGTGTTTAAGCACGACTGGAAAGACGCTTGTTGTAATGTCAAAATTTTTGGTTTGTGGAAGGTTGTAAAAAGCATACTTTTTAAGAGTGGGGCAAGGTAGGTATTTTTTGATGACACCACTCACAAGTGAGTGTTAAGTTGGTAGAAAGATGTAATTATATGTATACACAACAGGGAAGGCACACCACATTTTCTTTGCTACACCTTCCACCTTGGTATACTACTCTCTAAGAAGTTCGTTTATTGATGTTTTTGATCTTGTTTGGTCGTCAACTTGTTTAACGATAATAGCCGCATACAGGCTTACACCTCCGGTGCTTGGGGCTGAACCAGAAACCACTACGGAATTTTTTGGTACAGTGCCGTATGAAACTTTGCCGGTTGAGCGATCAATGATTTTTGTAGACTTGCCAATATACACGCCCATGCCAATTACTGCTCCATCTTCAATTATTACACCTTCTGCAATCTCACTTCGTGCACCAATAAAGCACCCGTCTCCAATGATAACAGGGTTTGCTTGTAATGGCTCAAGCACGCCTCCAATTCCTACGCCTCCGGATATATGACAGTTTTGACCAATTTGTGCACATGAACCAATGGTGGCCCAAGTGTCAACCATTGTGCCATTGCCAACATACGACCCAATATTTACAAACGAAGGCATTAAAACTACATTACTACCAATAAAAGATCCATACCTTACAAACGAGCCAGGAACCGCACGAAAGCCTGCATTTTCAAAGTCTTTATTTTTCCATGAGCTGGTTTTGAGTGGAATTTTATCGTACCATCTTATTTGATGTTTTATGCTGTCGTTTGATTGCTTTTCTAAAACTCCATAGTCATTATGTGTGGACGATGCCCTTCCTGTGGAAATGTATGAGTCAAGTGGACATGATATCGTTGAAACCTTCATCATATGCATGTAAAGCAATATAGCTTTTTTAGCATCTTCGTCAACAACCCAAGATTCATCAATTTTGTTTGCGACTCTTCTTTTTCCGCTGTCAATATCTGCGACAACACTATTAATTTCTTCTGTTATTTTTGCAGTATAGCGAATAACCTTGCCTTGCATTTCTTGGTAGTATTCAGAAATTTTAGAACTTGCTTCCATATTTTTGTGTGATAAATTTATATAACGATTTTATAGGAAGGGGTGAATGTCAAGATTTTAAAAAGTTTGAAAAAGATTTTGATATCAGTCAACTTCGTGCAATATAACTTTTTTCGTTAATTGCTTCATAATAAATACTGAAGTTTCTTCTATTGAGCGATCGGTGATGTTAATGACGGGGCATTTTAATTTTATAAAAAGCTTTCTTGACTCTGCAACTTCCGCTCTAATGTTGTCAATGTCGGTGTATGATGTCTTTGTGATGCCACTTAAGGACGATATTCTTATTTTTCGTATCATTTCTAGCCGTCCTGGGTCTGCTACTAAACCAACAATTAATGGCTTGGTAAGTTCAAATACAATGTGGGGAAATGTTTCTAGTGATACAAACGGAATGTTGACGACTTTATACCCTCTGTATGAAAGGTATATACTTACTGGAGACTTTGAAGTTCTAGAGGCACCAATAATAATAATATCCGCACCGTCAAGGTCTTCAAGCGATGCGCCATCGTCGTGTGATATTGTGTAATTTATTGCCTCAACTCTATTAACATACCCGTGAGGAGATTCATTTGACGGTATGTCTCTTAACACGTCTACACTTTCTTCGCCAATGTAACGCTGAAAAGTTCTGGTAGTTTTTGCTAAAATTGGTATACATGGTATGTTAAGTTTTGAGCACACCTCTTGAAGTATTTCTTCAAATTTTGGAGACACCATTGTGTACAAGACGATCCCATTGCTTTTTTGAATACCTTTGACAATTAAATTCATTTCTTTTTCTGTCCTTGTTAAAAACCATACAAACTTTATAAATGTTACAGTTGGGAATTGTGATACAATTGAAGATGTGAAATTTAGCAGCGTGTCGCCCGTTGAGTCTGAAACAAGGTGAAGATTACATGTTTTTTTCGTCATAAATAAAGGTTTAAATTGTATGTATAGTATTAATTAAAATTTTAAAAAATTATTGCAATGGAAAAGAGGGAAATTAGAAATTTTTTTTGTAAGGCACGAAGGAAAATAAAGCGAATAAAAATTAATAAAAATTCGTATATAATAAATATTAAAATAATGCAAAAAATAAATTTAATTAATAAAAAAATAGGAATTTATTTTCCAATAAATAATGAAGTTGGATTTCCATTATTTTTGTATCACAGTAAAATAAAACTATATTTTCCAAAAATTCATTTAATTAATAAAGGTAAAATGTATTTTAATAAAATTAATTCCGATTTATATAAAAATACATTCAATAAAAATTTAATTAATTTTAATTCACGAAAAATAAAAAAAAATAATTGGGAATTTAAAGATAATGATGAATTAATATTTGAAAATAAAATAATTCAGCCAAAGTTCAAAATAAATAACTTTATACCCGAGATAATTTTCGTGCCATTGGTTGCATTTAATAAAGAATGTTTTCGAATTGGGTATGGCGGAGGATTTTATGATAAATATTTAAAAAATAAAAAAATATTAAAAATTGGAGTTGCATCGGAGTTTCAAAGAGTGGAGTTTATTAATGAAAAACACGACGTACAGCTTGATTATATTTTTACTGAAAAAAGAATTTATAGAAAAGTATGCAAAGGTATCTTTCAAATTTAATTGCCGTTAATGGGCTTATTACACTTGATGAATTTATTTCAACGGCAATGTGCCACCCATTTTATGGATATTATGCAAAGCAAAATCCCATTAAAAAAGATTTTATAACATCTCCTGAAATTACAAATGCATTTGGAATTGTCATTGCAAATTTTATAATAAATAAACTATTAACATTAAAAAACTTAGATGCAGTCGAAGAGATACATCTTGTTGAATTTGGAGGTGGGTCTGGCAAGTTAGCTTTTGATGTTTTAAGTTTTATATTTAATTTAAATAAGCTAAATAATAAAAAGATAAATTCAGTAATTAAAAAAATTAGTTTTCACTCAATTGAATTTTCCAGTAAATTAAAATTAATTCAAAAAAATAAATTAAAAAACATTTCTTTAAAAAAGTATTTTTGGAACAATATTTCTGAATTTGATGAATACTTAAAAAACAGAGAATTATGTCAAAATAATATTTTTGTTTTCTTGTCAAATGAGTTTTTTGATGCACTGCCAATTAAACAATTTGTTCGCAACGAAGGTAGTTTTTTTGAAATTATTGTAACGGAAAAAGATAATAATTTTATTTTTGAGAAAATTAAAATTAATTCCGATAAATTAAAATTAATTCCAGAAAATATAAAATTAATTAAAAATGATATTATAGAATTGCCAATTGTAGGTATGAAAATTATTGACGATATTATTAAATTAATTCAAAAAAATAAATTTATTTTTTTAGCATTTGATTACGGATTTGTCGGCGGCTGTGATGAATCTACTTTACAGGGAATTTATCGCGGTGTAAAAACGTCGGATATTTTAAAAAATGTTGGTGATACAGACATTACACACCTTGTAAATTTTGAGTTGCTATTAAATGCATTTTATAAATATAATATTAAGCCATCAATTCAAACGCAAAGAGAGTTCCTTGTCGCAAATGGCATTAATTCTACTGTAAATCAGGAAAATAAAATTGGCATTGACAGAATAATAGATGCCCCGCAAATGGGTAATTTATTTAAGGTGGCATTAGCCGAAAGACTTTAGATTTTATATTTGTTTATATTGGTGGCTTTAAACCTTTCGTTTGATATGGACTTATAGTGATGTGAGTGCAAATCTACCCTTACCAAACTATCTTCTTCGAATTGCTTAACGTCCACTCTGCGTAAAATATTGTCTTTTTTAGAAAAATACATTATAAATATACCCTCGTCTTTTCTCTTCCTTGGAATGGCGGTAATTTTTATGGCCTCGCCAAGGTCTTCAACGCTTTGTAGATCAAAGTTGTTACTATTGATTTGCAACGGATTAATAAAAATCTCTGAAGCGGAATCTTTTGTTGGTATTTGCGATTTTTGATTTAGCTTGGAGTCGTAATATGTTACAGAATTTTGATTGACAAGAATTGTGACAGGAGATGTTTTGTATTTTACAAAAAGTCCTTTATTTTTTTTATAATAAATTTCCCCAACCTCCTCTTTTTCTTTGTACGTCTGTCGAAATTTAACCGTTTGCGATGTAATGCTTTTAAGAGATTTGTTTATTTCTAAAATATATTTATTTTGGAATAAATCACCTGCCTTTGATGTGTTGGACAGAAGGAATATTAGAACAACAAGAGACTTGAGCATTATATTTAAATATTTATTTGTGACAGTAAAATCTTATAACTTCAAAATCAAGTGTAATTTGCAATGGAATATTTTCCAAAAATATCCTTCTATTTGGAATGTTCTTTTGTGCATCAATTAAATAATTTCGTTCATTGGTGTTTTTTAAAAAATTCATTGCTTCGGCGAATGAATTTTTTGAATTAAAGTGATAATTTATTTTTTCAGGAATGAGCGTGATGTTTTTAAAGTTGGCTTTTTGTAAAACACAATAAACTGATTCAGGTGATATTGTTGGGTTAAACCTTGGGTATATATTTTTTGAAAAAATAGAATCATTTTTGATTATTATTTTTTTTAATTTTGATAAATTATTATTTCCAAAAAAATTTCCACAAAAAATACCACCATCTTCCAAGTTATTTTTTATGCAAAAAAGATATTTTTCTAAATAATTCACATTGTGAAAAGAATTAACTCCAATAATTAAATTATTTTTGCAAGAATTACGAAGATAATCAAAGTTACTTTTATCATTTTCTACAAAATTAAAATTATTAAATTGAATATTGTTAATATTATTTTGTTTTTTTAAAAAATACTCAAATAATTCTTTTTCTAAAAAGTTATTTTTATTATTTAATAATAAAATATTTTTAATTTGCTCAGAATTATTAAATATTAAAAAATAATCTAAAAGCTCGCCATATATTTGATGTTCAATTTTTTTGTATAGAGAGTTATTAAAATTAATTCTTCTGTCTCTTTGAAAAATTATTTTTCTATTGAAAATATTATTCATTTAAATATAAGTATGATTATTTATGCACTTAATGATTGATACACCCATAAATATCATTTTCAAATCATTTCTTAAGGTCAATCAAGAGGAAGATATATCTTTTGCAGAATTTATCACAAACTATGATATTGAAAGCGGTGCCATTCTGTCTCTAACTTTAAATTTTGAACTGTCAATGTTGCAAATTATGAAAATGATTTTTAATGATTTTTCCCAGACATTCAGCCTTTCAGGCATTAATAAAACTTCGACAAAGATACAAATTTTGGTTGACGGTTATTTTAAGTACATTGTAAACATGAAAATTGATGTGTCGGTTAAAAAAATATTATTATATATGCAAAATAACTGCATGAGCATGTACCGAGCATACATTAAGTACATTGCAAACGAGATGTGGAACTGCACATATGTTTACGACGAAGATTATAATTTTATAACGCGCAGAATGAAGCTGTGTAACATCTTACATGTAAGGCATTCTGACATGTTTAATTGATTAATATCTGGCTAATATTTTTCTGAACTTGTTTTTCTTGACGCTTCATATCCTTTTCTTTTAATGATTGTCGTTTGTCGTAATTTTTCTTGCCCTTTGCAAGTGCAATTTCCATTTTTACCTTTTGTCTTTTATTGATGTAAATTGAAAGAGGAACTGCCGTAAACCCTCCTGTTTTAATTTTCCCCGCAATTTTCTCAATTTCCCTTCTGTGTAAAAGTAACTTTTTTGGACGCTTAGTTTCATATTTTTCTGTCTCTAATGTGGCATGTGAATAATTTTGTATTGTGCAATTAAGAATTTCTGCCTCCATTTTTTTTGTAATATATATATATGCCTCAGAGATGTCTATCTTTCCAAGTCTTATTGCCTTTACTTCCGCACCCTTAAGCACAACTCCAGCCTCAAATGTTTCAAAAATCTTGTAATTAAACCAAGCTTTTTTATTTTTGATGTAAAGGTTTGGCATCTCATTTAATAAAATATAATACCACTATATAAGGTATATAATAAAAATCAACATAGATTTTCCCACCTCTGGTTAATCAACGCAACATTGCATATTCATAATTAAAACACACTCAATTAATTCTATTTGATTTTAACTCTAGACTAGTTTAATTGACAATTATGGCAAATAAACTAAGTAATAACAATGAAGAATAAGCATTGTAAGCTTTCCATACATCGGTATTGACTGCACTTGCTTGAAGTTCCACACCTGCTATAATTGGCAAGTGTAGCTTTTGAGCAATTCTTCACTACCTCATCACACGCCTTATCTTCTTTTAACAACCCAAATACATTGGTCTTTACGGTCGCTCATTGCCTATTTTGCCTCTATATCTCTTAGGTGGAAAATAGAATTCATATCACTCAAACGCTACACTTTCTTTTTCACTGCTATTAATTATAATTGAAGTTAAAGTTATAGATTCTAACTAGGAGTATTTACGCTATTCCATGGGGATTTAATTGTGACTACTTGCTTAATAAGTAATCGATTCTTGTTTGTGTAGATGTGCAATTTTTGTAGCTCAGGGTAAAACCAAGAAAAAATAGAGATTTTTCAAATGATTGCAGAATGTGCTTAAAGTGTTGCTATAACTAAAAAAGTGGTGGTGCCGAATGTCAGAGTCGAACTGACGACCTGCCGCTTACAAGACGGCTGCTCTACCACTGAGCTAATTCGGCTTCAAAACTTCAAAGTCTTATCTATTAAAATTGTCAAGCAAAAACTACTTTGCAAGAGAGCTTTCCGAGGCTTGCTGTATAATAAATGTATCTTCGTCAAATTCTGCACTTACATCAACTTCAATTACAACTCTTCTGTTGAATGATTCACCAACTCCATCGCGAGTGTTAATGCTGTTGTAATCTTCACCGAAAACTAGTTTGTTAACTTTACCATGTGGTATGCCACGCTCTATTAATGCCTTTTGAACGCGGGACGCTCTTTTATCGGAAAGTGATTTGTTATAATCGCGAGATGCGAGCCTATCAGTAAATCCCAGTACATTGATGTTATAATCGTCATATTCTTGAGCAAATGCAATTGCGCGGTTTATTGCATATACTGCGGTAGAGTCCAGTGTATCAGAGCCTATGTCGTAATATACAACGAACGATTTGTGGTTATCGTATTTTAATGTTGCCCTGTCTTCATATTCAAAGTTGTTCTCAACGAAGTGACTTTCTCCCTCTGAAGTGCTTTGGCTGCTTCTTTGGTTGCTTACCATATCATTGCCACTTCCCTGACTGTTTACCATATCATTGCCACTTCCCTGACTGCTATACGAAGTATTTTCGGTCCGTGTCCGTGTATAACCTTGATTGCCATGTACAGTGTTGAGTTTGCCATAAGATTGCTCAAGATCTTCAAGTGAGTGAAAGTATGCAAGCCCACACGGTGTATTTCTTGAATACATACGGTTTTTTGCCTCTAACACTGTGCAGTCATATGCAGACTGTATTCTTGCAATAGTTTGCGGCTGTTCTTTTAGAATGTCAATTCGTGCCTTAATATTTTCTAAAGTTTTTCTCTGCTGAACAATGATGGACTGTTTGTCTGCTGGTAAATTAAATGAATATTCTGTTTCAAACACTACGTCATGCCCGCTTGATGCTGTTTGTGATTTGGCGTCTAAAAGTTGTGCATCGCTTTGCATACCTTTTTTTGCAAACAATGTAGAATATTTACCATATTCAGATGCAAGTGTGTGTAAGTACTCGGCGTAGTAATCGTTATGAATGTTCACTGTATTGATATTTCTTGAGTCACTGACTTGGCGTGAATGATTTTGAGTGTTCTGCAACGCAAAGGGCATTTGCTGATTAACGTCTCTAGAAATAAAGTCGTCATGGTGTTTTTGGTTGTCAGTAATTCTCTTCTGCCTGTGTTGATCACCAGGGACGATTGGAACTACATTGGTTGGATTGTCTTGTCCACCATGTACGCCCATTGATTTATATGCTTGGTCAGAATAAAAGTCCGACCCTTTCGTGCCTATACAGCTTGTTATAGATAGAAAAACACAAAGTTTAATAATTTCGCCACCCTTCATAAAGATATTTTAATACTTCCTTATACAGTAACATACTTTTACAACATTGTAAAGCATTTTTATATTAACTATAACTCTAGAGCAGTCTTAATACATTCCTCCGTTGACATGAATGGTTGTGCCTGTAATATAAGATGCAGAATCTGATGCTAAAAACGCGACAGCATTTGCAACCTCTTCTGGCTGACCCAATCTTCCGAGTGCAATTTGCTCTTTAAGTTTTTGTGCTTGTTCTTCCGGCAGGGTGTGAGTCATTGGTGTTTGAATAAAACCCGGTGCAACACAATTAACGGTAATACCACGGCTGCCAATTTCTTTTGCTATTGACTTTGCCATTCCCGTTAATGCCGACTTTGACGCAACATAGTTTGCTTGCCCAGGGTTACCAGTAAAGCCAACGACGGACGAAATAAATATAATTCTCCCATAGCGCTGTTTAATCATTTTTCTAATAATGGGCTTGCTTAATAAAAATGAAGACTTTAAATTGATATTTAAAACATCGTCCCATTGCTCTTCCTTCATAGTCATAATAAGTCCGTCTTTTGTAATTCCTGCATTACACACAAGAATATCAATTCCACCAAGCTTTTCTTCGGTAAACTTAACAAGGTCGTTAATTTCACTTGCACTAGCAATATTACATTTTTTTGCAAATATTCCTGAACTTTCAATCTCTAAAAGCTTACCTTCATTCGTTCCCGATGCAACAGAATTTGCCCCTAATTGACTAAAAACTTTAAGAATTTCTGCACCAATGCCACTTGTTGCCCCTGTGATTAACGCCTTTTTTCCTGCAAGATTTACCATAATTTTTTACTCAAAATAAACAAGAATTTAATTCTTACTTACAAAGTAAATGTCAAGCATTAAGTGTGTATTGCTTGACATATAGACGCAACGCTCAATAAGGTATAAAATTATCGAGATACCTGTTCGGCAATGTTGTGAAATCTTTTGATCTCATCAATTCTCTTTTTTGATGGAGTTTGCACACCTTCCCATTTACCTTGC
Organism: uncultured Rickettsiales bacterium; assembly: GCA_905480015.1. GTDB lineage: Bacteria > Pseudomonadota > Alphaproteobacteria > Rickettsiales > Deianiraeaceae > CAJQOT01. The sequence goes on along the minus strand of CAJQOT010000046.1, from coordinate 50,723 downwards.
CATCCTTTCTCCGTATAAATTTCTAAAAACTGCGCTTGAGTCACTTCTTCTTTTTTGTTGTATGTATCATCTGTGTTTAATACGTCGTATACATTATTACGGGTGATGTCAAACGTCAACCTTTTCATGTTATCTGAAGTAAGGGGGTGTATTGCAAGGGTGATTTCTGGGTCAATATATTTACACAATTGTACAAGGTGAGAATAGTTTTCTGGATGTGGCATCTCAGTTATTGAGGAAAGATTGCCTTGTATTTTATCTATTATTGGCTTTATGTTATCATAGCGTTCCCTGGCTTGGAGCTTTTTCAAGTGCCCACTAGTATCTTTCATATCTGTGCCTTTTTGCATATTTTTATCATTAATTATGTATGACTATAAAGTGCATTATTATCTAATGTAAGTAAATTTATATGCAAAGTTTACTTACAAAGCAAGGTATAATACAATATCAAATTGTTTGCAAGAATATACAGGCAGTAAAGTATTGCAGTGAAATACACCGGACTGAACTCTTGGCAAAGTTATTTGCGAATATAGATTTCGCTACCTTGATTTTTAAATTCTTTAGACTTTTCCTCCATACCTGTTTCAATTTCCCGTTTTTTTTCTGCGTAATCACGAACTTCTTGCGATATTTTCATTGAGCAAAATTTTGGACCACACATTGAACAAAAGTGTGCAAGTTTTGCGCCGTCTGCCGGAAGAGTTTCATCGTGAAATGAGCGTGCAGTTTCAGGGTCAAGGGAAAGGTTAAACTGGTCTTCCCATCGAAATTCAAAACGAGCCTTTGAAAGTTCATCGTCATGTAATTGAGCCAGTGTGTGCCCTTTTGCTAAATCAGAGGCATGGGAGGCAATTTTGTAAGTTATTACTCCCGTTTTCACATCGTGTTTGTTTGGAAGCCCGAGATGTTCTTTTGGAGTTACATAGCAGAGCATTGCCGTTCCATACCACCCAATATTTGCAGCACCAATCGCTGAAGTAATGTGGTCATACCCTGGTGCAATGTCGGTAACAAGAGGCCCAAGTGTGTAAAATGGAGCTTCGTAACAGTGCTGTAATTGTTCGTCCATATTTTCTTTAATACGGTGCAATGGCACATGTCCAGGCCCCTCAATCATAGTTTGAACATCATGCTCCCAGGCAATTTTTGTTAATTCACCAAGGGTTTTTAACTCACTAAACTGTGCTTCATCGTTTGCATCGGCAATGGAACCAGGGCGAAGACCGTCGCCCAATGAAAACGATACATCGTACTGCTTCATAATTTTACATATTTCTTCAAAATTGGTATACAGAAAGCTTTCCTTGTGATGAGATAGGCACCACTTTGCCATAATTGAGCCACCACGGGATACTATCCCTGTAATGCGTTTTTCTGTAAGGTGGATAAAAGGCAAACGAACGCCCGCATGAATTGTGAAGTAATCAACCCCTTGCTCACATTGTTCAATTAGTGTGTCACGGTATATTTCCCATGTTAAATCTTCTGCTACACCATTCACTTTTTCAAGGGCTTGGTATATTGGAACTGTACCAATTGGCACTGGGGAGTTTCGTAAGATCCATTCACGGATATTGTGAATATTTTTCCCAGTAGAGAGATCCATAATGTTGTCTGCTCCCCAACGACAAGCCCAAACCATTTTTTCAATCTCCTCCTCTACTCCGCTAGATATTGCTGAATTGCCAATGTTAGCATTAATTTTTGTAAAAAAGTTTCTCCCAATAATCATTGGCTCAACTTCTGGGTGGTTAATGTTTGCTGGAATAATTGCCCTACCTTCTGCTACTTCCTTGCGGACAAACTCTGGTGTGACTTCAACTTGTAAATTTGCACCAAACGAATTTCCACCTTGAAAGCGACCATATTCATTTCTAGCAAGTGTAGCAATATTTTTACGACCGAGGTTTTCTCGTACTGCAATATATTCCATTTCTTTTGTAATAATGCCTTGCCTTGCATAATGCATTTGTGTTACATTTTTCCCCGCTTTTGCTTTGTACACCTTTATGTTTTTGCGATCAAAAGGTTCGATTGGCTTTTTAAAGGAATTTGTAATACCATTATCTTCGGGCTTAATATCGCGACCTATGATTGCTTCGCAGTCACCCCTTTCTTGCACCCATTTGGTGCGTATATCTTTTATTCCTTTGCTGATATCTATTGTATGGTTGTCATCTGTGTAAACGCCAGATGTATCATACACTGGGAAAGTTTCACCATTTGTTAGAACAACTTCCCTTAGTGGAACCCCATCAATATATTGCTTTCTTGAGCCAACAATTGCACCAGTTGTGATTTTCGCCATAATGTTCTTTATTAAAAAATAATAATATATAAAATATGTTATTAGTCAAGTTATTATGATTGATTTCAGTAATTATAATAACATTGTATATTTTTGACATAGACATCTAGTTTATATTGACTTCTAAATATGTATACATCTCTAATTATTCATTTAAATTATTATGGAGATATTAGCATTTGCTGCAAGTAGTAGCACAAAGTCGATTAACAAAAAGCTTGTAACATACTGCGTTGAATTACTGGAAAATGCTCAAACTGAAATTCTTGATTTAAACGACTACGAACTTCCTTTGTTTAGTGAGGACAAAGAATTAGAGCTTGGCATTCCACAATTAGCACGGGACTTTTTATCAAAAATTGGAAACAGCGATGCTATTGTTATATCTTTTGCTGAACATAATGGTTCATACAGTGCTGCTTATAAAAATCTTTTTGACTGGTGCTCTCGTATTAATCCAAAGGTATTTCAAAATAAACCAATCATTATGCTTTCAACCTCTCCTGGCAAGGGTGGTGCTTCTAGTGTTTTAGCGTCGGCTGTAGCATCGGCGAAGTTTTTTGACGGAAGTGTAAAGGGTAGTTTGTCGGTACCAAATTTTTATGAAATTTTTGACACGGAGAATAATATCATAAAATCTGAAGATGTCAAATCTCAACTTCATACTGTAATGCAGAGCTTATTTATTAAATAATATTAATCAAAAAGTATTGAATTATAAAATGATAATGTTGTGATTGTAAAGAATAGTAATTTTGTACTTAATATTATGTCAAAAAACAAACAAGCATTTGCAACGCATGCAATTCACACAGTAAGAGACACCAAAAAACAAAACGGATGTGTGAATAACGGTATCTTTCAAACATCTACTATAATTTTTGATACATACGAAGAATTTATGTTTGTAGACAAAATATATAGTGGGTCAGCAAAAATGAACCCAAGGCAAAAAACTTATGGACGGAACGGAACGGATACAATTTTTGACTGCCAAGAAGCAATTGCAAGCCTTTACGATGGATCATTTTATTCTAAAATGACATCTTGTGGTTATTCAGCAATTGTTGTTGCTTTAAATGCTTTTTGTCGTACAGGTTCGCATATTTTAGCTTCAGATGGTGTATATGGCCCAACGCGTAGCTTTATTGCAAAAACATTGGCACGCTACGGTGTAGAGCACACATTTTATAGTCCATCTGCATCAAGTGAAGAGATTGAAAAATTAATCAAACCTAACACAAATGTTATATACCTTGAAAGCCCTTCTTCGTTAACATTTGAAACACAAGATATTGCATCAATAGCAACTCTTGCAAAAAAACATAATATTCGTACAATACTCGACAATACATTTTACACTGCTTACAATCTTAATCCATTTGAATATGGCATTGATGTTGTTGTTGAGGCATGTACAAAGTACCTGACAGGTCACTCTGATATTATGGCCGGTGTAATAACATTTAATGAAGAGTGTGCAAATGCAATTTCAGGTTCAACTCGTGAAATTGGAGCAAACACCACTGCAATGAACGCCTATTATATTTTACGTGGAATTAGAACGCTCAAAACAAGGCTTGATGCACACCAAAAGGCAGTGGATGAAGTTATTACAAATATTAAAACTCACCCAAGAATTAAACAAATACTTCACCCTTCACAGCAAAGCACTCCTGGTTATAAATTTTATAAATCACAATGTAAGGGGTATGGAAGTCTTTTTTCAATAATTCTTGATAAAAAATATCCCGATGACCAAATGGGGAAATTCTTTAATGCATTGGAGTTGTGTGCTATGGGGTATTCATGGGGAGGGTATGAGTCTCTTGCGATACCATTTCCGCAAAACTTACAGCAATCTCGTTCGTTTCCACTTATTAGTGGGGAAAATACAGGGGTACGTTGTTATGTGGGGCTTGAAGACGCGAATGATATCAGTCAAGATTTACTAAGTTCTTTAGATTTACTTGGAAAGTAATTCTTTCAGTAAGAATGTATGGTAATTATTTAGTAGAGCTTCAAATGTTTGGAAGACTTCAATTTTATACTCATTAAGGGGGTCTTTTTGAGCGTAAGAACGAAGGTGCATATTGTGTCTTAACCCGTCAACTGTATAAAGGTGTTCCTTCCAAAGGCTGTCTAAAATAGCAATGGAGAAGTGTCGTGCTTTACTTTTACCCTCTGCTTCGCCGTACATCTTGTTGTATTTATTTATCAGTTTTGCAGAAAGGCTATCTCCTTCTTCATTTAAAACAAGGCTTGTTATTTCAGGGGAATCACCTTGTGAAACAAGATATTCTTGACTTGATACTTTGTTTATAGTGTTAAGAATATGGCTATCAATTGATACTTGATGATTAATTAACTCCATACGCTTTTGATAGACAATTTGCCTCTGTGTATTCATTATGTCATCATACTTGATGAGGTTTTTACGGACTTCAAAATGTTGTGCTTCAATTTTACCTTGTGATTTTAAAATTATGCGGTTCAGCCATGGATGTTGAATGGATTCCCCTTCTTTAAAGCCAAATGTTTTAAGAATTGAATTTAGCTTTTCTCCGCCAAAAATACGCAGAAGATCGTCTTCTAGTGAAAGAAAAAATTGTGTTTTACCAATGTCTCCCTGTCTGCCACTTCTGCCACGCAGTTGGTTGTCTATTCTACGAGATTCGTGCCTTTCCGAGGCTAATACAAACAGGCCGCCTACATCTTTAACTTTTTGAGCATCTATCGCATGCCCTTCTTTAACATTGTTTGCTATCTCTTTTTTCCGTGATTCATCTTGAATATAACGAATTTTTTTTGCTATGATTTTATCAACTGAGCCACCAAGGATAATATCCGTTCCACGGCCTGCCATATTTGTTGCGATGGTGATCGCTTTCAACTTGCCTGCATCTGCAATAATTTCTGCCTCTTTTTCATGATGCTTTGCATTTAAAACGTTATGTGGCAACTTATGTTGTTTTAAAAGTGCTGAAAGCTGTTCGGACTTCTCAACTGATGTTGTTCCTAGCAGCACTGGCTGACCTTTTTGATGTGATTCCTTCACAACGTCAACGATTGCATCCAATTTTTCCTTCTCTGTGCGGTATACAAAGTCATCGCCATCCTCCCTAATAAGGGGTTTGTGTGTTGGTATTAAAACAACTGAAAGACTGTATATTTCATGAAATTCTGAGGCTTCTGTGGAGGCGGTTCCTGTCATCCCTGAAAGCTTTTTATACATTCTAAAGTAGTTTTGGTATGTAATTGATGCAAGAGTCTGCGACTCGTGTTGAATTTCTACCTTATGTTTTGCCTCGATGGCTTGGTGAAGTCCATCTGAGTAACGCCTTCCGTCCATAATTCTGCCTGTAAATTCATCGATAATCATTACTGATTTATTTCGTATAATATAGTCAGTATTTTCTTTGAGTGTTTTGTGCGCTTTGAGTGCTTGGTTTATGCTGTGAATAATGTGGTTGTTACGGATTTGAGTTTGTAGGTCATGTGTTTCGTAAACCGATTCATTCTTTTCAATTATACCACTTTTTTGAAGGAATGTGTCTATTCTTTGATATCCAACATCTGTAATGTAAACACTATTATTTTTCTCTTCAATTTCATAATCGTCTTCTATGAAGGATTGCACTATGTCTCTTGCAAGGTGGTAGATATCTTGTGATTGCTGAACAGGTCCGGAAATAATTAATGGTGTGCGTGATTCGTCAATTAATATTGAGTCGATTTCATCAATAATAGCGAAGTTTAAACCATGCTTTGTAAGTGTAAGTTCAGAAGAAGAGTCTCGCATGTTGTCGCGGAGGTAGTCAAACCCAATTTCATTGTTAGTGATGTATAGTATATCAGAATTATATTTTTCAGTGCGTTCGTGTGGTGGAATTGCACTTGTGATAAAGTCACATTTCATAGCAAGTAAATCAAACAATGGTTGCATTGTTTGAGCATCCCTTTGGGCAAGGTAGTCATTCACTGTAACAATATGCACAGAGTTCCCAGCGAGTGCATTAAGGTAGGCGGGTAAAGTTGCAACAAGCGTTTTGCCCTCACCAGTTGCCATTTCTGCAACTTTTCCCTCATGAAGTACCATGCCTCCAATAAGTTGAACATCGTAATGCTTCATGCCGAGAGTATTTTCCGAGGCTACCTGCACCAATGCAAATGCTTCGGGAATTAGGCTTTCAAGCGACGCACCTTCTTTAATTCTTTTACGAAATTCATTTGTTTTTACCTCAAATTCATTTTCTTTGAAATATTTAAATTGTTCGTAAAATTTATGAATTTCGGGAAGTTTTGATTTATACGATACGAGAGTTCTATCGTTACTTGAACCAAAGATTTTTGCGAGAATTTTAAACATTAAATATATTAGAAAGTAAGCTACTTTATGTATAAGGTCTCTTTTTCTTCTGTCAACTTTTTATTCGTACCGCAAATGGCACAAAATTTTACTTGTTAAGGTAGGGTAGGCTAGCGATCTCCTTGTATCATTTGCCATCTATTCTAAACTTCTATATGTGATGGTGTATATTTATAATGCTACCTCAGGCATTGAAGAATAATTAGACCTTTATTTTCTGCGTTATAATATTGCATATGAGTATTTATTCAACTTGACAAAGAAAATATCTTAATCTACAATTCATTAATTAATAATTAAAATATTATGAATACCGTTTATTCTGCATCACAAACAAATACTGGCGGCCTTAGGGACTATATGGCATTTGTTTATAAAAATATGTCTTTTGCCCTTGCATTAACAGGTGTTGTTGCATATATTTTTTCACAAATGATAATATCCTCCCCTGCGTTACAACACGCAGTATTTCAAAGCCCTTTACGCTTTATTATAATGTTTGCACCACTTGGTATGGCATTGTTTTTGGGAGTAAAAATTAATAGTATGTCATTTATAAAAGCTCGTGGGTTATTTTATGGATATGCCGTATTAATGGGGCTTTCACTTTCATCGATTCTTTTGATGTACACTGGGCAGTCTGTTGCGAGGGTATTTTTTATTACTGCAATTACATTTGCTAGTATGTCAATGTATGGGTATACAACGAAAAAAGACTTATCAGCGTTTGGGTCCTTTTTAATGATGGCGTTAATTGGTGTTATTGTTGCTTCAATTGTGAATATATTTATGCATAGCAATGTTATGTCTTTTATCCTTTCGATTTTGGCTGTTTTAATATTTACAGGTTTGACAGCATACGACACACAGAAGATTAAAGCAATGTATTACCACTATCAGTCTGGCCAGATTGACGATGAAGGGATAAAAAAAGTAGCAATTATGGGTGCTTTTTCTTTGTATTTAGATTTCATTAATATATTTATTCATTTGTTACATCTCTTTGGAGAGCGCCGTTAATATATGTTGCAAGTTTCACAAGAGGCACAGGAAAGGCTTCAGAGGGTGTTGCAAAGTGGTCAATGCCTCACTATTTCTATTATACCTGGCGGATGCAATGGCTTTTCTTATAAGTACGATGTTCTTGATATTGATAGCAAATCAAGTGATGAGGTAACGGTGTTAGAAAGCCCTTATGTGTGCACTGCTTCTGGCGATATAAACGCAAAGCTAATTAACTCTACATTGACATATGAAGAGGATGGCATCGGCGGAGGTGCGTTTAAAATATCCAACCCAAACGCTACATCACAATGTGGTTGCGGTAATTCTTTTTCAACTTTTTAAAATAAATGTCTAAAATACCTAAAAAAAACGATGAAATTCAGGCAAAAACAGTAAGAGTTGTTGACCAAAGCGGTGAAATGCTTGGTATTTTTCCAGTTCGTGATGCAATAGCAAAGGCAAGAGAGTTAAAGCTAGATTTGCTAGAAGTTTCTCCATATGTTGACCCCCCCGTGTGCAAAATTTTGGACTTTGGGCGTTATAAATATGACATTAAAAAGAAAGAGTCCGATGCAAAGCAAAGGCATCACAAGGTTGAGCAAAAAGAAATTAAGATGTCTCCAAATATCGGTCAACATGATTATGATACAAAATTTAAGAAAGTTATAAAATTTTTGGAAGATGGTCACAGGGTGTTGATTGTGTCCCAATTAAGGGGAAGAGAAAGATCTACACCTGAAAAGGCAAAGGCATTCTTGCAAAGAATTGAAGACAACTTACACAGCGTTGCCTCTACCGTAGTGCCAATGGCATTTAGTGGAAATTCAGGATCTATTACATTTGGCCCAAAGAAAAAATAAATATTTAGCATTGTATGCAATGTTATATTTTTAAATTATGAGTATGCAATATTGCTTTAACTGGCTGTATATTCTTCCATATCTTCTATTGCTCGTTGCATCAATCCAAATGAATTCTTTTCATTTTTATGCAAACATCTAAAGAGTTGCAAAATTTTGCAAAAAATTATGAGTGCTTGTTATTTTTTACACATCAATCAAAAGAGATTACACCTCAACAATATTATTAATGCAAGAGTACGTTCTATTGGGCTGTATACACCTTCCACAAATACCGCCAAGCATGCAGTTCATTTTATTGTAAAGAAAAACCGTTGCCGTGCCTTGTATTTGATTTAAAACTGCTTTTTGTATTTGTTCATCTTCAATGGCAACAAGATACTTGCCATTTGGTGGTATTTTACTGCTGTGTAGTATAATGTTGTTGTTGGGAAATATTTCCTTGAAAATTATCTGTGTTTTGGACGATACAATAACGGCTGTGTTTTTATCAATCATTGGAAAGCTGTTGCAGTTAATACCATTAATGTGTATTTTTTGATTTTTAATTGCCTTTATTAAGGATGAGGTGTTGGCATTGCCATCAATGTACAATGTAATTGTATTATTTTTTACTTTAACAACGGTAAAGGCAAGGGAGTTCTTGTACATTTCTTGCAATTTTAAAACATTCCCCACTTTTACTTTGTGTGCAAACAGTGGAGACTCTATCGTGACTTCATGCAAGTTATTCTCAATATTTTTAATATATACATCCGGATTATGGGTGATTTCATTCACATTTTGTGAAATATTTTGATTACAAAGTGTTTTTTGAATAGCAATGTTAATGTTGTTGCGGACGGATGCAAGAGCTTTCACAACGCTACCTGTATACTGGGGATTGCAGTCGCCAAACAGCGAGACATCATTTTTTCCAATGAAATCTTGAATATGTTTATGATTGGGGCTTGTGCCAATGGCAATAATTAAATGTTTACACTTCAAAGTTTTCCCATTTGCTAACTTAATTTCTTCAATCTTATTTTTATTTTTAATCACCTCTATTGCTGTGGTATTTTGTATAATTTCAATGCCTTCTTGTAGGGCTTTTTTAAATTCTAAATGATTAATATTATAAGATGGTGACTGTTCATAATTTTTATGGTAAAGTATTTTAACTTGTGGGTTAGCTTCTGTTTGACACAGAAATGTGCGAACTTCGCACGCCGTGTCTATGGCGGTTAGACCACACCCAAGAATGTACACCGGCGATTGTATGCTTTGTAAATAATCACTTTGGCGATTAATATGTAGGGACATTAAAAAGTCTGATGCCATCATTATACCATTTGCGAGCCTGTAATCGTCAAAAAGTCCATTTATATAAAATGGTATTTTGGGACTTGCAGAGCCAACACATAAGGCAATATGGTTGAATTTATAGCGTTGAGAAACATCGTTATAATTTAATAGCCCGCCAATTCTTCTAGACCCTACAAATTGAATATTTTTTTTACGAAGAATTAATCCAATGAGGAGATCCAAGTAGTTTTTGTTCCATCGTGCGGTAATTCCATATTCCATTACACCGCCAATGTTTGATTGTAGTCTTTCTGTTAATGGCTCAGATATCAACGGAGATACATCTTTTATTGTATTTTCCATAATATATCGTATTTTTGGGGTAATTTCAATGTTGATTGCATCAATGCCAATAACATTGGCTCCTGATTTTCCAAATAAATAGCTGGCGAATAATCCGGCTGGGCCTAGACCCGCAACAAGAATATCTTTACCTTGTAAATTGTGGTGCTCTTTTATTTGAAGGGGGTTCCATAGCAGAAGAAGGTTATATACTTCAAGTCCGTATGGCATTGTTAAAATATCATTCAACACTTGCGTTTCTATGGATTGAATATCAACGGGTTCTTGTTTTTGAAAAATACAAGCTTCCTCGCAGTCGTTGCAAATTCTCCTGCCTGTAATAATGCAAAAAGGGTTATGTCGCATAATGACAGCTAGAGACGCAATATGATGATTGTTATGCTTAAGGTATATTGATTCTGAAACATCTTGCTTTAAAGGGCAGCCTTGCTTTTCTTCGTTCAAACCTTTCGCACAGCTATCTTTATTTCTTTTGTGGCAGTGTAGGCAATATCCGGTATGCCAGTCAATTGAAGGTTTTGAAGGAAATGTATCGGTTAAATTAAAGCCTTCTCTTTTGTATACATCTTTCGCTAATACTGTATTTTGATACAACTGTATAAAGTCATCTTTTTCATCTTTTTTTTTTGGCAAATGAAATATTGTGTCATTTCTATGTTTTGCCTTACCTTTTTGAGTAAACAATGCAAATGCAGTGTATTTCATTAGATCTTCGTTTGGTGTGTTGTTGACATCTGCAATAAATTGCTTTTCACTTGTAAAGTGGTATGTGGATTCCCATGTGTCAGATATTTCTTGGTTTTGATATTTTAAAAAAACGGAGCGTTTAATAAAGTCTTTTTTAACAGTGGCAATATTTTGCTGTGTAGGTGTTATTGTTGTTTGTGTGTGAAATTTTTTCTTTATAAAACATTCCAGTGCCAATGATGCCTGAATTAACTGCTCTGAATTCAATTCAATTTGAGAGACATCGCAAAGCTTTAAACACATTGCAACGTCTTGAAAGCTTGCTTCTATGAATGCTTGAAATTCTTGGGCAATTGCCCGTGTGTTGGGAGTGGTATTGAGGAACATTTGTAAACATTACTTGCTTTTTTTTGAATGGTTATTAATGTTATGTCAAACTTTGTTTTCGTATGTCTTTTGACACCAAAAAAGTTGGCGTTTTGTCTAGAAGGGTTTTTATATTGTCGGCCTTAAAGATATTAGCATTTTTTATTATTTTTGGAAGGCTGTTTAATTTACAAGTGCTGGCATATAGAAAGTATTTAGACAGGTCAAACAACAACCATACTAAAAGTTTTGTTATTCCACCAGAAAGAGGGTTGATTTTGGATACAAACGGAGAAAAGATTGCATACAATGCAAAATATTGGAGAGTTATAATAAAGAGTAGAAAAAAAGATTTTGAAAATTTATATAAAACTTTAGACATACTAGAAGTCCCAAAGAGCTCGCAGGAGTATTTTATAAATCTTTATAAAAAAAATCCATTTGAAGATTTTATTGTGTATGAGTACTTAACGCAAAGGCAATTAATAAACATTGAAGTTAATCTTCCTTACTTAAGAGATGTTTATGCCGTTGAAGGTATTGCAAGGTATTACCGGCACAGTCGTGCATATTCAAATATTCTGGGATATGTAAAGTCGCCAACAGTAGATGATATACGCTCTGGTAGAAGTAAGCATCCAGATATTAAAATTGGTGCGAATGGCATTGAAAGAATTTACAATGATAAGCTATCTGGAGTGCATGGCTATAATGTTATTGAAACTGATGCATTTGGCTATAAGGTGAGAGACTTATCCACCAAGCCGTCCGTATCTGGTGAAGACATCAGTCTTACATTAAATGTTAAAGTTCAGGAATTTATGTCCGAATTAGCAGGAACTAATGTAGTATCATCGTCTTTAGTTCACATTCAGACGGGAAATATTATTGGCATTGTGTCGTCGCCAAATTTTAATTCAGAGCGTTTATCTCATAAAATCACCCAAATGGAGTGGAGGGGAATTTTAGAGGGCAATGATAACCCAATGCTGAATAGAGCATACCAAGCTACTTACGCTCCTGGGTCTCTTTTTAAAGTTGTAGTTGCGTTGACGGCATTGTTAAAAGGTGTAAACCCAAAGAAGACATTCCGCTGCAATGGAAAGCATAAGGTTGGTAGGCGCACATTTCATTGTTGGAAACGTAATGGACATGGTAAGATGGATTTACACAATGCCATTAAGCATTCTTGTAATGTTTATTTTTATAACCTTGCGGACTACATCAATGAAGATGATATATATGATGTTGCGGTTAATGTGCTTGGTCTTGGCGATGTGTTTGACACTGTGCCGTTTATTGGTCAAAAATCTGGTTTAATTCCAAATTCAAAATGGGCTAGGGAATCCAACAAGTCTTTTTATCGTGGAGATTTAATCAATATGGTAATTGGGCAGGGCAATGTTCTGTGTACTGTTTTACAGACGTCAATTATGATGGCAAGAATTGCATCTGGTAAAAAAGTAATGCCATTTATTGAAAATAATAATACTTCATTCCCCAATCTAGATGTCTCTGAAGAAAATTTAGCAATATTGCGTGCCGCATTATATGACGGTGCAAATACTGTAGGTGGAACATCGTACCGTTCAAGAATTTATGAAAAGCAGTATAAATTTGCAGGCAAAACTGGGACAGCGCAGGTTGTTTCAAAGTTTGTAAGTGATGGAGAGTATAAAATTGCAAACGAAAAACCACATGGACTATTTGGAGGCTTTGCCCCATTTGAGAATCCAAAATTTGCGATATCAACTGTATATGAGAAAGGTGGATATGGCGCAAGAACTGCCCTGCCATTTTCTTCTAATGCTTTGTATTATGTGCAAAAACTTTATGATGGCCGTATTGCCGAGGCAGAGAGTTTTAGAAGGCAAATTATTGCACAAGTAAAATAAAAACATCATACCTGTAATTCTTACTGGAGACTTTGACTGAAGATTGCGTCCACTTTCAACACAAGGAATGCCGAAGCAATTTAGTGCAAAAGTTTATTTCTGCGGGGAATTTCTGCGGGGAATTTTATTGCAATTGATAAGAAGAGGCTCTCTCAAGTTGTCTTGAATATATTTTTGTAAATATATGTAAATCAAAGCTTTAGCAATGCGGACAGTCAATTGATTGTGTAGGATGTTTTAGGTGTCCGCGCATCTTTCTACAAGGTCGCGGGTGTACACACAGTCCTTGTCGAAAACCCTCCGATACACTGCGTTTATTCTAATCATTAATAGTGCTTCTTTAGCCTAATACGATTACACTCTATTATGTTATTCAGACACTTTGCTTGAGTATGCCTTGCCTTCTGTGACGGTGAAGGAGGAGCTTTTAATCACAATATTTTACACCATCTCTTGTGCTATGTGGTAAATTAAAATTTCTACGCAATGCAGATAAATAGTCAGACAAATGATGATTTTTTGTTACCTCCTCTATTAATGGTGAGCTTCCTTTTAATGGTTTGGCGTTCCAGCATAAATTATTAATATAACTTTTTGGATAAGAAGGATAAAGTGGGGCAGGTGGTGTTTTTGTCACAATATCACTTTCATTAATAATAAACATAGTGTGACCTTTTGTATTACTCTTTAAAACCTTATTAAAATTATTCATTAATATGTTATCTCCAATTTTTGGAGGTGCATAGGCATATATATTAATCACATTGTTTATATTCAGATCGTCAACCATCATCATCATGTCGTAACCAGCTAATGCAGCCATAGCGGCTCCAAGGCTGTGTCCAGCGATGGTAATGTTGCAACCATCACATTGTTTGACGTATTCAATAATATTGGGGCGGATTTTTTTATACATTGTATAGAAACCAGCCTCGGCAAAGCCATACTTTACTTTAAACTTTCCATTGTAATTCTTAAATTTTGTATATATTGCATTAAAATCTTTTGCCGTTTCATACTTATTTATTGTGCCACGAATTGCAATGATTATATCTTTTTTGTCATTATTGTTTTCAAATATTGAAGACAATAATAAATTTTTACTGCGACGTTCATTTACATATATATCTTTAACTTTGGTATAACCTTCAACATTGATTGAATTGTGGCCATTGTACCGACTGACAACATCCGAAATTGCAACACCAGATGCAATGATCTGTTCTTTTGTGTCTTGTTCTAGCATGTGTAATTTACCATTACAACCAAACATCGTAAGTGTAAAAATCGAAAATAACAATTTATACATGATGGTAAATAAAATTTATAAATATAATAAAACATATGTTTTTTAATATACAAGGCAATTGATTAATTTTTTGCGACTTTGTCGCATCGTAATAAGTGTTTATTGTATCATAAAAATTAATAGATTGACATTCCATTTCTTTTATCACATTACACAGGCGAGATTTAATTGAATAATTTCAATGAGCATAGAAGACAAAATCATTATCCACGGTGCAAGGCAGCACAACCTAAAAAACATTGACATTGAAATACCAAAAAATAAACTTATAGTAATTACCGGTCCCTCGGGAAGTGGTAAATCGTCCCTTGCGTTTGATACCCTATACACTGAAGGTCAAAGGCGTTATGTTGAAAGCCTATCGGCTTATGCTCGTCAATTTTTAAATATTCAATCAAAACCTGATGTTGACTACATTGGGAATTTGTCTCCTGCTATTGCAATTGATCAAAAAACTTCTTCAAAAAACCCACGGTCAACAGTTGCAACTGTTACGGAAATTTACGATTATCTTCGTGTTTTGTTTGCTAGAATAGGTGTGCCGTATTCTCCAGCAACTGGCAAGCCAATTGTTAGCCAAACATCATCCCAGATGATTCAAGAAATTCTTGAACTACCAATTGGAACAAAAATAAATATTCTTGCTCCAGTGGTGCGTGGGCAAAAAGGTGAGCATAAAAAACTTTTAATATCATTGCGAAAGCAAGGCTATCAAAGAGTACGCCTTAATGGTCAATATATGAACATTGACGACGCTGAAATTGAAGATAAAAACCGCAAAAACACACTTGAAATTGTTGTAGATAGAATTGAGATTGTACAAGGCATTAAGGAAAGGCTTGCATCGTCCGTTGAAAGCACCCTTGATGTTGCAAATGGACTTATATATGCAGATATACAATCTTTTCCTTCAAATGAAGATGGGGAGGATGTTCTCAGCTTTACATTTAAAAACGGCAAAGTTATCGATTTAGAACATAATTTAGTGTACTCTGAAAAATTTTCATGTCCCGTTTCAGGCTTTGTTATTGAAGACTTAGAGCCGAGAATATTTTCGTTTAACAGCCCTTACGGTGCTTGTCCCTCATGTGGTGGGCTTGGCAAGGAAAGATATTTCGTCAAAGATATCATCATTCCGGACGACAGGAAGTCTATTGCAGATGGTGCAATTGCCCCATGGAGCAGTTTAACAAGTAATAAAATGTACTATCAAATTCTTGGGGGACTTGCCAGTCATTATGGGTTTTCAACAAGAGACCCATGGAAAGAATTGCCTGAAAAATTTCAAAAGATGATTTTATATGGAAATGGTGGCGAGGAAATTGATATTGAATATTCCGATGGCCTGCGTAAATCTAGAATGAAGAGAGCATTTGAAGGTGTTATTAATATTTTGGAGGCTCGCTTGCGTGAAACAGAAAGCGAAGCAATTCGCGAAGAAGTTGCAAAATTTCAAGATGAAACACATTGCCATGTTTGCCATGGATATCGTTTACAGCAGCCAAGTTTAGCGGTAAAAGTTGCAGATAAAAACATTGGAGAAGTTTGCGTTATGACAATATCATCCTCTATCAAATGGTTTGAAGCACTTGCTCCACAGCTAACGGAGCAACAAAGGGAAATTGGTGAGCGCCCCATTAAGGAAATAATTAAGCGTCTGTATTTCTTACACAATGTAGGGCTGGACTACCTTACCCTTGCAAGGGAAGCTAAGACACTTTCTGGTGGTGAAAGCCAAAGAATTAGACTTGCCAGCCAAATTAGCTCCGAACTTACTGGAATTATGTACGTTCTTGATGAGCCGTCAATTGGATTGCATCAATCGGACAATGCAAAGCTAATAAAAACACTTAAACATTTAAGAGATATTGGCAACACTGTTATTGTCGTAGAGCATGATGAGGAAACAATGCTTGCTGCTGACATGTTAATTGATATTGGACCCGTTGCAGGCGAAGGTGGAGGGCACATTGTTGCGTCTGGAACTCCAGAAGATGTGATGAACAATCCAAATAGCATTACAGGAAGGTATCTTTCGGGAAAAGAAAGGATCGAAGGTCTTCACGCAAGAAGAAGAGGCAATCCCGACGCTAAAATTACCATCAAAGGTGCAAGAGCTAATAATTTACAAAACATTGATGTTGACTTTCCTCTTGCTAAAATGGTGTGTGTAACAGGAGTAAGCGGATGTGGTAAGTCTTCACTTGTAATGGAGACACTTTACCGTGCTGTTGCAAAAAGATTGCACTCAACATCTGTTAAGCCAGGGTTTCACTCAGAAATTACCGGCCTTGAATATATTGATAAAATCATTGAAATAGATCAATCACCAATTGGAAGAACTCCTCGATCTAACCCCGCAACTTATACTGCATGCTTTACACACATTCGTGATTGGTTTGCAAATCTTCCGGAAGCTAAAAGAAAGGGGTATAAATCTTCAAGGTTTTCCTTCAATGTTAAAGGTGGAAGATGTGAGGCTTGCCAAGGAGACGGTATCATTAAAGTTGAAATGCACTTTTTACCTGATGTGTACGTTGAATGTGAGGTATGCAAAGGTAAAAGGTACAACAAGGAGACATTAGAGGTTAGATACAAAGGTAAATCAATTTGCGATGTGCTAGAAATGTCAATTGGTGAGGCATATATATTCTTTAAACCTATTGACTTAATCGCCAATAAACTAAAATACCTTGCAATGGTCGGGCTTGATTACATGAAGCTTGGGCAACCGGCAACTACTCTTTCTGGTGGTGAAAGCCAAAGAATTAAACTAGCGAGAGAGCTGTCAAAAAAAGACACGGGAAATACATTGTATATTCTAGATGAGCCAACAACAGGCCTACATTCAAGTGATATCAAAAAATTATTGGAAGTTGTACAACAGCTTGTAAATCAAGGAAATTCAATGGTTATCATTGAACACAACATGGATGTTATCAAAACTGCAGATTGGGTCATTGATGTTGGGCCAAAGGGTGGCGTTGAAGGTGGAAAAATTGTTGCAGCTGGCACACCAGAGTATGTGGCTTCGGTTCCAGAAAGTGTGACGGGGCAATATTTACTGAAATATTTACAGAAATGAAAATTTATAGAAATGAAGGAGTATTTTGAAGATGCAAAAAAGTGGTATTATTTAAAATATATTCAATCTTTGCGTTTTATATTTTTCTCAATAATTATAACAATAGTTGCCGTATTGATGAGCTTTTTAGCAACCAAAGAAGCGTATGATGTCGTGTCATCACAAAAGCAAATTTCTAAGGTAATATTTACAGACTACGATATTTCACTTTTTCCATCTATACAAAAAATTGGGAGGCAGTACCATAGTAACGATATGAATATTTTGCTTTATACAGTCAGTACTTATATTAAAAACTTTGAATCGTACCCTAAAACAAACAATCAATATACAGCTTATGTGCAAAAGGTGAAATATTTACAAAAGTATTCTTCTTCATCTGTGATATCTTTGTTGGAAAAAAAATTTAAAGAGCAATATTCTGTTAAACTCAGCAATGGAGGATTTGTGAAAGCGTCAATACAAGGTATAACATTTAATGTTGATAGAAAATCTATTTTACAATCAATGAGAGACTTTCTCTTACCAGAGCCAATACCAAAAAAGGCAATGGCAAAGGTATTGCTTTATATTTATGATGGTAAAAAAATACTAAAAAAAGAGGTTCGCATTGAGATGGATATATATTTCCAAAAAATACAAAAACAAAAAAATGGTAAATACAATGGTATTAAATTTTTTGTAAACAGCTATCGCTATGTGTAGATTGTTTTAATATTGCCAACACACCAAAGCTTGAAGTTGCAATAATAAGGGTTTCGCCCAGTGTATCAAATGCACGGTAAGATGCCAATATAGCCGTAACAATGTTAGCAATGTGTGTTTCTGCATAAGAATGCTGATTATAATAGTGTGAATACTCCGTCACAAGCGTTATACTTTCTAATAAAAGAGCGGTGTACATCATTAAACAAAATACCCCAAAACATGACAGACCTGCAACAATCAATGTAAGTGGCTTAACTTTTGAGGATGTTTGAACATGCGATGTCTTAGAGTGAGCTAAATAGAAGAAGAAGAATGTAATAAATACGCCTATTGATATTTCCGTTAATGCAACATCTGCAGCGTTGTATACATAAAAAAGAAAAAATGTTACCGATGATATTATACTGTAAGACAAGATGGCAATGTTCACACGGGAAACAAATGTTGCGGAAAACAATAGCCCAATATATAGGATAATTATAGACGAATGTATTAGCATCATTTAAGCTAAATAATATGCTTCTTTGCCTCTGAAATTACTGCTAAAAATTCGCTTTCATGGTTTAGTGCTAAGTCTGCAAGTATTTTACGATCTAGCTCAATGCCAGATTTTTTTACCCCGTTCATAAATGTTGAGTATTTTAATCCGTGTACTCTAACTGCAGCATTAATTCTTTGAATCCAAAGAGCGCGAAAGTCTCTTTTTTTAACCTTACGACCAACATATGCATATTCCCAAGATTTCTGTAATCTGCGAATGGCTATTCTAAAGCACGACTTTGCCCTGCCTCTAAAGCCTTTAGTTTGCTGAAGGACCTTTTTGTGCCTCCTGTGAGATGTTACGCCTCTTTTTACCCTTGACATATATTTACTGAAATAAGTACTTTTTAATGATTTTAGCAACCTCTGGCTTTGCTGTGATTGGACCTTTACTTTGACGCAAAGCTTTGCGACAGCGATTACCTTGGTTATGACGACGCTTTGCAGCGTAACGAATTACCAACCCACTAGCACTAAACTTAAAGCGTTTTTTTGCACTGGATTTTGTCTTCAATTTTGGCATTTTCTTACACGCAATTACTTTCTTACAAGAAAAGAGGCTATATATTTTAAATTGTCAAGAAAATTTTAAAGATATGGGTAATTATATACTTAACACATAAAATAATACTTAACTTTTAAATAACTAGGTATATAACTAATATATAGTTATTATAAATCCTATGAATTTGCTTGATTTTCAAATGAAGTTTGGCACTGAAAAAGCTTGCAGAGATTGGTTGGCAGAAAAAAGATGGGGTAGCGTGAAAACTCCAGTGTGTCCGCATTGTAATGCAAAAAATATTTGTATTCATTCAAATAATGTTCTTTATACTTGTCTTGATTGCAAAAAACAATTTACAATTCGTATTGGTACTATTTTTCAAGAAAGCCGTTTACCACTTTTTAAATGGTTTGTTTCAATATATCTTTTTACTTCAATGAAGAAAGGTATTTCTAGTATTCAACTTGCAAAATATATTGGTGTTACACAAAAAACGGCTTGGTTTATGTTGCATAGAATTAGAGAGGTTATGAAAGGTGGTAACTCTCCTTTTGATGGTGTAACTGAAATTGACGAAGCGTATTTTGGGGATAAGGAAGGAAACAAGCACACGGTAAATAAATTCAAAAGTCAAAAAACCGCTGTAATTGGTTTGGTGGATAGAGACACAAAGCAAGTGAAAGCAATGCAAATTGATAATCCAAGTAAAGAGTGCTTATTGCCAAAGATTGGTTGTAATGTAAAAACAAGCTCAACAATAGTAACTGACACTTACAATGCGTATAAAGACCTCAAGAATAACTATAAGCATTACACAATAAAACACTCTGCAAATGAATGTGTAAGATTAGATTCAAGGGTAGCATTTAAAATTCACACAAATACTATTGAAGGCTTTTGGTCGCTTGTTAAAAGAGGTATTTATGGTATTTACCACTGGACAAGCAAAAAGCACATAAACAACTATTTGAATGAATTTGCGTTTAGATGTAATGGGAAAGCAAATGATGATTTTTGTAATTTTGATATTTGGTTCAGCGGTTGTGAGAATAAAAGAGTAATGTATAAAAATTTAATTGGTTAGTTTATTAATAAAAGTATGAGTGATAATAGTATGGTAGGTTTATCATTATATGATAGATTTGAAACAACGGAGTATTCCATAGAAGAAAAAGGGGGAAGAAATTTATTCCATCAAAGGGTAAGTGATGGATATATTAATGCCACCGAACTTTGTAACAGTGTTAATAAAAAATTTGCTGGTTGGAATCGACTGGATAGCACACAAGAGTTTTTACAACATTTATCTTCCGATATGCACATTAACACATCGGATCTGGTACATATTATTAAAGGTGGAGATCCACGATTTCAAGGTACTTGGGTACATCCACAAGTTGCAATAAATCTCGCACAATGGCTTTCACCTAAGTTTGCAGTACAAGTATCAAAATGGGTACTTGACTGGATGAGTGGCAAGCTTCCGGTGGTAAGCAATCTACCATATCATTTGCAAAGATATATGGCAAATAAACATAAAATTCCACACGGATATTTTTCGATGCTTAATGAGATAGCCATAGATTTAATAGCACCAATGGAAAAACAAGGGTATAATTTACCTGAAAATATGATACCAGATATTTCACAAGGCAGAATGTTCTCCGATTGGTTACGTAAAGTCAAGAAGGTAGACCCTAAAACTTTTCCAACTTATCAACATGAATACGAAGATGGAAGAACATACCCTGCAAGGCTATACCCAAATAAGCTATTAATAGATTTTAAAGAACATTTTCATAATGTGTGGATTCAAACAAAGGCTATTAAATACTTTGAAAAGAGAGATATTAAAGCCTTACCTTTTTTACAAAAAGCGATATTACTTATAGACAGCACTAAAATTAAACCTCATAAAATTAAATATATACAAAATACGGAAGAAAGCAAAATAATTGAAACAATACAAAACGATAACCTAGAATTCAATAACAATGATAATTTTGAGGAAAAACTTGAAAAAATTATATTGCCTCAAAAAAGAACTTGATATTATGTCAAGCTTTTTTAGTGTCATTTTGGGGTAATTACCAAGATATGGGTAACTATATACTTATGCTTTGATAAAAAATCTTGCAATCTTTCCTTCTGCGCTCTTTTGGAAGCTAAAAAGCTAAATATCTCTAGCTGAAATACTTTTTATTATTACTATTTTGGTAATATTGTGTATTGACGCTTATTATAATAAAAAGTGAACACGGCCTTTGTCCGCCCCTATTTCTATAAAATTTATCTCATAGCATTCTGATAGAGCTATTCATATATTTTTAATAGTTTCGTCGGCACCTTTTGTTACTAGTACTTTTTTCAAAATGTAGTTGGGAAAATTATATGGTGCAAAAGCAATGTATTGTTGGAAAAAGATATTATGTGATATATATGAAGATAGCTGGGGAAGGGTGTGAAGAAAAGATGACTGGATGCTGTTCTAAATTGATTTTTTTAGTGTAACAAGTAAGTTTTGAACAGATTTAATTGAGCTATCCATCATATCTTTTTCTGTTTGCGATAGGTCAATTTCAAGAATTTTTTCAATACCATTTTCACCTATTATAGCAGGAACACCAACATATACACCATTTACACCATATTGACCTTGAAGATATGATGCACAAGGTAGTATTCTGCGTTTATTAAATATGTAAGATTCAACCATTTCAATCGCAGAGTGTGCTGGTGAATAGAACGCAGAACCATTTCCAAGAAGGGAAACAATTTCTGCACCACCTTGACGAGTTCGCTGAATTACATCGTCAACATCTTTCTGCGAGATGTCACCATTTTGAATGAATTGTTTTAAAGGTATACCTCCAATGGTTGTGTAGTCTATGAGTGGAACCATTGTATCTCCGTGACCACCAAGGACAAATGTTTTAACGTCAGATGCTGAAACATTTAGAGCTTCCGATAAAAAAGTTGTAAACCTTGCAGTATCTAAAACGCCAGCCATACCAACAACCTTTTGATGTGGCATTTGTGAAATTTCTTGAAAGTGTTGAACCATAATATCTAGAGGGTTCGTGATGATTGTAACAAAAGCATTTGGTGCATATTTAGCAACATTTTCCGCAACAGACTTAATAATGTTAGCGTTGGTGTTGATAAGGTCATCTCTAGACATTCCAGGTTTGCGTGGAATGCCAGCAGTAATAATAATTGCATCACTTTTGTCAATTTGTGAGTAATCATCGGTTCCAATGATATTTACATCGGAAGATGACATTCCGGACGACTGTTTAATGTCTAAAGCTTTGCCCCTTGCAACATTTGAGTTGATATCGAGAAGAATGATATCGGAATATTTTTTCATAAACAGCAAATGTGCGATGGTTCCCCCAATTGCTCCTGCTCCTATTAGTGATATTTTGTATTTAGACATTTTTATGCTGTAACACTTTCATCTTCTTTGTTTTCTGAGATATCATTGCCATCGTATGATTTGCGTTGCCTGATGTTTGCAACAATATCTTTAATGCTTTTCGACCTTAACAATGCAATGCTGCGGAGTGATTGTGTTTGTGATAGTGCTTCAGCAGTTGCAAGTAGAGTGGTATGTGGGTTCGCAGATCCTATAATTTTTGTTACAACATCCTGAACTCCTATTGACTCTAAAAGTGCACGAACTGCACCACCAGCTACAACACCAGTACCAGGTTGGGAAGGGCGTAATATTACTTTACTTGCACCAAATTTACCTGTTACGGTATGATGAAGGGTTCTGCCAGCACGAAGGTTAATTTTTATAACATTATTTCTTGCCATAGATATAGCTTTCTTTTTAGCTTGAGTGATGTCCAAGGCTTTACCTTTGCCAATTCCATACGACCCTTTCTTATTGCCAATAATTGCAAGGACACTGAAAGAAAAGATTCTCCCACCCTTAACGACCTTGACAACGCGACGAATATCGATAATGGTGTCATAGAAAGAGGTTTTTTTTGGATCTTTTTTACGATTCATTGTAATTTTAAATATTAATTCCTAATTCTTGAACGCCTCTGGAAACTTCTTTAAGTAGACCATGAAACTTGTAATTTAATTTATTAAAACATAGAGACGCAATGTCTTTTGTTTTGCAAATGGTAGCTATTTTTTTTCCAATTTCAAAGGCATCGTTTGCCCTGCTTTCGGACTTAACAAATGATGATGGGCGTGTAGATACAGAGGTAACATCTCTTTTTTCTAGCTTATCGTACAAGACTGCCACAATATGTTTGTTTGTTTTAAGTACATAAAGCTCGAATCTAGTAGATGAAGATTTTGCACGGGATTTTGTACGCTTTTTGATAACTTTTGGGTCAAAATGCTTGTATGAAGACATATTATATTGTTAATTATTACTTCTTTTTACCTTCTTTCAGTGTTATTGTTTCGTTATTGATGAAAATTCCCTTTCCTTTGTATGGCTCGGGTTTACGTAGGCTACGAATTGATGTGGCAACATCCATAACATTTCTGCGGTTGTACCCAAAAAGCTCTATAATGGTATTTTGAGTAACCTTTACTTCAATATCTTTTGGTATTGCAATTTTTACAGGGTGACTAAAGCCCAATGATAGGCTTAATATTTGATTGTCATACGAAGATTTATAACCAACTCCCTTTAATGTTAGCTTTACTGTAAATTTATTTTGTATGTCTACAATTGTGCGCTTTACCGTTGCGTATACTGTTCCAACAACTGACCTTGTCGTTCTATTTCGCAAAAGACCGTCGGAATGAAAGGAAACTGTTTCGCCATCTTGTACCATATTTATAGATGTATGGTAAGGCAGGTCAATTTTTGCATTCTTTGATTCGATGCTAATAAGTTTTTTGTTGTCAGCTACAAGCAACTTAATATCATTTGGTACGGTGATTGGTAGCCTTGCAATTTTTGACATAATGTTTAAAATACTTTACATAAAATTTCGCCACCAGCATTAAGTGCACGAGCGTTTGAGTCAGTCATAATACCTTTACTTGTTGAGAAAATATAGAAACCAAGAGAGTCGTAGTGTGGTGTGATAGAGTTTGGTGATGAATAAACTCTTTTTCCAGGTGTAGAAACAACTTTAAGGTCTTGAATTGATGATTTGCCTCTAATATACTTGAGGTTAATCGTGATAGACTTAATATTTTTCCTTTCCTCTTTTTCTTCAAAGGAGTGAATAAAGCCTTCTTCCAACAATACAGAGAGTATTCCAACAGAGATTTTGCTATGTGGGAATGATATTGATGGTTTGTTAATAATAGTAGCGTTATTTATTGAGCTTATTAAGGAGCTCACCATGTGATTTGTACTCATATTTTTTACCAACTAGATTTTTTAACGCCAGATATTTGACCGAATGATGCATAGTGACGAATCATATTTCTTGATAGTCCGAATTTAGAATAATATCCGCGTGGGCGTCCCGTTAATGAACATCTATTGCGATACCTTGTTTGTGAACCGTCGCGAGATATTTTTTGAAGGGCGATCATAATAGCGAATTTTTCATCCTGTGAAGACTGAGAGCTTTTTAATATTTTAACTAAAGAGTTTCTTTTGTCAGAATCCTTTTGAATTGTTTTTAACACTCTGTTATTTCTTTCAATTCTACCTTTCTTTGCCATTCAACAAATTAAATTAAGTTTTTTATATACAAATTATATTTTTTGTTTGTCAAGAAGATTATGCAAAATGTGCAAAAGCTTTGTTTGCGTCCGCAGTGCGGTGCATCTCCTCCTTCTTTTTAATTGCAGTTCCTCTACCTTCGATTGTTTCAATAATAACATCGATAAGGCTACTCTCCATTGATTTACCTTTGGTGGCTCGTGCAGCGTCTACAAGCCATTTGATTGCAATCATTTCACTTTCTTTTTCTCTCAATGGGCATGGAACTTGATATGTTGACCCACCAACACGCCTCGATCTCATTCTTATTGTGGGTTTAAGTGATTCAATTACATTGATAAATAAATCAAGAATTGAGACTTTCTTTTCTTTGGAAATCTTTTCAAGATTGCCGAGTGCAGAGTAGAGTATTTTAGATGCTAAAGCCTTTTTACCATCTAGCATTATATGGTTTATACATTTAGCAACAATAATGCTATTAAACCTTGGGTCTGGAATTAAATGAGAGTTAAATTTTCGTGCCTTACGAGACATAATTTTTTGCTTTTAATTAGTTTTTTGGTTTTTTTGCCCCATAAAGAGAGCGTGATTGTTTGCGGTCTTTTACTCCTTGCAAGTCAAGTGCTCCACGAATAATGTGGTAACGAACACCTGGTAAATCTTTTACACGGCCTCCGCGTAACAGGACTACGCTATGTTCTTGAAGGTTGTGACCTTCACCGGGTATGTAAGCTATTACCTCGTATCCGTTTGAAACCCTTACTCTTGCAACTTTACGCAACGCAGAGTTTGGTTTTTTTGGAGTTGTTGTGTAAACCTTGATACATACACCACGCTTTTGTGGGCACTTTTCTAATGCAGGTGATTTTGTTTTATAAGTTTTCGGTGTTCTACCGAAGCGTATCAATTGATTTGTGGTTACCATATTAAATAACTTTACAATAAAAAAATAGTGTTTCAATGCTTCTTGTGAATTTTGTATTTTTATTTGTCAATGTTTTTTTTGATATTCTCCACAATGTTGTGTATCGCTATCAATGTTTATGCTGAAGTTACCGTTGTTGGGAATAAAAGCATTGAAAGTCAAACCGTTAAGCAATATGCACAAATTGATGATGAGAGACCCATGGGCGATATTGAGCTCTCAAGGGTGTTGAAAAGGATTTATAAAACAGGTTTTTTTAGTGATGTAAAAATTTCTAGCATTGACGGTGACATTACAATTGCAGTTGAAGAGACGCCTGTTGTTAAAAAAATTGAATTTAATGGTAGTAAGGCTATTGGTAAAGATAAAATGCTCGAAGAGATGCAGACAAAAGAAAAAAGATTTTATGCTAAAACTGACATTATGAATGATGTCAAAAGGCTAAAGATGATTTACCAAAAAATGGGATTTTTTAATGCAAAGGTGACGCCGTTCGTGGAATTTGTAGATGATAGATCGCAGGTGGTGGTTATTATTAATATTAAAGAGGGTAAAAAAGCTAGAATTGGCAGTGTGAATATTGTTGGTAACAAGCATTTTCGCGATGGTGAAATTGTGGGAGAGGGGAGTAGAATAAAGCCAAGGAATCTTTGGAGGTTAAGATTTGGTCAGGGATTTGATTTGGAGACCGTTCAAAGTGATCAAGAGAATATCAAGAGATTTTATAAACAAAGGGGCTTTCCAAAGGTAGTTATAAAAAATGTTGTGAGTGAGTTTGTATCAAAGAAAAATCTATTTGATGTTTCTATATACATTGATGAAGGTGGCCGTTATACTTTTGGCAAAAGCGATATTAAAAGCTTTATTGAGGGCTTTGATAAGAAGAAAATTAAGGATAAATTTATTAAAAATATTGATGGTAAGGTGTTTAATATTAATAAAATAGAACAAACGGTCGCAAATATTGAAGAAGTGTTACAAGAAAGTGGTTTTATGTTTGCAAAGGTTGACTATGAAATGGTGTTGAAAGGTGGTAATATCGCAGATGTTGTATATATTATTAAAAACTCTAGAAGGGTGTATTTGCAAAGTATAAATATCATTGGCAACGACAAAACATCTGACAATGTAATTCGCAGAGAAATGCTAGTAAAAGAAGGAGATGTATACAATGTTGCAAAAATTAGAAGGTCAGTTCAGCGTTTGCATAATTTACAGTACTTTGAAGATGTTCAGGTGGGGGAAAAAATTATTGCTGGTGCTGGCGATAGAGTATCCTTGACGGTATCTGTAAAAGAGCGATCTACGGCTAGCGTAAATGCTTCAATTGGTTTTGACCAAATAAATGGTATTGCAGGTAGCATTGGTGTGAGGGAATCTAACTTTTTAGGGGAGGGGTATAATGCTGGCATATCTTTAGAGAGAACCGCAGTTTCGCAATCGTACAATATTTCTTTTGCAGAGCCTTATTTCAAAGGGAGGGATATTTTGCTTGGCGGAAGTGTTTTACACTCTTTTTATGGCAACCCTAATTTTGTTGCATACAATTCACGAATGACTGCATTTAATTTAACAATGGCATATTCAATTACGGAATATCTGCGTCACAGTATAAACTATCGCTATCAATTGGATAATGTTGAGGAAAATTCATCAAATAATAGCCCTTTTATTAAGGCACAAATTGGCAACTATACAACATCTGCAATTTCACATACCATCAAATACGACAAGCGAGACAACAGCTTTATACCAAACGATGGCTTTTCTTTAATGTTTAAGCAGGAGTTTTCTGGCTTAGGTGGAAATGTGAAGTTTATTTCTAATGAAATTCGTGCAGACTGGTATAAAACTTTACTTGATGTTGATGGACTTGTGTTTGCTTTGAAGGGTCGAGTTGCTAGAATTGCGAGCTATGGTGTCAGCCTTGTGAATGTTCAAAGTTTGTATGCATTAGGCGGTGGCTTTGGTCTTCGTGGGTTTAATTACCGTGGCGTTGGGCCAACACTTGGGTACTTGGATGGTGGCGGAAATGTTGCAAGCTATGAATCATTTTCTTATGGTGGGAAGAATTTACAGCTTCTTTCGGCAGAAATGCGTTTTCCAAATGGTATTCCAAAAGATTTAGGTTTAGTGACATATTTATTTGCAGACATAGGAACGCTTTATGGTATAGACCTTCACAGTAGCTTTGACACAACTGGTGTAAAAATATTTGATAAAAAGTCTTATAGAGCCTCCGCAGGTCTTGGGGTTTCGTGGAGATCTCCAATGGGACCAATAGGTTTTGCATTTGGTAGAACCCTCCGTGAAGAAATTTACGACCAAAAGCTTTTCTTCTTAATTACATTTGGTGGAACTGGCAATGTAAATATGTAGCCTTTTTGTGTAAAAAACCTTTGCATTTTGACTAAAAATACATTACAATTCAAAAGAAATTGTTAATCATAAGTATGCAAAATTCAAATAGGCGAAAAGTGATGTTTTCAGTAGATCGTAAATCAAATCAAGCTCAGCTATGTGGATTTCAAACAAAGCCACCTACAACAGCAGAAGGTAAAAAAGCACAAGAACAGGCACGTGCTGATCGTGAGAGATTTGTGAAATCTGCACAACTTGCACAACCATCAGAAGATCGTGAGGCAAAAGGCACGCATCCTGTGTCAATTCTAAAAAAGACTAGTGATACAGCCAAAACGGGTGATTATAAAAAAGGTACAAAAAGCACATGCTCAAGTTTTTCAAGGCAAAGTCAAAAAAGATGCAGAGCCGTCACAAGTCAAACACAAGTTTTAGATGAACGGCCACTTAAATGGACAAGCGCAAGAAGTTGAAATCAAGTAAAAGCAATGCATATTTAATGCACTTGCTTTTTTTGTGTCAATTGTCGTATAATTATACCAAAAACTCCAATAAATATTAGGCTGTCTGCAACATTAAATGCGGGGTAGTGCATGTGTTTATAGTGAAAATCTAGAAAGTCTATTACGCCTCCGTTTATTGCACGGTCAATAATGTTACCAAACGCACCCGCTATAATAACGCTATAGCAATATTGTACAAACTTATCCTTTTCTTTGTATGTGAGAAAATATATAAATACAAGAATAAGCGTTGTGAGCACAAGAAGGATAGCCTTGCCGTTTTCTACGCTAGACATCATACCAAAGCTGACACCCGTATTCAACACACACACAATATTAAAAAAAGGTAATATTGTAATTTGTGAGCTACTTACGCAAATGTTTTCTATAATTGCTTGCTTTGAAGTGTAGTCAAAAATGAAGCCAACAAGGGGGATGAGGAGGAAAATGAGTATTGTTTCCATTTTTTTTGAAACTTTTGGCACCATATTTTTAATAAGTTGAGAAACAGTGAAATAAAAACTTGAAAAATCAACAATTTTCATTTTAACAATATCTTCAATTGTGTTAATAAAATGTTATTTAAAGACTTTAAGGGGAAGGTAGTCCACTTTATAGGAGTAGGAGGTGTGAGTATGAGTGGTATTGCAAAGTATTTTTATGAACACGGCGTTGTAGTGCAAGGGTCTGATTCCGCTTTGCATGGCTGTAAGTATGTTCAAGATTTAAAAGGCATGAACATTCATCTGTTTGATTCCCACAAAGAGGAAAATATATGTAGTGACGTTGCACTTGTGATTAAAACTTCAACGGTCAAAGATGACAACCCAGAAATTATGAAAGCTCATAGCCTTAACATTCCAGTTATTGAGCGTTATCAAGCTTTAGAGTTAATAATTGCAACATTCGAAACGCGAATAGGTATTTCGGGTTCGTCTGGCAAAACAACGACAACTGCCATAATATGGCAAGCACTTTGCTTGCAAGAAATGCCGTCGTGTATTATTGGCACAATACTTAATGAAACGCAGTCGAGCGTGTTTGTTAACGATAAATCTGATGTATGTGTGGTTGAGGCGGATGAGTCCGATGGTTCTTTTGTGGATATGAATTTTAATGTTGCAGTGATAACGGATATTGATGCGGACCACCTTGACCATAAATGCTATGGTGGTGACTGTGATAATTTGATTGATCGTTTTCGTAGATTTGCATATAAAACTTTACATTGTGGTGGCATTGTGGTGTATAATTCTGATTGCCGTATCACCTGCGATGTTATGCAAGAATTTATCCCTCATTTTGTAAGTAGTATTGTATCGTATTCTGGGATTGCAAAGGTTACAAGTCTTCCGTCTTATAAGCAGGGTGATTGTTACTTGTCCAGCGTAAAAAATGTAGAAAATGGCGTAGTGTTTTCTTGTGGAGGTTATGTTGAAGGGAAGGGTATTTTTATACCAATGATTGGGAAGTTTAATGCCTTTAATGCCTTACCAGGCTTGGTGCTTTTAAAGCGTTTATTTGGTATAAATGATACAAACATATTTAATAGTTTTAAGGGAATAAAAAAAAGGGTAGAAATTGTTGGAAGTGTGAATAATATTACAGTAATTGATGATTATGCTCATAGCCCAAAAAAAATTAAAATATTCATTGAATCGTTTGCATCTTATTGCCGCGATGTTAACGCAGAGTTTGTTATTATTTGTGAGCCACATAAATACACAAGAGTGGAAAGCTTGTACGATGAATACATTTCTTGTTTTGATGGGTGTAAAAACCTTATAATGATGGATATTTTTGGCATTCAAGGCGGTGGCGTTAATAATAATATTTCTTCAGAAAAATTGACAAATGACATCCAAATACGTTGGAAAAAAATAAAAAATCATAGTTTTTATATTAAATGCTTGAAAAATAATAAAGATGTATTACAGGAGGATACCTTCTCGTTTGTAGAAGAGATCGTACATAGGTCGCAAAAAGTGTTTTATGTATTTCTTGGTGCAGGTTTTTCTAGCAATTACGCACATACATTGTTCAATAAAATAAATAAATAGCATGGCTATGCATTTGAATTCCTTGAGAGAAAATGTTATCTTTCTTGTTGTGGGAAATAGAGAAATTCGATTTATCCGCTTCGTTTCTGGTAAAATTTTTTCGTCACGATCGCATAAAGTTTCTTACGATGCTGATCAAGGGGCGGTTAAATCATTTTTTAAAGATTACTTTATTGGCAAGAGTGGTATACCAGTGTGCATTATTTTTGACATTCCAAATCAATCTTTTACAGAGTACAGTTTTTCAAAGTCTATTAATTCTAAGGCCGTCCATCATTCTATAATAAGAAAGGCTGGGCAAGATATCTCACAGGATGCTATACATGATTACTTTAAGATTGACAGCTTGAATAAAAAGAAATCAGACAATGCATATCAGGTTGTATCTCTTGTACAGACTTCCATTGCCAGCGTATACATAGACTTGCTGAATAAATTTCCAAACCCACTTGCTGGATACTTTTCTATGATTCTTGAAATGCCGTCTGTATGTGAAGGTCAAGCAAAAAGAATAAATCTTTCACCAGCAATTCCCGTGGTTAAGCAAGATGATTTTGATATTGAAGGTGGAGATATAGACGATCTGAGTATCGCAGTGCAGTTTAGTCCAATTTCAGGTATAAATTTTGCTTTATATCAAGGTCGTCGCATTTTATTTCACCACACCATTGTGTGTAAAGCAATCAACAGCACAATTGAAAGTGAAATTCATACTACAGTAGAAACGGCACTTAACTACTGTAAGCAGTACAATGTTGGGTATAGGTCTTATATATACGGTGATGATGACCTTTTACAAGCAATGTTACGAACAAAAATTAACAGTAAAAGTTTATTTTATATACACGATGACGTGTCGGATGCAAAGTCATTCTATCATAAAAAGTATAGCATGAGCAATGCCAAAGTGCAGTTATTAGATGTGATAGCTTCAAAATGTTTATACGAGCCTACATTTTTTATTGAAAACAAAGTATATTTTGCTACAATATTTAAGTATCGTCTAAAAAAAGCAGCACTAACCTTCCTAGCATTATGTACGGCAATATTTTTTATATACACAGTTTGCACTTCTTCGCTGTCCGCATTGAGTGCGTTTACAAAATATAACAACCAAGAGACGCTTAACATTGACAATGTAATGATGAAGGTGCAAACCCTTGAGGACAATGTATCAAAACAAAGGCATATGGTAGATTTTTATGCGTTATTCCCACTAGATGTTTATCAGCATAAATTTTTTAGCAAATTTAAAACATTGGTTCATGGTACAACGCATATTGCAGACATCATGTATACATGTGTGAAAAATTGCCATACTCATTCGACAATTTTTGATGTATCAATTACTGGACATGTTATAGAATTGCAAGACTACTACAACCTTGTTTCGGATGTTCGTAGGGTTTTTTTCCAGCATGAAATTAATAGAAAAATTGACGAAAAAAATGGAGTGTTCTCAATAGAAATTATAGCATTAAATAAAAATTCAGTAGTATGAATAGGTCGTATCAAGTTTATTTACAAAATAAATATGCCTCATTTATAAAAAAAGTAATAGTTTTTTCGACTATTTTTCTTCTTTTAGTTGTCACATTGCATTTTGTAGAAAAGTACTTTGCAAATAAAAATCGCAATGCAGAGGAAGACATTCGTAAGGTAGAGAGATCTTCCTCTAAAAACTCTTCTTTAAATGCAAATCGTGATGCTGTTTCTAGGGCTTATTTAAAGTTGACTGCGTTACGGCGTGAAAATAAAAGCCATGGTAGGCAATATATTATTGAATATCTTACAAAAATATCAGCCAAATACAATTTATCAAACTTTGTTATAGAAAGTATAGCACAAAAAGAGTCAATTGTTAATACGATGTACGCTGATTTAACAACAATGAATGCTGTTCTTTATGAAGTAGACATAACATTTAATTCCATTGTAACTAAACAAATGGAGAGCTTTATAAACGATGTTCGACAAAACAGCAATGGTGCCGTTGTGTTGCAACAAGTTCACTCAAGGCGTATTATTCAAGATATTGATGCAGATCTTTTGGAAAGCATTAATAATGGTCAGAGAGTTTCAATGCTTGGTAACCGCTTAATTTTACATTGGTTTTTTATACAATAATATGTTATACAATATTGCTGCATTTCTTTTGATGGTGTGTAGTGCTATGGCGCAAGATATTTCAACGCAAGCTGAACAGGTGAAGAAAGCAGGAAATATGCTTGATTTTGCAAAAAATTCATTAATTTACAACACCGGCATTGCTAAAGAAGAGTTCGGTATGGTTGACGCAGGTGCACCAGTGGCAAAAACTGTAGATCGTGGTGAGATTGATTATGATAAAAAGTATGACAGTGTTGATTTTCAAGATATATTTTATATGCCAAAAGATTCTGCACTTGTTAATCAAGCACTTGATTATTTCCAGAGTGGTAAAAAAATGAAGGTGAAGGCTCGTATGTTTAGCACAAAGAAGTTTGAAAGAATTGTTCACCCATTGATTCAGGTGTCGTCCATTATGTATAATGATGAAACAAAGTGGACTGTATTTTCTAATCTTGGTAAATTTACTTATACAAAGCCATACATTGATGATATTAATATCACAGGTATTTCAAGTGCACAAGTAGAATTTGTGATACCAATAAAAGATGATATGCATGAGGTAATACGTGCAAAGCGTAAGGAAATTGATAAAATGACAAGGGTGCAGGTGAAGAATCATAATATTGTAGTAACCCTTAGGAATGGTGAGTGTATTTTTAAAGCAGATATGATAATTACAACAAAATGTGCATCAATTTCCGAGGAAATTGAAAAACAAGTTGAAATTTGATTTTACCGATATATAACAAAACATTCTTACTTAAGCACAATGTATAAACTTTACCATTATGCAATATGCCCTGCCTCAAGAATGATACGCATTATATTGAGTGAGGTTGGCGCCGAATACATTTTACTTGAGGAGAAGTACTGGGACTGTAGTGAAAAGTTTTTGCAAATTAATCCTATGGGTTCCGTTCCAGTTTTAGTGCAAGGCAATGGTGTAATATTGAATCATACACAGCTAATATTGGAATATATTTATGCAAATTATAACTCAGATATTCTGTATCCAGAGGGAAATGATATGTTGGAGACAAAAAAAATTCACTTATGGTTTCATGAAAAGTTACAATACGATTGTACTAAATTTTTTATTCAGGAGAAATTTATTGCACATTTCCATCACAAGTGTCAGCCAAATGCTAACACTTTATCTCTTGCAAGGTATAATTTAGGCGTTCATCTTGAATATCTTGCCTACCTACTTGAATCAAATGCATGGATTTCAGGTGATAAAATGTCCCTTGCAGACATTACGGCAGCAACGCAAATTTCAATTTTAGACTTTCTTGGTGAGGTTTGTTGGTCAAAAATTCCAACAATTAAAGACTGGTACTGCATTATTAAGTCTCGTCCTTCATTTCGACCGCTGTTAAAGGAAAGAATTGTTGGAATTCCAACGCCAAAGCATTATTCAGAGTTAGATTTTTAGCTATGAATTACCTTTTAATCTTTCTATTCACCTTTGCATCTTATGCAGAAGATTTCTCTACTGATGAGTTTGCCATTGTCAATGAAGTTATTAATTATGCTAAAGAGCATTCAATTAAGAAAGACATTGACGATGAAGACATTACATCTGGGATGTTGAAAGGTGCACTTGCAGAAATTGACTCTCATTCTACTTATTACACAGAGGGGGAGTACAAAAAATTACAAGAATCGCTTGATGGAAGTTTTTCTGGCATTGGTGTTTATATTGATATAAAAGACGGCGTTATACACGTGCGTGGAGTGATTAAAGGCATGCCAGCAGAGAAGTCGGGAGTTCAAAATGGTGACTATATTACTCATATTGATAACAAAAGCACATTTGGTATGTCTTTGGATGAGGCCTCTAGTATGTTGCGTGGAAAGAAAAAAACAAAGGTCAATGTTAAGCTTTTGAGAGAAGGTCAGGCAGAACCAGTTCAGGTTTGTATTATAAGGAGCAATATCGCAGTTGATACCGTTACACTGAAAAAATTAGGCGATATATTATTGTTGGAAATTGGATATTTTAATGAAAATACCTATGTAGAATTTTTGAAAATTTTAAAAAAACAGAGAAATTATAAGGGTATTATTTTAGATCTTCGCTCTAATCCGGGTGGAGTTTTAGACGGTGCCATTGGTATATCATCGCTTTTTTTAGAAAAAGATCAGGTAATTGTGCAAGTCTCAAATGTTGCAGATATGCAAAAGTATAATGAAAAAAGTTGCATTGGAGTAAAAAAGTATTGTAGAAATATTTTGTATCAAATTGAAGGCGATAGAATATCAATAGTGAACAAACACAGCCCTTTAATTAGCAATGCCATTCCTATTGTGATTTTAGTCAATACATATTCCGCTTCTGCTTCGGAAATTGTTTCTTTGGCGTTGCAACAAAATAACCGTGGAATTGTAATGGGGCAAAAAACCTTTGGCAAGGGTTCGGTTCAAAGTGTTGTACCGTTGCAAGAAGGTAAGCGTGGTGCTTTAAAACTTACTACCGCACTATATTACTCCCCAAATGGGAGCTCAATACAGGCTATTGGCGTTAACCCAGATATTATTTTACCAGATTTTCAAATCAAGAAGTCAGAAAAAAATAGTGTTTTTTTTCCAGACAGCGAATCAATTTATAAAAAGCACATTAAAGTAAATGATAATATTTTAAATAAAAATAACACTGTTTTTTCTTCAGACTTAGAAGATTTCGCAATTCAGTCTGCTATATCTTCCTTAAGAATTTTAATGATGAAACAATGAAGATAATTATCGACGATAACTATCACTCCTCAAGAATTGATAGATTTTTAAGAGAGCGGTTTAATATTCCGCAAAGCCTTGTAGCAAAGTTGCTACGAGAGAAAAAAGTTAAAGTGAACAAAAAGAAAGTTAACATTTCCGATCGTTTACAGTGTAGTGATGAAGTTTCTATTTATTACTTTATAGAGGAACACAAAGATGTAGAATTGGACATTGATAGCAAAAAGGTGCAGGAATTTCAAGGCTGGATATTACACGAAGACGCAGATATTATTACCATTGATAAGCCAAATGGTGTTGCAAGTCAAGGTGGTGTAGGGGTTGATTATGGCGTTGACGAAGTTGCAAAGGCGTACTTTCCTGAAGCAAGAATTGTACACAGGTTAGATAGAGGAACTTCTGGAGTGATGGTTCTTGCAAAAAATAAAGCCAGTGCAAGAGGTATTTCAGAATATTTTACGAATGGCGAAGTATCTAAATGTTATTATGCGGTAGTAGAAAGAAATGCATCGTGTAATGGTGGAACAATTACTACGGACTTACAAAAAGATGTAAAATTCCAAAAAATGATTGTAACAAAAGGAGACTCATGCACAACGCATTATATTGCCATTCAAACGATTGGCAACTTTACCTTACTTGAAGTTAAGCCTCAAACGGGAAAAATGCATCAAATTAGAGCCCATCTTGCAAGCATTGGTATGCCAATTATTGGAGACAACAAATATGGTGGAATGCATTACAAAAGAATGTTGCTTCACGCTTATTCAATAAACTTTGCCGGTAAAACATTTTATACAAACCTACCAAAGATGTTTACTGATTTAGGGTTTGCAGTTTAATACAATGTGCATTAGATTTTGGCGCGTCAATGGTAGATATAATTGTTTGGCAATTTGCAAAGTTTATTACTTCATGAAGGTATCCTTGATTTTTTTTATCAATTTTAGCGTTTATGTCATCTAGAAGCACTATAACTCCATTACATTGTTTTTTTGCATAAAATGCAGTTGACAGTGCTAGTATTGAGCCAATAATCTTTTGTTGCCCAGAAGAGCATAGTTCTATTTTTTGCCCATTGAATAAAATATCATACTCTACATTATTTGGAGTGATAGAATTTCTGTTGGAGGATTTATCTAAACTTTGTGCCTGAAAAAGATCTTCTACAATTTGCCTTTCAATGGTAGAAAATGTCTGCTTTTCTTCAAGCATTTTAGTATATTTGTTGATAATATTTATTGTATGAGTGGAAATCTCTTGAAAAAATCTATTTGTTTTTTGTGTGAAAATAAGGCGATTATAGAAAATAATAGTTAGTGTTTGTGCAATTTGCTCTTCAATGGAATGTAACCATGCTTTATTCCCACTGATGAGTAGTATTTTTAGCCTTTCAGAAAGTAATTCCTTGCATTTATTTAACAGCTTTTCATGCTCGTGAAATAGATGGGATGTTAGTTTGTCAATAAAAGATCGTGCAGTTGTATTGCTATTAAGCGAAAGATCGTGTTGTGGCGAAAAAACAACGGGGCAAAACATTTTTTTTAACCGATTTGCAGATACCTTTTCATTGTCGAGTAGAAGATTTTTTTGGCTACCATCGTATGTTATGCAAATGTCGTGGTCTGCTGTTGTGCACATTACTTCAAATTGCCCTACGTTGCCTCTAATAAGGTTATCCAATGCTTTTGATCTAAAGGAATTTTGTCCATTAATAAGTGCAATTGCCTCTAGTATTGCTGTCTTACCTGTGCCGTTCTCTCCACATATGTGGGAAATTTTATTAAAGTAAAATTGATTGATGGAGAAACATCGAAAATTTTGTATTGTAATTTTTTGAATTACTTGCATTTTTTTGCCTGAACTTCACAGATTTTTTTTACTAAATTTCTTACACGAAGAATGTACGATGCTCTTTCAACTTGAGAAAGCTCCGAGCGTGCATCAAGTAAATTTAGAGTGTTTGAGCAAGAAAGTGCAAGCTCATAAGCGGGTTCTGGAAGCATTTTGTGTATCAAATTGTTACATTCCTTTTCTGCATTTTGAAAAAGGTTAAAAAGGTTTTCTGTATTTGACTCTTCATTGTAATAAAATGACATTTCGTATTCTTTGTCTTTAAAAATATCTCCATATGTAAGGTTTTTAGACCACTGAATATCAAATATGTTATCAATTCCTTGCACATACATTGCAAGGCGTTCCAAACCATAGGTAATTTCAAGTGGAATAACATCCAGTTTTAAACCTCCTATTTGTTGCATATATGTCCACTGAGTAACCTCCATGCCGTTAATCCATATCTCACTTCCTAAGCCAGATGCTCCTATTGATGGATTCTCCCAGTTATCCTCAAGGAATGTGATATCATTATCTTCTGTTTTAATTCCGACAGCCTCAAGGGATTGAAGGTATATTTTTTGTGCATTGTGTGGAAAAGGCTTCATAATCACTTGAAACTGAAAATATCCAGATAGTCTATTAGGGTTTTGTGCATACCTTCCGTCCGTTTGTCTTCGACAAAATTGCGAATAACACACACACCATTGTTTGTGCTTAAGTGTGTAAAGTGCGGTATATGGTGCAAGGGTGCCGGCTCCAACATTGTAGTCGAAGCCTTCTAAAACAGTACAGCCTTGTAATTCCCAAAAGTTCTTTAAAGTGGAAATTATTTCTTGAAAATACATAGTTTTTTTATAATAGAGTATTATTGATTAATAAAATCAAGAAAATTCATTGTAACTAACGAATGTACAACAATCATTTTGCTATAAATGACATAGCAGTTCTATTTATTGATAATTGCCACCTCCTTGGAATAACACATAAAAGGCAAGTGGATGTTTTAGCTCGTGCAATAGGCTCGAAAGGGAGGTATATTTCCGAAGTCAGGTACATTGGTAATGTTTTTACACAAATTGCAAAAAACTTAAAGGAACTTTCAAAGAAATATAATATTGTGATAGTATGCGGCGGAGTTGGTATGTTTCATAATTACATACCGCAAGCCTTTGCAAATATATTTGATTGCGTTTTAGAGGAAAATCCCAAAGCAATGAAATATTTTCAAGAATTTCTTCGTAAGAATGAGTTAGTTTATAATGATTCATACAAACAAACAATAACGCTTCCCACGAATGCTCGTGTTTTATTAAATGAAGTGACTGGTAGCTTTGGTTTCCAGTATGCAAATGTATTTACTATACCCAATGACAATGCCTTTAAAATTTTATGTGAGAAAATTGCTACAATACTTTGCGATGGTCATAAAAAATATATGTATTCTGTGCCGTTAAGCAAAAATGTATTACATTTTTATAGTGAGATTGCAAAAGCTGGTGAGTTTTTTAGAGATGTTACAATAGATATAACGGCATATGAAATTATATTAGTTTCAGAAAATTTAGAACAATTGGAGTGGTGTCAAGATGTTGTAAAGAAAATAATTTCTTGACAACACCTTCTACATTTTCTTTTTTATGAAAAACATTATATGAAAAACATTCTTGTGACTGGCGGATGTGGCTTTATAGGTTCGCATTTTTGCCATTTATTACACGAAAAAGAACTAAATATCTTTGTTGTTGATAAGCTGACATATGCAGCAAACATGCACAATATACACTCAATTCCGCATCATTTTTTTCAGTGCTCTATTGGAAATGGGGAATTTATTGCCTATATTTTGCGTGAATACAAAATTGATGCAGTTGTGAATTTTGCAGCGGAAAGCCATGTAGATAATTCAATATCGAACCCTGATGTGTTTATTCAAACAAATATTGTGGAAACGCATAGGCTGCTAAAGGTTTGCATTGAATGGCAAAAAGTAAAAAAAGATTTCAAGTTTGTACACGTTTCAACAGATGAAGTTTTTGGAGACCTCCATACGGATAGTCCAAAATTCTCTGAAAGCACGGCATACAATCCATCATCACCTTATTCGGCATCAAAGGCAGGGTCGGATCATATCGTACACGCTTATATTCGTACATTTGGTCTGAATGGAGTAATAACAAATTGTTCAAACAATTACGGGTCAATGCAAAATAAAGAAAAGCTTATTCCAAAAATTATTTCCCGATGCCTCAGTGAGGAATCTTTGACAATTTACGGCTCAGGGGAAAATATTCGTGACTGGATTCACGTTAAAGATCATTGTAATGGAATATGGCTTGCCCTTGAAAAAGGTGTACTGGGAGAAAGTTACTGTTTTGGTGGAGATTGTGAAAGATCCGTTGGTGATACTATTCATATTATTTGCAAAATTATGAACCGTGTAAAGCCTCGTACAAATGGGGTTTATGAAGATTTAATCGTACATATTGCGGACCGCATAGGTCATGATTTTCGATACGCAATAAATGATGAGAAGGCACAAAAAGAGCTTGGATTTACAAGGCAAGAAAAAACCTTTGAAGAGAATATTGAGGATATTGTCCGGAGGGAATTTTTACAGAAAGTGTGAAAACCCCATTTAACAAAAGCAACCATAGTGAAAATACAATTCGCTATATTACCGAGGCATTTCAGTCTGGCCATACATCGGGAGGTGGAAAGTTTACAAAACTTTGTAATAATTTTTTAGAGAGTAAAACGGGGGTAAAGTCAGCACTAATAACACATTCTTGTACGGCAGCGTTGGAGATGTCGGCAATTATGCTCAATGCAAATATTGGAGATGAAGTCATAATGCCATCATACACATTTGTTTCCACAGCAAATGCGTTTGTGTTGCGTGGGTTGGTTCCGGTATTTGTGGACATTCGTCAAGACAGTTGTAATATTGACGAGCAATTAATTGAGCAAGAAATTACGCCAAAAACAAAGGCGATTGTTCCGGTACATTACGCAGGTGTGGCGTGTGAAATGGATACAATTCTTAGAATTGCAAAGAAGTACAACCTTATGGTCATTGAAGATGCAGCACAATCTTATGGGTCTTACTATAAAGGTAAACATTTAGGTTCGATTGGGGAATTTGGCACAC
Source organism: uncultured Rickettsiales bacterium (assembly GCA_905480015.1). Taxonomy (GTDB): domain Bacteria; phylum Pseudomonadota; class Alphaproteobacteria; order Rickettsiales; family Deianiraeaceae; genus CAJQOT01. The sequence goes on along the minus strand of CAJQOT010000046.1, from coordinate 10,090 downwards.
TTTCATTCCATGAGACAAAAAATATTATCAGCGGGGAAGGTGGTGCATTACTTGTTAATAATGACAAGTTTATTGATAGGTCTCATATTATTCGTGAAAAGGGCACAAATAGGACGCAGTTTTTCAAAGGTCAGGTTGATAAATACACATGGGTTGATGTTGGCTCTAGCTACTTACCAAGTGATGTTATATCTGCATATCTTTATTCAAATTTAGAAATTGACGATGTGATTCATAAAAGAAGATTGGAAATTTGGCAAAGGTACTATGACGCACTAAAGCAATTTGAAGGAAAAATCACACTTCCTTTTATAAATGATTATGCAACGAATAATGCTCATATGTTTTATATTCGTTTTTGCAAGCCACAATACAGGGATGACTTTATATTGTTTATGAAAGAAAAAGGCATTATGACACCATTTCATTATATACCACTTCATTCGTCGCCTGCTGGTGTAAAGTACGGAAGAGTTAGCAGGGAAATGACTAATACCGATTTAGCATCGCAAACACTTGTTCGCCTTCCTTTGTATTTTAATCTTAAAAATGAAAAGGTTGAGTATATCATAAGCTGTATATATAATTTTTTACAAAGTATATAATGTATTCTATTGTTCCGTTGGCAGGTCCAGATTTTATTCTTCCAAGTGGAAAGGTAAAGCCTTTGTGGCGTATTCAAGGTGAGACTTTAATAGAAAAGGTTATTACATCAAGGTATTGGTATGTAAGTGGAAAGCTGGAAAACGAAAATATTATTTTTGTCTTACGCAAAACAGAAGAAACACAAGAGTTTGTAGAGTTTTTACAAAAAAAATTTCCGCGTTCAAAGTACATTGTGTTATCGAATTTAACAAACGGTGCATTGCTTTCTGCTTTGGCTGGCGTTTCGTTAATTAAAAATTTTAATGCTCCAGTTTGCATTGATTTGGCAGACATTATGTTTGATTGCCACAAGTGTCCGTTGGAAGTGATGCAAGGCTGTGGTTATGATGGATTGGTTCCATTTTTTGAATCGCAAAATTCAAAGTTTAGTTATGTGCAAATTGAAGGAGGGTGTATTAAAAATATTAGGGAAAAGGAGGTAATTTCAAGCAACGCAAGTGCAGGTGTGTATTTTTTTAAGAATGTTTCAACATTTTTAGAGGCGTCTGCGGGGTCTTTTTTAATAAGTGATGATATTTCATATAAAGGGTCAATGTTTCTTGCACCATCTTATAATGCTTTGTTAAAAAAAAGTTGCAATATAGCAGCAATGCGTGTGAATAATGTGCAAGAATTTAGTACGACCTTTCATGAATGACACTTCTGTTACTGTAGTTTTAAATGGCTTTAAAAGGGGTAAAAACCTTTTAAAGCAAATTGATGCAATTAAAGGTCAAACTATTAAAGTGGAGGAAATTATGCTTTGGTATAATTCTCCTGGTGGTTTTTGGAAGTATAGTTTTCGTGCAATTTGGCAAACAAAGGCTGCTGTGTCCAATCATAACTTTGGTGTATGGTCAAGGTTTTATTATGCACTGAATGCAAAAACTACATATGTATGCGTTTTAGATGACGATACAATACCTGGGTCGAAATGGATAGAAAATTGCCTAAATACCATTCAGACGCACAAAGGTTTACTTGGAACAATAGGAGTAAATTTTAATTCCTGTGGAGATTATTACAGCCATACAAGAGTTGGCTGGGCAAATCCCAATCAAAATGTAGAGCAAGTTGATATTGTTGGGCATGCTTGGTTTTTTGAAAGAAAATGGCTTTCAGCATTTTGCCGTGAATTACCTGATTCAAAATACACAATTTGTGGGGAAGATATGCATTTTTCTTATATGTTGCAAAAATACCTTCGTTTAAATACATATGTTCCCCCTCATCCGGAAAGTGACAAAGAAATGTGGGGAAGTTTGAAGGGTTGGAAGCTTGGAATGGATAGTCATGCAATTTCTTTAATGCATAAAAAGAAAAATAAAAAGAAAAAAAAGAATATATTTGTTAACAATGTGAATGAGTTTTTTATATCACAAGTTCACAAAGGCTGGAAGTTAATAAACGCAAAAGAGAGGCAAAATTTCATGAAAGACTTTGATAAAGTCAAAAAATTACTTGAAAAACAAGTGCCATTTGCGTTCAATAGGTTTTCTGACGGAGAGCTTTTTATTTTACAAAATAAACGACTTGTACTTTGCGAAACAAATACCATTGTTGATACAAACACAAATGCAGGGCCAGTTTATGAAAAGGAAGACCATAAAGACTTTAACCCACAAGAGCACAGTTTTGTGCGTGAAAAATTAATGGATGCATTTAAGTTTAATAGTAAGAATTATTTTAAGGGACTTTCGTGTAAGTGTTGCGTTGGACAAAAGAATTTTAAATGGCAAAAAGAAGTGTTGCATGGTAATATTAAAAATTGCACATGGGCGAATTTGCTTGTGAATGCGAATTATCCTCGGTTTTTAGATGAAATTCTTCCATTGATAAAACAATATAAAACGGCGATGATATGCAATGATAAGGCAGCTCTTTCCAATCTTGATTTCATCGTGAAAGACTTCCGTGTAGGGTATAATGCTATGGTGAACGATATTCATAAAATTGATGAAATAAAGAAGTGGATTAAAGGGCGTGGCATCGAAGGGCATTTATTTTTGTTTTCCGCTTCTTCGTTTAGCAAAATGGCAATTTATGAGCTTTATAAAGATTTCCCAGAAAACACATATATTGATATTGGCACAACTCTTAACCACTTAATTGGCATGAGCACAAAGCGTTCGTACTTGGGTGAATACCACCATGGTGAGACAAAAACTAAAGATTTACAGAAGGTTTGCATTTGGTAACAATGGATATTTCAATTTCTTCCTCTGCTTCAACGGCATTGCATAATATACGAGGTGTGCTACATTTGGAAGATAGGTATATAATCATTGATGTTAAAGGCTATGGTATGGCAGAAAAACAATGGTATAAAAAATACTTGCTTTTTAGCAATGTATCTATTATTTAAATTAAAAATTAACTTTTACAATTGAGGTATGTCCATAATTACAAATATTATTCATGACGAATTTGCATTAATTGCTATCAATGCTAATGCTCATAAAGATGCTAAAGATTTTGAAAGAGCCGTCCTGAATAACTCTAATAATATCATGATGTCTATATCTGGAAATGCTATACCGCAAAACTATATGGAGGCTTTTAAGATGTGCACGCATAGAAAGGAGGCTATTGCTTTGTTGCAAAATTATACCAACTCTACTTTTCACCAAAAAACACTAGAAACTTCAGATTTAGAAGACAACACTAAAGATACACAGCAAGTATGCCTATGTTATTTTGATGAAAGTAAGCAAAAATTTTGTTCGTACACTGTGTCAGTTTCAAGTCAACATAGAAGCACAGATATAAAATATTCAGTTGCAAAGCAATTGCTATACCGCTGCGTAGGGTCAGAAAGTGAACAACTAACAACTCTATTTCAATTAAAAGCTGTGCGTTCAGCAATGCAAAATTTTGCCTTACAAGGCAAGGGTGTAAATGATATTATGGAAGTAATTGACATAACTCAAAAAATGTATGATACAATCAGTTTGATTGACCACAATGTTACACTTACACCTCATTCACAGTATTGGGCAATTGACGCAGACAGTAAAACATTTAAGCAAATTGATTTCCATCGTCAATATTACTCTCTTATCCATGATACTGACACACAAAACGCAGCATAAGGTACATGGTTCGCACAAACTTTGATCTGTCAAAAATAACATGGTTTAAAGTTGGTGGGTTCGCAGAGAACTTCTCTCGCCCATCAACTTTGCTAGAATTACAACATATAGTACAATCATTTCCTCAGAATATTATTATTGGCAATACTTCAAATATTTTATTTGCTGATAAAGCATTTCAAGGGTGTGTTATCAAGTTGGGATCTGCCTTTGGTAAAGTTGAACATCTTTCTAACACAAAATTCCGCGTTGGGTCGTCTTGCCTTAACAATACTCTTGCAAAGTACATGCAAGGACAAGGAATTTCCGGAATGGAATTTCTTGCAACCATACCAGGAACAGTTGGTGGAAACATTGCAGTGAACGCAGGCTGTTTTGGTAGTGAAATTTTTGACATTTTAGAGTCAGTGGAAATATTGTACAAAGGAAAGGTTTTGAATATTCTAAAAGAAGAGATACCACATACATATCGCTCTGCAACATTGCCAAACGGCAGTATAATTTTATCTGCAATATTAAATGGTGTAGAATCAACGCCAGCAAAAATCCAGAGCACAATAAATGCATTTGTTAAAAAAAGAACAGATGCACAGCCACAAAATGTTCGCACTGGTGGAAGCACATTTAAAAACCCTAGTGGTTACACAGCATGGGAGCTAATTCGAAAAACAGGAGCGCATAAATTGCAAGTTGGAGGGGCGAAAGTATCTGAAAAGCATTCAAACTTTCTCATTAACGATGACAATGCAACTGCAATGGATATTTTTACTCTTGGCGAACAAATACGCACAACGGTGCTCAAAGAAACGGGTATAATGCTTGAATGGGAAATTCAGAGAATTGGTTTTGAGTAAAAAAACTTTTTAAAGATGTCGGATTTTATTGACGAAAGCATCGTAATTAAAAATATATATGGTTCATTTGGATAAATCTTTACAAGTAATTCTATGCCTTTGGTCATGTTGTTGAGCATTCATGCTAAAGAAGCTACGAATTTCAACCCCATCTTTTTTTAACCCTTGTGTTAATATTTCTGTAATATCATTGTAAATTCTTACTACATCATTCTGCATAAATTGAGGTATTTCAGCTCTAAATTTTTGAATGAAATCTTTATGAGACGACATAAAATATATAATACACACAAATACACAATAGTGACGTTGTCACAAATGCAATACTAACAATTTTTTCATCCTGTACGCCAGATAGAGACAAATGATGATGAAATGGTGCCATCTTGAATATTCTCTTACCTTTTGTTGCCTTAAAATAAAGCACCTGCAAAATAACAGATACCGTTTCAAAAACAAAAACAAATCCAGTAATTGGCAAAAAGTGTTCGGCTTTAGCTTCGATAAAGAGAATTGCCAAAAGTGAGCCAAAAAACATACTGCCAGAGTCTCCCATGTAAATGGTTGCAGGTTTAGAATTAAATAGCAAAAATGCAAGTAACGACACAATTAAAGTAAGTACAATGGAAGAAAAGCCGGCAACCATTAATATAAATAATAAATTAAGCAAAATAACTGTACCCGCAAGTGCATCGTGTCCATCTGTTAAATTCACAGCATTAGCAGTTCCAACAATTAAAAAAATTATAATGAAAAAAGCTAGAAAATATGGAATGGTGATGATTTTCCCTATGACAAGGATATCATGATTATGACCTTGAAGGAAAAAGTATGCAAAGACAGATGAAAACAATATTTCCAATAAAAGCCTCTTCTTTCCGCTGATGTAAGAAATATGAGAACCCTTCACGACCTTGCCAATGTCGTCTAATAATCCTATTGTAAAAAACCCAACAATTGTACAATACACATGCCACTGAGTGTCATTTAAAAAAGCATATACTGTGTAAAGTATAAAAAATATAATTCCAGCACATGGTATAGGTTTAAACTTTGTCTTGTATTCAGCACCTTTTATGAAAGACCTTTGTGGCTGATTACAGTTCTTAAAAAATTTTCTTACAAAAGAGAAAAATAGTATGGAGATGATGAATGGTAGTAATATATTAAAAAACATTATTCTTAAAAACATTATTCTATTTTACTGATAAAATCTTCCAGTGTTGACATTGTACCATCAAGAAGATGAGATTCCATTAGTGACGAAATTTCTTGTCTATGGCTTTGCAACATGCTGATATTTTCAAAGATAATATCTTGAATTTTCAAATTATTACTATTATTTTTTACAATTGCCTGAAGGGGGAACTCTTTTTCTTCGCCATTTACAATGGTACGAATAAGTAAACTCACATTGCAAATATCTTTTCTTCTTCTGTCCGTTGTAATAGATTGAATTTTATGCGACAGCGCAGGATACTTTGCAAACCGTGAAGCGTATTTTATTATAATATATTTTGAATAAACCTTGTGAAATGCTCTTCTTTGTTCTGGAGACAAAGCACGCCAATTGGAACCTAATGAAAACTTTGTAATGTATTTGGTGTCTAATGTTTGCGAGAGGTACTGTTTGTATTCATCTACTGTTGCATTTTTACTAGACTGCCCAATAAATCCTTCAACAAAATTTTTACACTCATCAGAGGCAAAGGAAACGCTGCCAATAATAAACATTATAGCAAGAAGGCGTAAGGTCATCAAGCAGTATATTAAATATGCAATTATACTAATTGCAACTATAGAATATTGTCAAGCTTTTTTCTTGACAATCTAAATCATGAATTTACATCAAATCAATAAATAACTTATTTTGAATATAATTATGTTTAAAAAACTTTCAGTGTTAGCATTAATTACTATGATAGCACAAGCTTGTACAGTTACGCCAAATTATTTAAACGGTGTTAGCACTGTTAAATTAACTGGTAACGAAACAACAGGAAAAGCTTGTAGATTTCTTGGTTTGGGCGATGGCAGTGTTAGTACGGCTGCAAAAAATGGTAACATCACTAACATTAAAATTGTTAACACACTATCTTTACCATTCACAACTTGTACAGAGGTTGTTGGTAATTAATCATTACATATAACACTTGCTTTATAAAAGCTATGAATTAACCTCTTCCTATAATTTTGTAGGGAGAGGTTATGAATTCATCTAGTAATTTTACCGTTTTAAACACATATCTTCAGCCTATTGAAGAAATTCTTTCAGAAGATGGCGTATCGGAGATATCAATCAACGACCCTGGCGTAGGATGGGTCGAAAAAATGGGCAAAATACACCCAGTAAAACTTCCAGTTTTTACATACAAACACCTTTATGGTCTTGCAAAGTTAATTGCACAATCTACAGACCAAGGTATAAACGAAGAAATGCCGTTACTCTCTGCAACACTTCCGAACGGCTGTCGTGTTCAAGTTGTTTTGCCACCTGTATGCCCAAAGGGAACAATTGCAATGTCCATTAGAAAGCCTTCAACAATTAGCTACACACTAGACGACTATGAAAAAATGGGAGCCTTTGCACTTGCTACCATTCAAGAGCAAAAAGACAAAAATGATTATATTTTAGAAGCACTTCTTGAAAAAAATAGAATTAAAGACTTTTTAAGAGGGTGCGTCCGTTTTAAAAAGAACATTATAATTAGCGGAGGTACATCAACAGGTAAAACTACATTTACAAATGCCTTGTTGCAAGATATACCAAGAGTTGAAAGGCTTATTACTGTTGAGGATGCAAGGGAGGTTGTGCTTAGTCAGCATCCAAATCGCTTGCACTTAGTTGCATCAAAGGGTGGGCAAGGTAGAGCAAATGTGACAACTCAAGACTTAATAGAGGCCTGCCTTCGTCTACGACCAGACAGGATAATTGTTGGTGAAATTAGAGGGAAGGAGGCCTTTTCATTTTTAAGGGCAATCAACACAGGTCACCCTGGATCAATTTCTACTTTACATGCAGATTCCCCACAAATGGCAATTGAACAATTAAAATTAATGGTAATGCAGGCTGGTCTTGGAATGAGTCCGCCGGAAGTAAAAAATTATATCACGCAAGTTGTTGATATAATCGTGCAACTTAAAAAGGGTGACAATGGAGTGCGATTTGTTTCAGAGATTAAATTCCTTAAAAATCCTATCAAGCCAACTGGTGTGCTAGAGTAAACATTATCACACATATACAGTTTAAAAACAATCTTTTCCGTCTTTTATGGTGTTTTGTATATTTCCCATTTTTTATTAAAAGCTATGAATACCCTTGCTAATTAAATGTTTATTTTGATGGTCGTAAAATTTGTTTCAGAACATCTCGCAGGCCGTCTATCGTTGTAACAAAATATTTTGCTTTATTTTGGACACTCTCACGTACTACATTTAAGCCAAATCCAATAAAGTGTACTTGGGGGTTATTAATGTTGACCTCCAAATCTGTATAGCCATCCCCTATCATAATGGTTTTATCATTTAAAATGCCTAACTTTTCAAGTGCTATGCTTTTTCCATCTTTAAAAAGGAGTGGTGAGGTATTGTTGAGTGAATCTAATGTGCCGTTTTTGTGGAAAATTATTTCATTTGCCATGCAATTTTGTGGTGGTATATCAAGTATTTTTGCAACCGGAAGAATAAAGTCTATAATTCCTCCAGAGACAATATAAATTTTATGACCGTCTTTTTGTAAACTATATATAATACCTTCTAAGCCATATGTAATATTGTTAACAAAAGAGGTTTTTTGAATATCCTTTTGTGTAATTTGGCAAATATCCAATCGTCTACTAATTGATTGCTCTAAATTAATAATTCCATCCATTCCTTGGTTTGTAATGCCTTCAATTTGTTTGCTAAATTTACCTCCAGATATTTTCGATATAGCAAAATCAAGGCTTTCAACATCGATCAGTGTTGAATCGAAATCAAAGACAATATTCATACAATTGAGTGGTATGCATAGCTTATCCAGTTACAAAGAGCTGTTACATCTGTGCTTTCAATTGTTGGTCCGCACCATATTCTAAAGGAAGGAGGGGCTTTCTTATGATTTACGAAGTCAAACCCTGCATGGTCGTTAGAAATATATTCTGCAATTTTTTTAATAAACAGTCTTTGTTCGCCTTCTGTTTTGGAATCAAATTCAGGTGTACAAATACGCAAGCAAACCGATGTTGGAGATTGAAACTTTTTATTACTACATAAGTTTTCAATCCATGAATTGGAATTAATAAAATCATTAACAGCGGTAAAGTTTTTTTGCACCCTTTGGAATAAAGCCTCTCTTCCTCCAATTGATTCTGCCCAACTTATAGAATCAAGACAGTCGTATACACACATCATTGATGGTGTATTAATGGTGGATCCTTCAAATATTGAAGGTATAATATCGCCCTTTTGTGAAATTTGAAATATTTTTGGTAACGGCCAAGGTGGCGTATATTCTTTTAATCTTCGCACTGCACGTGGGCTTAAAATTAATATTCCATGTTGAGCCTCCCCCCCAAGAGATTTTTGCCATGAATAGGTGGTTATATCTAATTTAGAAAAGTCAATAGGTATTGAATAAACTATTGATGTTGCGTCACACAATGTTAAACCTGTACGATGTTCGGAGATAAAATCTAAATTATTAAAACACACTCCAGATGTTGTGCCATTCAAAGTAAAAACTAAATCTCTTTCTGGTGAAATTTCTTTATAATTTGGTACTTCGCCGTATTTTGAATTAATGGTGCGAACGTCTGTCAATTTTAATTGTGAGATAATATCTGTGTGCCAAATTTTTCCAAAATGCTCTTGATACATTACATCTACTCCAACTTTTCCAAGAAAATTCCAAAGGGCAAGTTCAAATGCCCCTGTGTCTGACCCAGCAACAATACCGATAAGGTAGTCGTCAGGAATTTGCAAAAGCTTTTTGCTTCGTGCAATTAAATCTTGTATTTTCTTTAAAGATTCTGGAGCTCTATGAGAGCGACCAAGTTGAATATTGTTAAAAACATCGCCTGTCCAATTTGGACGCTTACTACAAGGACCAGAGCTAAAACATAAGTTACTTGGCTTGCTTGGTTTGCTTGGTTTGCTTGGTTTCATAATGTTGTGATATAGATAATCTTACAGTATATGTATATTTTAAAAAATCAAATAGAAATTGGCTATACAATTGGTAATTGTATGCTTTAATGATTAACAAGTTTGCTTTATTTGACCTTTCAAAAGAGTGACATACCTTTATGATGGCAGGATATTAAATATCTTCACTGAAAATCTTTTTCAATGTTTGAATTGGATTTTGTGACGACATAATTGGTCGCCCTATTACTAAAATATTAGAACCAGCATTAAAGGCACTTTTTGGTGTACAAGTGCGAACTTGATCGTCTACTGTTTGATACCATTGCGGACGAATGCCTGGTGTGATAATAATTGGATTTTTACCAATCTTAT